>JAJRTL010000285.1 GCA_024278315.1 Planctomycetota bacterium | reverse complement strand
TGGCCTTCGTTTCTTCCAAGCGCCTGGCTTCCTCGCGAGTCGACGGCCCAGATCCTGGCCTTGCCCCTAGCCTGATAGCCCAGGATGAAGCTCATGCTGCCGTGCCGCAGCTGGGCCCAGAAGGTGGCGCCCGGGACGGCCTCGTCGGACGCCCTTACCATCGCTACGAGGCCGAAGTCTCGTGGAGCGAATCGCGAGACCTGCAGTCTGTCGAAACCATCCAGGTAGCTGGAGTTGATCGTCTGATCGAAGGAGAGGTTCCACTTGGGGCTGCCGGTAGGTCTCGGATTCTGCGGGACCTCGAAGAGCTGGGTCTCGGTCACCTCTCCAGGAATCAATTCCACGCGTCCGTTTCCGAGGAGGTTGCTGCAACCTTCTCGGCGATTCCAATCCTGTCCCCAGTTGGCTTGCAGCTGACTATCCCAGAGTCTTGCCAGGAGATCGCGATCGGCGCAGGGTGCCTTGACGACCCTCTGCATCGATTCGGCGGTATCACCGATGAACAGGTCGCCCTTGATGATCCGGATCCACTCGGTCGGCAGTCCCACGATGCGTTTGACGAGCGTCTTCTCATCCTGTGCGCGCCAGAAGACCACCTGATCGAAGCGACGCGGGTGGCCGAAGTTGTCCCAGGTCTTGTCGACGAGGACCCGGTCACCTTGGGTTTGATCGCCTTCGATGGTTGGTTCCATGCTCCGTGTCGGGACGGGATAGGCCTCCAGGACCTGGTCATAGAGGAAGGTCACGACCAGGATGGCAGTGAGGATCATGATCGCGGTCGTCGCGATGAATTCCCGGAGTTCCTGGAGAAGGCTTTTTAGCATCGTGGTCCCAACGGCTGCGAGAGTCCTGGACTCCCATGGATCATGCCTCTGCTGTGACGAATCGTTCGGGCCAGCCCGAACGATCCACGATCTTGATGCGTCTGACGGCTTCTTTCGGCCCAGGACCGCGAACCTATCGGTTCGCTCGGCATTGCTTCGATTCGACGACCCTCTTGGGTCGCCTCATATCTCGCGCAGCCGTCCTGAACTCGAAATACGCTCGTCAGACCGCAAAAACGAGCTCGGCTGCGCCGATCTCGCATTTGCTCACAACGATCTCATGGCTAGAGGATCGACAAGCAGATCAGGACATAGACCGATGTTCCAGCCAGGTCATTGATATTCGTGACGAGTGGGCCTGAAAGGGCCGGGTCACGTCCCAGCTTGTTCGCTGTCACCGGGATCATGAACCCGGCTACGCCGGAAACGATGGGGGCCACGAGCAGGGCCAGTGGTACTGCCCAGGACAGCGGGTTCCAGCTCTCCATGATGCCCACGGCGACGAAGGTCAGGGACGCGCTCAGGATTCCGATGCCGATGCCCACCTTGAACTCCTCGATGAAGGGGCTCAGCAGGCTGCTTGGGTCCAGGTCCTGGGTGGCCAGGCCGCGGACCACGAGCACGTTGACGACCGTGCCGACGTTCCCGGATAGGGCAATGATCAGCGGCAGGAATTTCAGGGCTTCCAATCGGAGGTTGGCCTCCCCGCCAACCGGGACGAGGAGTTCGATGATGAGCGCGATGATCAGGCAAGTCACCGTAGTGATGGCGAGCTGAGGCAAGCGGTAGAGGATGCGCTCCAGCGTGGGTAGGTGGGTGGGGTGTTTGGCCAGCGTTCCTGCCATGCGCAGGATGTCTTCGCTCGCCTCTTCTTCCTGGACTTCGTCCAGATCATCGGCAGTGACGATGCCGATGATTTCTCCACTCTCGTCGATGACCGGCACGGTGCTGAGGCCATAGTGCGAAGCCTGGTGGAGCGCTTCCTCCTGGTCGTCGATGTCTCGGACCGAGGCGACCTGCCTCTCCATGATCGCCGAAACCGGCTGATCCTGGTCCTGCTCGACCAGGATCTCCTGGAGGCTGAGCACTCCGCAGAGTTTCTGATCTTTGTCGACGACGTAGATCTGGTCGGTTTCGAGTTCTTCTCCGTGTTTGATCTGGTCGAGGACCTCGGCCAGCGTCGTGTCCTCAGACACCGCGAGGAACTCGGGTGTCATGATTCCGCCGGCGGAATCATGGTGGTAGGAGGCCAGGTGGAGGATCTGTTTGCGGAGGTCCTCCGGTAGGAGCTTCAGCAGAGCCGGTTGCTGCCCTTCGCCAACGAACGCGTAGATATCGGCAGCATCATCGGGCTGGAGGGTCTCGAGGATCGCTGCCAGCTGGGTCACCGGAACCTGGGGGACCAACTCTTCCTGGAACTCCTCGTTGAGTTCGACCAGGACCTCGCCAGCAAACTCCGCATCCAGGTCGAGCAGCATGAGGAGCTGGAACTCGATCTCGACGGACTCCAGGATGTCCGCCACATCGTGAGGTGGAAGGCGCTCGAACTCATGGCTGAGCTGAAGGAGATCCGGAGCCTCAAGGTCCCTGGCCTTCTTCTTGAGCGCTTCCAGCTTCTGACGCTCGGGCATGGCGCGAACCCTTCTCCGTAGAATTCCCTATGGGCCAGTGCTTCAGGGGCCCAACCCGGGAAGTTTGGCCTTCTCGGGGAATCGGCCCAAATACCTATGGGTCAGCAGCTTGAGATCCTGATCGCGACCCTGGATCCGGACTGCCCCGGATGCTGTCGGTGGGCCTCCTTGCAATCCCAGAGCGCAGTCTATAATCGAAGGGCCACCACCGTACCGACTATCACAAGTTTTTCCGCAAACTGTACTTACGACAATGTCCGCGCGTACCGCCAACCTGAAACGGATGTTGGATCTCTGTGATGAACTGGGATCCATCAAGAGGAAGATCCAGGACCCGGGACTCAAACCGCAGACGCTCACGCGTCTGCGCAAGCAGTCCAAACAGAAGCTGGAAGCCTTGGCTCTGGATCTCCGTCAGTCCAAGTTCAAAGGTTTCCTCGGCACGATCCAGAAGGAACTCTCGGCCGAGCACTTCTTGATCCTTGCCATTCTCCTGCGCTTGCATCTTCGCTCCGATTCGCCCTACATCGAGGGGCGCGAACTCCTGTCCAACGTCTTCGAGACCAGTTTCGAGCTGCTCCGGGGGATGGAACTGCTTCAGGTCGATGGTGTGCTGCGTTCGCTGGGGTTGATGGAGCAGGAGATCGAGGAGGAGGAGGCGGAGCGGCTGGAAGGAGAAGATCTGCTGGAAGGTCGTTTCCGTCTCTGTCCCAAGGTCCTGGATGGCTTTCTCGAGGAATTGGGGCTCCACTCGCGGAGCCCTGGGAGGCGTCGGAAGCCCTACGCGCATCAGCGCGAGCTCTTGGTCGACCTCAAGATGCTCCACAACCTGCATCAGGCAAGGGCGGGTCGGCTCTTCAGCGCTGACAAGTGGTCCAGGCTGAGGGGAGAGGAGTCAGATCGCGGCACCAAGGCCGTGACGCGGAGGATCCACCGTCTGGGACAGGAGATCGAAAAGAGGCTGCAGGGCTTGGAGAACCCGCAGCAGTTCCCGCTCCTGCGTTTCGTCCAGGAGATGGGGCTCAGCAAGGATGAACTTCTGATCGTTTGTCACCTCCTGTTCCTGGAGCTCCATGAGGGCAATCCCTTCGAGGACACGGTGGTTCTGCTCCAGCTCATCAGTGGTTCCGAGGAGGAACTCCTCAAGAAGCGCGCCATCTTCCATGAGAAGGCCCTCCTGAGGCGAAAGGACATCCTTGAGGTCGAATGCATGGTCGAGAGCCGCGAGATGACCAGTGAGTGTCGCCTCTCGAACTGGGTGCTGACGCGCATCTTCGGGGGCGACCCCAAGCCCATCGATGCCGACGAGAAGCTGGAATTCCACCTCTTCCTCAAGAGCCTGGACTCCTCCCATTTCCTCCGGGACATCTGAGCCGGCTGTACCCGCGCTGATGGAGATCTTCGCTGAGAGGGGCGGATTCGTTCCAGCCGGCTCTGACAGGCTTGAGCCTCCCTGCGTAGGATGGGCAGCATCAGATTCCAATCCAGGAGAGCCATGGCTTCCATCTCAAGCATTCTCGTTCCCCTGCTCTGCGCCTCCGTACTCGGGCTGGGCCGTCTCTCGGCACAGGACGACGAGACCGAGATCGAGAACTTCAAGTTCGACGTCACCACCATCAACGGAGAACGGATCTCCGAGAAGGACTTCGAGGGCAAGGTGCTCCTCGTCGACTTCTGGGGTACCTGGTGCCCCCCTTGTCGCAAGGCCGTGCCGCATCTTGAGAGGCTTTACAAGAAGTACAAGTCCAAGGGCTTGGAAATCGTGGGGCTCAACTACCGCGAGGGCACGGGAGCGAAGGCCGAGGAAAAGGTACGCAAGTTTGCCGAGAAGCATGGAATCACCTATCAGCTCGCGCTGGGGACGGATGCAATCCGGGATCAGATCGAGGACTTCAAGGGCTATCCGACGATGCTTTTCTTCGATCGCGGCCTGAAGTTCAGTCATCTGGAAGTCGGCTTCGCAGAAGGCAACGAGGAGGATATCGAGGAGTGGATCGTGGAGGCCTTGGCCAAGGAGGCTCCGGATGAGAAGGAGCCCGAGTTCAAGCGCCTCTTTCTCGAGACTGAGGGTGGGCCCAAGATCGAGATCGGCAGCGAGGAGCACTATGAGCTTCTGATCCTGGTGCACCCCAGGGCCGGGCTTGGCGACGCGCAGTTGAAGGCGGTCCAGACGCTCAAAACCCGGTATCCCAAGTTGCTGAGCTATCACTTGCTCTCTCGCGCGGATCTGGCGAGCGTCGAGGGCAGCCTCAAGGTCAAGAAGGAGAACCTGGCCAAGATCCGGCTCGGCAAGGCCTTCCCGGCCGTCCTGCTCTACAACCGCGGCGGTGCGGGCAATACGCGGGTGACCGGCACCGGAGGTGAGGGGTTCCAAAAGCTCCTGGCGGACCTGGAGAAGAGGCTGAAAACCGACTTCGATGCCACGAAGACCGCCGCTGAGTCTGGCAAGAAGGAAGCCGGCAAGAAGGAAGCCGGCAAGAAGGTCGAAGAGCCGAAGAAACCCAAGAAGGAGCCCAAGAAGAAGCCCAGGCGCGCCAAGCTCTGATCCCTGTGGCGGAGCAGGGGGGCTCCTCTTGGAGAATAGTTCTGACAGGGCTTGTGGACCCTGCGTAGGAGGAGGATTCCTGGAGGCAAAGGCCTCCACCGCGCTTCCCCTTTCCTCCATCGAATCTGCGTCCAGACCTCTCATGTCGGGCATGAACCTCTCGCGAGCAGCACTTGCTCTCTCTCCTCTCCTTCTCCTCCTGCCGGCTTGCTCCATCGAGGGCTATGTGGAGGAGGCCGACGACGAGGTCTATGACATCCTGGCTCAGAAGCGGCTCTCGGCCATGGACCAGGAAGGGGATGAAGTCCCCGACTTCAAGGTCGAGGCACGGGAGAACAGTCTGCGCGCCCGCTTGCTGAAGGAGATCGAGGAGGGCAAGAAGCCCAAGCTGGTGATCAGCCTGGCAGAGGCGCTCGATATCGCGGCGGAGAACAGCGATCGATTCCAGACGCAGCGCGAGGCCCTGTACCGAGCGGCACTCGGCCTCACGACCACTCGGAACCGTTACTCCACGATCTGGTCCGGCGGTGCAGATGGCACTGGCCAGGGCGTAGGAGAAGACGGGCAGTCGACGGGAAGAGCCTCGGCAAACGTCAGTGCCAGCAAGATCCTCGCGAGTGGTGCCACGATCCTGGGTAGTTTCGTCAGCAGCTTCTTCAAGGTCTTCACGAGTGGCGGTGGTTGGGATGCGACTTCGCTCCTCTCGATGTCCATCACGCAGCCACTTCTTCGAGGATTTGGGAGCACCGTGACGATGGAGCCTCTGACTCAGAACGAGCGGGACGTCGTCTATGCCATCCGTGACTATGAGCAGTTCCGGCGAGATTTCTGCGTGTCCGTGATCTCGGACTATCTTGCAGTGATCGAGAGTCAGAACAATCTGGACAACCAGATCGCCAACACGGAGAGCCTGACCGACAACCGTATGCAGAGCCAGGAGATGTCGGAGGCCGGTCGCATGCCTCGGTTCGAGGTAGACCAGGCCCGTCAGCAGGAACTGACAGCACGTGACAACGAGATCAGTTCGCGCACGAGGTTGAAGACCTCGCTGGATTTGTTCAAGGCGGTCCTGGGCATCCCTATCGAGGTCGACCTGGAGCTCAAGGCTGGTGCCCTGAAGGCCATGCAGGACTTTGGCGTAGGTGCCATGGATCTCAGCGAGAAAGAGGCCTTCGAGATCGCATTGGCGAACCGGCTCGATCTCAAGAATCTCGAGGAGCAGGTCGTGGATGCAGCCCGCCACATCATTGTTGCCAAGGATGCGCTCAGGTTGGGTTTGGACATCTCGGCTGCTTTCGATGTGCCCAACAAGAGCCTGTCGAATCCCGCCAAGCTGGATTGGCGCAAGTTTCAATGGGAGGTCGGTATTGAGCTGGATCTTCCGCTCAACCGGGTACCCGAGCGCAATTCCTACCGCCAGACCTTGATCGCCTACGATGCAACCGCGCGAAGCCTGTCCCACTTCCTGGATACGGTCAAACGCGAGGTGCGGATCTCCATGCGCGATCTGGAGCAGTCCCGGCGCAGCTACGAGATCCAGCAGTTCGCGGTAGACCTAGCCGAGGTGCGTGTCGAGAGCACCAAGTTGCTCGTGGATGCAGGTCGAGCCCAGACGCGAGACTATCTTGACTCCCAGAACGCCTTGCTAGTGGCCCAAGACAACCTCACGGCTGCCCTGGTAGACTATGTTGTTACAAAACTGGAACTGCTCAACGACATCCAACTGCTCGATGTCGGCAAGAGTGGTCTTAGCGTGGATATCATCGCGATGAGTAGCTGGAGGCGTGACGACAAGCCCGAAGTCCGCCTCAAGGGGCCAGCAGATGCGCCCGGGTCCGACGACCCAAAGAAGGATCCAGCGAAGGGCTCCGAAGAAGACGAGAAGGACTAGATCGAGGACCACCCCCATGACCGCCCCCAACCGAACCAGGTTCATTCTCCCGGCACTCGTCATCGTTATTGGTGGCGGGCTCTTTGCCTTCCGGGACAGCATCTTCGCTGGTGAATCCGTCCGCCGCGATCCCGGCGATATCTTTCGTGCCCGCCGTGGCGATCTCAAGGTCACGATCACCGAGTCCGCCACATTGGAGGCTGCCAAGTCGGTCGTCGTCCGTTCCGATGTCGAAGGAAGGGCTACGATTCTCTGGTTGGTTCCTGAGGGCAGCAGGGTTCGAAAGGGAGATCGTCTTTGCGAACTGGATGTCACGAACATCAAGGACAAGGAGGAGACGCAGGCCATCTCCGTCTCACGCGCCAAATCCGCCTATGTCACGGCCGAGAAGAACCTCGAAATCCAGCGCAACCAGAACAAGTCGGACATCGAGGCTGCTGAGATCCAGCTGACCTTCGCGAAGATGGATGTCGAGAAGTTCATGGGAGTGGAGGCCACTGCGACGACCGAGAAGCAGATGGGCGAGCGGGAGCAGCGCATCATCCAGTTCGAGACGGACGTCAATCTCAAAGAGGAGAAACTGGAGCAGGCCAAGCTCAAGTACGATTGGACAAAGAAGCTGCACGCCAAGAAGTACGTGGCCGACCGGGATCTGGATGCCGATCGGATTTCGGTCATCTCTGCGGAGAACGACCTCCAGGTCGCCGAGAACAAGCTCAAGATCCTCAAGCGCTATGACTTGTTGATGGACGAGAGGAATCTGCAATCCAAGGTCAAAGAAGCCGAGGCCAATCTGGAGCGGACCAAGCTACGTTGTCAGGCCAAGTTGGTGCAGGGCACCGCAGAGATGGACACGAAGCGCGAGCAGTACGATCTCGAGGTGACCAAGCTCGAGAAGTATCGCCACCAACTCATTGCAGCCAAGATCGTGGCCCCCTCGGACGGTCTCGTGGTCTATGCCAACGTCGGCGATCGTCGACGTCAGACTCCGATCGACGAAGGCACGGAGGTTCGCCAGGGGCAGGCGATCGTGATCCTGCCGGACATCTCGACGATGATCGCCAAGACGGCCATCCATGCGTCGCAGATCGGGTTGCTCGAAGATCCCAACAAGACGCGGTACGAGGTGATCATCAAGGTCGACGCGCTACCGGATACCGTCTTCACGGGACGCGTTACAAGAGTCGGCCAAACTGCGGATTCCAACCGATCCTGGTTCAACCCCGAGATCAAGCTCTACAAGTGTGAGACCAGCATCGATGGCGACACAAGCCTGCTCAAACCCAACCAGACCGCATCTGTGGAGATCATCGCCGAGAATCTCAAAGACGTCATAACGATCCCGATCCAGGCGGTCCAGCGTGCACGCCGCGTGCTCTACGTGTGGAAGGACGTCGGCAAGGAGATCATCGCGCAGCCCATCGAGCGTGGCATCTCGAACGAGAAGTTCGTGGTCATCACCAAGGGCCTCGAAGAGAACGATGCGATCTATCTGCATGTGCCAGAAGGTGTGACTCTTCCTGAGTTCGTTGAGCTCAACAAGCAGGCGGATGAGAAGCTCAAGCAAGCCGAGAAGGTGCGCCTCGAGCAGCGGGATTCGCATAGAAAGAAGGGAGACCTGGCCGAGGCGGGTCTCAAGAGCAATGTTGGTGGCAATGAGGCCGCCGATCCTCGAGCAAGATCCCGCGAGTCTCGTGGAGGATCCAGCCGTAGGCAGGGTGGTGGCATGGCCAAATGGAACGCCTTCTTCGAAGAGGTCAAGACGGAGCTGCCCGAGTTCGCCGCCAAGATGACGGATTCACAGTCCAAGTTCGGCCTCATGCGTGATGCGGACTTCAAGGCCAAGGTGGAGGCCCATCCCGTTCTCGGACCCAAGTGGAAGGCGCTGCGAGCGAACATGGGCGGAGGCCGATCGCGTGGTGGCCGTCCGGGATCGAATCAAGAGCGCGGCGGGGGCCGCAATCGAACTTCGGGCGGAGCTGGGTAGAGCAGGCATGAACGCAAGGGATCAAGGCGCCCTGGACATCTCTGGGGACAAACTGGTCCACCTTGACAAGGTCGAGCGACACTACCACCTCGGGGACACGATCGTGCGCGCCTTGGATGGAGTGACCTTCGAGGTCAAGCGTGGTGAGTACTGGGCCATCATGGGACGTTCGGGTTCGGGCAAGTCTACCCTGCTCAACGTGCTGGGATGTCTGGACCGACCCACCGGGGGAGAGTACTACCTGGGCGGCACAGGTGTGAGGGATCTTCCCGACGAGGTCCTGTCCGAGATCCGGGGAAGTCGCATCGGGTTCATCTTCCAGTCGTTCAACCTCATTGCACAACTCACGGTTCTGGAGAATCTCGAGGTGCCCCTCTTCTATCAACAGGGAAGCCACAAGGACGGTCGGGAGCGGGCCCAGATGATGGCCGAGCGCGTTGGTCTCGGTGATCGCATGGATCACAAGCCCAATGAACTCTCAGGCGGACAACAGCAGCGGGTTGCCATCGCGCGCTCCATGATGAACGATCCTCTGATCCTGTTGGCGGACGAGGCCACTGGAAACCTGGACTCCAACACGGAGCTCGAGATCCTGGATCTCCTGGATGATCTGTCCGAGGAGGGAAAGACCATCATCATGGTGACGCACTCCGAAGAGGTCGCTTGCCGGTCGCATCGGACGCTGCATCTCATGGACGGCAAGGTGGAGCGCGTCGTCGAGAATCAGCAGGGCGTCGCCAGTGCGGGGGGACAATCGTGCTAGAGGAAAGCACCGCCTACCGGACCATCAAGCTGGGCATCAAGAACCTCCTGCTCAACAAGCTCCGGTCCTTCTTGACGATGGGGGGCATGTTCTTCGGTGTGGCCTCGGTCATTGCGATGCTGGCCATCGGCGAGGGTGCCAGCTACGAGCAGCAGGAGCAGATCCGCGCCTTGGGGTCCAACAACATCATGGTGGAGAGCGTCAAGCCTCCCCAGGATGAGAACCAGCAGGGCTCGATGTGGAATGCCCAGGACTATGGGCTCACCTACGAGGATGCCGAGGCCATCGCGGAGACGCTGCCGAGGATCAAGGTCGTCGTTCCGGTGCGAGAGATCCCCAAGCGCATTCTCTTCAACCAACAGGTCGTCCAGGTTTCGATCCTGGGCACGTTGCCCAAATACATGGACGTGACCAACATCCGGATGGCCGAGGGACGATTCCTCGTCCAGGAGGATGTGGACCGCAAGCGCAATGTCGCTGTCCTGGGATCGGAGCTGGCCAAGCGCATCTCGCCACTCGGTAGCCCGATTGGAAGGCCCGTTCACATCGGGTCGGAGGTCTTCCACATCGTCGGCATACTCCAGGCCCCCGGAGAGGGGAAGGGTGGCAAGGCTGCCACGCAGGCCAGGAACGGGATCTTCGTGCCCCTGTCGGCTGCGCGAGCTTTCTTCGGAGAGCTCATCGTCAAGTCAGGCACAGGTTCGCGAGAGATGGAGCGCGTGCAGCTGCACCGCATCCAGGTCAATGTCTAAGAGACCGAGGATGTGATCCCCACGGCCGCCGCTCTGCGTGCCCTGATGACGCGATTGCACGATGAACCCGATTTCAAGATCGAGGTGCCCCTGGAGCTGTTGCGTCAGGTCCAGCGCACCGCTGACCAGTGGAGCATCATCCTGGCCCTGATTGCAGGGATCTCCCTCATCGTTGGCGGCATCGGGATCATGAATGTCATGCTGGCAACCGTTACCGAGCGCACGCGTGAGATCGGGATTCGGCGAGCCCTGGGGGCCAAGCGTCATCACATCGTCTCGCAGTTCCTCGTGGAGACGGTCGTGCTCTCCTGCTTCGGTGGCGTGATGGGGATCGCAGGCGGATGGGCCGTGCCAGCCCTCGTGACCCATTACACGAAACAGGTCACGATCCTCCAGCCAAGCTTCGCGATCCTGGCCTTCTGCATCTCGGCTGGCGTCGGGATCCTGGCGGGACTGTACCCGGCGTGGCGAGCCGCGCAGATGGATCCGGTCGAGGCTCTGAGACACGAGTAGGCAGAGGTCCTGGGCACGAGATCGTAGTACGTGATGAGCGCTCGCCGCCGTACCCCAGGGGCCTATTCGGAACACAGTTTTTTTCACCCCTCTGGGTGTCAATTTGGAGGCCGGAGGCAAGAATGCCCCGTTCCTGTCCCCGATCCAGAGGGCCCGAACCGGGTCCATGTGAGAGAGCCATGTCCAACTCCAAGTCGAACGTTCCCGTCGCCGTCAACGAACCCATCCAGGGCTACGCCCCCGGCAGTCCAGAACGAACCAACTTGGCGGCTTCGCTGGAGAAAATGGGCTCCGAGCAGATCGAGATACCGATCATCATCGCTGGAGAAGAAGTGCGGACCGGGAACACTGCCACCAATGTCTGTCCCCATGATCATGGGCATGTCCTCGCTACCTACCACAAGGCCGGTGTCGAAGAGGTGGCTGCTGCTGCCGACGCCTGCAGTGCTGCGGCCAAAGAGTGGGCCGAGACTCCCTGGGAGCATCGCGCGGCCATCTTCCTGAAGGCCGCAGAGTTGTTGGCGGGCCCGTGGCGTCAGGTCATCAATGGAGCCACCGTGCTCGGGCAGAGCAAGAACGCCTTCCAGGCGGAGATCGACTCGGCCTGCGAGCTGATCGACTTCTGGCGATTCAACGCCCAGTACATGCAGGAGATCTACGAGGAGCAACCCTTGAGTTCGCCGGGTTGTTGGAACCGATTGGAGCAGCGCCCGCTCGAGGGGTTCGTCTTCTCGGTCACGCCTTTCAACTTCACCTCCATCGCCGGCAACCTGCCCACGGCTCCCGCGCTCATGGGGAACACGTCGATCTGGAAGCCCGCATCCTCTGCCGTCTACTCCGCCTACTACCTCATGAAGCTTCTCGTGGAGGCGGGGGTCCCCAAGGGCGTCATCAACTTCCTCCCCGGTTCGGGAGGCGCCGTCGGGGATCCGGTCATCCAGCATCCTGATTTTGCCGGCGTGCACTTCACGGGCTCGACTGCTGTCTTCCAGGGGATGTGGAAGAGTATCGGTGAGAACATCTCCCGATACCGTTCCTACCCGCGGATCGTGGGCGAGACTGGAGGAAAGGACTTCGTCTTTGCGCACGCAAGCGCCCATGTGCCGGCCTTGGTGACAGGGCTCGTGCGTGGTTCCTTCGAATACCAAGGACAGAAGTGTTCGGCTGCGAGTCGCGCCTACATCCCCGCATCCCTCTGGCCACAAGTCAAAGATCAGCTGCTGGGCATGATCGGCGAGTTGCGCATGGGGGCACCGACAGACTTTGGCAACTTCATCAACGCGGTCATCGACCAGAACGCCTTCGATACGATCAAGGGATACATCGATCATGCGAAGGCCTGTCCGGATTCGGAGATCCTCATCGGGGGTGGTTGTGATGCATCGACAGGATACTTCGTCGAGCCGACCGTGATTCTCGCCAAGCGTCCAGACACCAAGACGATGGTCGAAGAGATCTTCGGTCCTGTCCTGACGATCTTCGTCTACGAGGACGCCAAGCTCGAAGAGACTCTCGAAGCCTGCGATATCGCTTCGGCCTATGCGCTCACCGGGGGTGTCTTCTCACAGGACCGCCAAGCCATCATCCAGATCGCCAACGCCCTGCGAAACACTGCAGGCAACTTCTACATCAACGACAAGCCCACGGGTGCCGTCGTCGGTCAGCAGCCTTTTGGTGGCAGTCGTGCCTCCGGCACCAACGACAAGGCCGGCAGCAAGATGAACCTCCTGCGATGGGTGTCGACCCGGACCATCAAGGAGACCTTCGTACCGCCGACCGATTATCACTACCCGTTCATGGGGTAGGCCTGGCCTTCGGTGGCGAGAAAAAAAGAGAGCCCTGCCGAGGGGAGCAGGGCCCAATGGGGGAAGGAGAGTGGGGAGGATCCTCTGGGATCCGGAGCTGGTTTCTAGTCGTTCCCGAAGAACTTGTCAGCGAGGTCGTCCATGTCGACTTCCTTGATTTCGTCCTGGGAGATGGCTTCCAGGCTCTTGAACTTGCGGAACTCGTCGATCGAGGAGAGTTCGACGTAGCTTCGGAAGGTCATGTTGGCCTTGTCGATGCTGCCGCCAGGCTTGGGTGTGGAGGGTGCAGTGGGTTGCTTTCCACCGTCTTCCGCAATCCGCTTCTCGAGAGTGGCTTTTGCTCGTCGACAAATGGCCAGGGTGTTCTCGAGGTTGGACTTGATGCGGAAGAGGCGGTCTTGGTTGGCTCCGTCCTCATCCATGGAGTTGCCTATCTTGCCGATGGCGACTTCCAGCACGGATATCAGGCATCCGAGCTTGTTGAGGAGGCGGTGCCGGTATTCCGTTGAGCTCAGGCTCTTGCCGTTTCCGTCTTGGTTGGCGGGGGTGTTGTTGTCGTTCATGATTCTCACTTCCTGCTCTCGGGGATCGCTTCGGTCTCGTCGTCTGCCGAACCAAAGCAGCCCGCGTGCCAAGTGGCCTGTCGATATCGCAAGACTATGGCCACAAGATGGTTATGGCGATTCCGAGGATCCTTTGCGCGGTCGTGGGGCCACCATCGGGCTGACTTCGTTGCGCGGGAACAACAGCGTGTTGCAGGAAATCACCGGGCTTTTGCTCTGTGGTGAGTGTGGGGAACAAGGGGGTGAATCTTCCACATCTGGCGCGATGCGTGCCCTTGGTCCTTCTGACATACTATATGGATCGAACCGGGTCCCCGACCCTCAGAGCCCGCAGCACCAGAACCCGCCTGGTCGTGCGCAGGACTGGCCGCAGAATCGTGCGGCGACCCCAGGAATCCCCTCAACAGGAAAGGAAGGCCAATGCCACTGCCTACGCTTCTCTATCTCGCGTGTCTCGGAATGCCGATCGCTCCGGCGACGGCTGACGTGGACAGCGCCATCGTTATCGAGCTCCAGAGCAAGTACGAGAAACAGTTCGACAAGCGCTGGAAGAAAGTCGACCGCAGCGACGTCGACGAGCTGCTGGAGTTGGCGGACTGGGCGGTGTCCAAGAAGGTCCCCCACAAGGCCAAGAAGTGCTGGCGCGCCGCGCTGAAGCTGGAACCACAGAATAGCGAGGCCAACCGCGGGCTCGGCAACGTCAAGGTGGGCGACAAATGGTATACGCCGGAGGAGGCCGAGAAGGTCAAGGCCGCTGGTGGGGCGGAGGGAGGTGATTCTGGCGTCGGGGATGGAAGTTTCACCGAGGAGAAGACCTCGACTGGAGCTCTTGTCTTGCCCGACGAAGAGGGCAACCGCGGCAGGGTCGACTCGGCACTGAAGAACTACGAGGACGAAGCAGAGCAGCTCAAGGCCAGGTATGTCGACGAGCTGGGTTGCGATGATTCGGAATACGCGGTCGGGATGACGGATCACCTGCTCATCCTCGGGAAGATGTCGCGTGATCATCTGGAGCAGTACGCGCAGATCGGGGAGTACTGTTACCGACGGCTCAACTGGCTTACTTTCGGTAAGCTCGAGAGTGATGTCTTCAAGAATTTCGGGGGTCGGAACATCTACTACATCGTCGACTCGGAAGACTACGAGGGCATGGTCCTCTTCCTGCAGAAGGAATACCCGGAGTCCATCAACCGTCAGTCGGCACGCTATTTCTTGAGCAAGACCAACACGGGTGGTTTCAGTTTCGTACAGCGCGCTCCCTTCCATATCATCAAGGCGGGCGATCGCACATCGGTCATCGCCAACGGCATGGGGCACCATTGGCTCCAGTGCTTGACCTTCCGCGTGGGGCGTGAGGTCAACATCAAGACCGGCAAGTCCGAGGCGGGTTCGCGAGGTCGTGGTTCGATGACGGCTTGGCTTCTGGAAGGCATCGGCATGTGGTCCGCGATCGATGCCACGGGCCGTAACCGGTTCTTCAGGACGACCGAGGCGAAATACTCCAACGTTGGTGATGTCGACAAGGGCAAGGACGGGGATATCGTCGCAATCGCCTATGAGGTGGCGGCGGACAACTATTCGGGTGATGTGAAGGCCAAGAGCATGTTCCAGCTTAGCCGCACCCAGTTGCGGAAGCTCAACGACGTGGATTTGGCCATGTCCTGGTCCGTGGTCGACTACCTGATTCGAGGCCAGACCGAAAAGTGGCAGGAGCTCATCGCCCTGGGCAACCGTGTGAGTTCGATGCGCATCGCCATGGTCAAGGTTTTCGGGGACAGCGCGGAGAAGGCTGCCCTGGACAAGGCACTCAAGGGCAAGAAGGATCGCCTCCTCGATTCGACGTACCAGAAGGTCATCGACAAGTTCGAGCAGGATTGGAAGCAGTGGGTCCTTCAGAATTACCGAGAGGTCTACGAAGATCCGTCCAAGTCCCTGTGGAACCCTCCCTTCCAGCCTGTGCAGCAGCAGGGTGGCCAGCACGGAGACAAGGAGGGCGACAAAAAGGACGACGGCAAGAAGAAGAAAAAGAAGAAGAAGAAGAAGAAGCGGCGCCGCCGCAGGTAGGAGCTCGACTCCTGCAAATGGGCTCCCCTGAGGCAAGGTCTCTGGGAGCCAGGTAGAAAAGGCCCCACTGGCAAGCCAGGTGGGGCCTTTTCTCATATCTGTCGAAACACACGCTCTTCACAGGCGATGGAAGGGCTGCCAACAGATGTGAGGAGAGAGAGCATGCAGGAATATGAGAAGACGCAATCAGATGAGCCCTATACCGAAGCGGAGTTTGGTCATGATCCCGTACCACCGGAGTTCATGAGGGTGGCTCCGGGTACCTACTTGTGCCGCGTGGCCGAGGCGCGCTATGGGGTGACGCGGACTGGATACCCACGTTGGGGGCTAAAATTCGTCGTGGATCAGGGGAACGAGACAGGTCGCATGGCCGCGTGGGATGGTTTGGTCTTCTCGCCCAAGGCCGAGACCAGGACGCGCCAGGTCCTGGCGGCCTTGGGGCTTCCCCACACGGGATCGGTCCGCTTCTACGCCGCAGACTTCCTGGGACGCCGGGCTTGGGTGACCGTGGTGGAGGAGAGCTACCAGCATCCCGATACAGGGCGGACTTCACTCCGGATGAAAGTCCCGTACGAGGGTATCCGCCCCTGCGATCCCGAGGAGAAGGATGCCTCAGGCGGAGAACACCCGTCTCCCGGTCCAGGGTCGGCTGATTCGGGCGAGAGTGAGGATTGATGCGTGCGGATGACCGGGTTCCAGGAGAGCCCGGTTGTGCGATCGAACCTGGAGCACATCACCTGGGATGCCAACCGCCAGGTTTGCGGTCCTGGACCGAAAGATCCCCGTCAGATGCATCGAGGTCCTGAATCGTTCGGGCTGGCCCGGATGATTCAGGAGATCGTTGCGAGCAGATGGGCAACTGGCGAAGCCCGTTGCATATTTGCGATCTGACGAGAAGATTTCGAGTTCAGGACGGCTGCGCGAGATGAAGTCGACCCAGGAGGGTCGTCGAATCGAAGCAATGCCGAGCCAACCGCCAGGTTTGCGGTCCTGGACCGAAAGATCCCCGTCAGATGCATCGAGGTCCTGAATCGTTCGGGCTAAGATCCGCGGCATGACGGAGAAGAGAGAGGTCGGAAAGCGGATCGAGGAGCTCGCAGCAGAGATCCGACGCCACAACGATCTCTACTACAACGAAGGGAGCCCCGAGATTGCGGACTCGGAGTACGACGCTCGTGTGCGCGAACTCCGTGCCCTCGTCGAGGAGCATCCCGATCTGGCGCCGAGGGAGGATCCCTTGGTCGCGGTGGGGGCTCCGCTCCGTCGGTCCAAGGCCTTTGCGCAGGTTTCGCATCGTGTGCCGATGTTGAGCCTGGAATCCCTCACGAGCGAGGAGGAGATCCGGGAGTTCGACCAGAAGGCACACCGGTATCTGGCTGTGGATGTCGGAGATGAGGCCGAAGCTCGGGAACCCTTCGAGTATTCGTTGGAGCCCAAGTACGACGGAGTCAGCGCGAGTCTGCTCTACGAGAAAGGGAAGCTGGTTCGCGGTTTGACGCGCGGTGATGGCAGCACGGGCGAGGAAATCACCAAGAACCTCCTCGCTGTCCAGGGAGTATTGCCATCCTTCGACGCGCAGAAAGCGCCTGAGCTGGTCGAGATCCGTGGTGAGGTCCTGATTCCGCGACAACGCTTCGAGGAATTGGCTGCAGAGAGGGAGGCACAGGGCGAAATCCCCTTTCGCAACGCTCGCAATGCCGTCGCGGGGAGCCTCAAGCGTTTGAAGAGCGAAGGGCTCGAGAGCCTCGGGATGCAGTTTCTCTTCTGGGGTGTGGGGGACCTCAAAGGATGGCAGGATCTGGGGAGCTACTCCCAGCTGGCCGAACGCGTGGCAGGCCTTGGATTCACGATCTCGCCCCTGTTCACCCATGGGACCGGGATCGAAGCGGTGTTGGCCTACCATGCCGATCTGGAACTAAGACGAGAAGAACTGCCCTACGAGATGGACGGGACGGTCGCCAAGGTTGACGACTTTGGCCTGCAGCATCGTCTGGGGCGGACCGCCAAGGCCCCACGCTGGGCCCTGGCCTGCAAGTTCAAGCCTCGAAGGGCGACGAGCCAGGTGTTGGATATCGGTCTCCAGGTGGGGCGAACGGGTATCGTGACACCGGTGGCCCACCTGGCCCCTGTGGAGATCTCTGGTGTCACGGTGCAGAGAGCCACTCTGCACAACTTCGACCTCCTTGCTGAGCGTGATGTCCGCATCGGGGATTCGGTGATCGTAGAGCGGGCGGGTGATGTCATTCCCGAGGTCATCTCCGTGCTCATCTCCGAACGTCCCAGGGACAGTCGCCCCTTCGACGTCCCCGAGACCTGCCCAGAATGCCATGAGGACCTGGAAAAGGAGGGGGCATTCCTCTTCTGTACCAACATCGATTGTCCTGCGCAGATCCAGGGACGCATCGTGCACCTCGCGTCCAGGAAAGCTTTGGATATCGATAGGCTCGGACGCAAGTACGTCGACCAGCTCTTCGATGCCGGGTTGGTCAAGACGGTCGATGACATCTTCTTCCTGCAGGACCATCGGGAGGAACTCCTTGCCCTGGATCGTTGGGGTGAGAAGAGCTACGAGAATCTCGTGAGGGAGCTGGATCGTGCGCGCGAGCCCGAGCTTCCGCGATTCTTGTATGGATTGGGCATTCGGCATGTCGGACGGAAGGTGGCGAGGGACCTTGCCGAGGCCTTCGGTAGTTTCGAGGCGCTGCGAGAAGCGGACGAAGAACAGCTCATCGAGATCGAAGGTGTCGGTCCTGTCGTCGCCCGTGAAGTCGTGCGTTTCTTGGAATCGGCGAGCAATCGGACCTTTCTCTCGCGCTTGGAGGAAGCGGGAGTCCGTCCTCGGTCGATGGAGATCCGGGCGGGAGAGGCGCTGCCGCTGGCGAGTCAGATCTTCGTGTTTACTGGGGGGCTCGAGACCATGTCCCGGGATCAAGCTCGTGAACGTGTCGAGAGCTTGGGAGCGGCCACGGCATCAGGAATCAGCAAGAGGGTGACGACCGTGGTTGCCGGGAGCAAGGCGGGATCGAAACTCGACAAGGCCAGGAAACTAGGGCTCGAGATCCTCGATGAAGACGGGTTTCGTTCGCTGATCGAAGGGTTGGAATGATGAAGGCGGACACCAAGGGCAAAATGCGATCTCTCCGTGCGTCCATCCTTCGTCAAGTCCTGATGGGAATTCTCTTGGGAGTGCTCATCTATCTGATCACGCTCTTCGTCACTATCTACGTAGGTTGAACGGATCTTTGCGGATCCGATTGCAGGATCCGGATGTCGTGACAGCAATCCAGCTTTGGGTCAGGCTTTGGAGTCGAAGTACTTGTTGGCTTGATCTTTGGAGAGGCCGCGTCGGCGAAGCCGCTTCGTCGTACGTTCTGCTTCCAGCTCTTTGCGCAGCTCGACCTGCGCGATCTCCCGCCTCTGTCGATCCAGCTCGAGCATCTCGGTAAGGGAGTCCTCATCTCCGCTCTGGGCTCGGAGGCGTGCTGCAGGTTCATCGTAGATTGGCGTCCCAGGCAGCAGTGCGACGAGGTAGCTCTTGCCCTGGAGTGGGTGGAGGGCTTTCTCGTCGATCTCCAGATACTGACCAGCCGTCGTCAATCCACTGCGATTGGTCCAGCGATCCGAAGCCTGGGGTTCGGAATGGGACTCGTCGTCCAGCAGCCAGGTTGGCGTAACATCGAAGTACCGACAGAACTTGAGGAGGAGATCGATGCCTGGCTTGCTGAGGTCCTGTTCGAGATTGGAGATCGTGGCCTGACGGATGGTGAGCTCTCCAGCCAAGGTCGATTGGGTGACCCTCTTCTCGCGGGTCCGTAGATAGTAGAGCTTGAGGCCTAGTGTCATAAGTGGTTTGAGAGATGGGGTTCTGATTGCAGTCTACGTCTGTGCCCGCAGGCTCAACAGTGGATTCTGCAGGGGGCCCTTGCGAGGGGCGCCAGGGAGCCATGCGGGGATTCTCAGCGGCAGGGCCGTTGGGGCAAATGCCCCAAGCGTCTGCACTGCGGAGTCAGAGGACGTTGAATCGGTCATCTTTCCCTGTTGCTCTCGAATCCTTGGACGATACAGACCTTAGTCCCTGCCACGGTGGGGATCTGGTAGGATTGAATGCCAAACAGGTCGGGTACCCCCTCGGATGTCCCAACCTTTCCTTCTTCCTTCCAGCCCTATCTACTTCCTGCTGTCTTCAAGTCGGAGTCGCGGGCGACCATTCACTGGCATCGGGCCTTCCTGCAATTGGCCTGCCTGCCTGCCATCTCGGCCAAGAGCCCTTCCACGGAGTCATTCCATGAATTTTGCCCTGCGTGTCCTCCGCAATTCCTGCGGCGCTACGGCAATCGCCTTCTTGCTCACCCAGACGATTCTTCCTGCTCAGGATTCCCAGTCGGTGGAGCCGCCTGCGGCAGGCCCGATTGGTCAGGTCGTGCCAGGTGAGTACCTGGTCCATTTCACGCGTCAGGACTATGACCTGACGATTCTTCGCAAGGCCATTGCACAGGGCGTCGACGCTGAGACCTATGCGAAGCTCGTGGATGGCATTGCTCGCAAGGCTGCCGAGGGCCGCAAGGGCATTCTGGCTGAGATCGAGAGGCGAGGTGGCAAGCTAGTAGAGAACTTCTGGATCGTCAACGTGGCATGGATCCGGATCGATGATTCCAAGGCCATGGGGGTTGCCAAGATCCCGGGTGTCAGTCGCGTCGAGCAGAACCTTTGGCACTACCTGCACATCAAGACTGCAACGAGCAGCTCGCAGAATGCGAGCGACGTCGTCAATACGTGGAAGAACGCATCCAACAGTCTCATCACCGGAGTCGGGATTGGCATCGCCATCCTCGACACCGGCGCCGATGCCAATCACGCCGGCAGTGGGCGTCCACATGCGACCTACTACCCTGGTGGCAACCCCAAGAACAAGACCGGAAGCGGAATCGGCAAGAGCCGCCTGGTCTCGGCCCTGGGGCTCTGGAGCAGCAGCGACACCGAGGACTCCCACTTCCATGGCACGGCGACTTCGGCGTGTGCTGCCAGTGGAGGCTGGTTGAGTAGTTCTGCCGATGCTGGCCCCTCTCGTGGAGCCAACATCGTCTCGATGAAGCTCACCAGTGGATCGAGTGGTGCGACAAGCACGGCGATCCTCGCTCGCGGGTGGCAGACCTGTGCCAGCCTGCGCATCAAGTACAACATCAAGGTGGCCAACGCCTCTTTCGGCGGTAGCCCACGATTCACATCGACGGATCAGCAGGCACTGGATAGCGCCGCGCAGAATGCGGACATCCTCATCACCGTGTCTTCGGGGAATTACGCTACCAATCTCCGGGGTACAGCCGCTGTCTACAATGGTCTTTCTGTCGGTGCCGTCAGCAAGGGCAGTACCCGCAGGCTCGCCTCCTTCAGTGGAAGAGGTACGAGCCCCTATGGCAAGACGGTGCCGGACATCGTTGCCGTAGGAGCCTCGGTCATCATGCCGATCCGCAACCTCGAGACCCGCTCGACGAGTGCCAGTGGAACCTCTTTCTCCTCGCCGTTGACGGCGGGTGTTGCCGGCCTCGTGCGGCAAGCCAACCCCAAGATCACGGCTCTCGAGGCCAAGGCTGTGATGCTGGGCGGAGCCGAGTGGGGTACCCACAAGGCGAGCTACGGCGCCGGTTATGTCCGAGCCGATCTGGCGGTCAAGCGGGTGCTGAACAAGGATGTCTTCACCAAGCGCATGACTGGTCCAGTGCCCAAGGTGGTCTTCGCCTTCTCGCTCAAGCAGGGTGCTCGGCACAACGTTGCCATCGCGTTCAATCGCACGAGTTTCACGAGTGGACCGGTCCACGATCTCGATCTGGCCATCTACGACCCCAAGGGCAACCTCGTGGGCACCTCGACGCAATCCAAGGTCAACTCCTACGACATGGTCTCGTTCACCGCCGGATCGACAGGACTCTACAAGGCCGAGGTCCTCAACAAGCTGGCCAACAAGAGCAGCTCCACGTTCCTGGATTTCGCGATCTCCGGTGTGGGGACGGCGATCCCTCCGAAAAAGCCCAGTCTCACGGCCATCAACCCGAGTTCGGTGGTGATCTTCAAGGGTAAGCTCGTGACGCTGACGGGCAAGGATCTGGGTACAGTCGCGCAAGTGATCATCGGCGGAGCCATCAAACTGGCTCCCAAGTCCGTGACGAACACGACCGTGACCTTCATGCCACCGGTTGGTATCGCGTTGGGCAATGTCTTGGTCAAGGTCGCCAACTCTGCTGGCGAGAGCAATGGCCTGACCATGACATTCATCCCGGTCGCCAAGCCGGAGCTCGTTGGAAGTGGCTGGCTCTTCTCGCTGACGAAGTACACCGACGCCGTCTGGGCTGGTCCCAACAATACGATCCTGGTCTACTTCTCGGGATCCAAGTCTGCCAGCAAGCTCAACGGGGTCATCGATCTGGGCATAGGAAATGGGTTCAAGAACCTGTTCCTCTTCACGACGCTCGCGACGGACAAGCGTGGCGAGGGCAAGTTCATCTGGACGATGCCGTTTGGGTTCGCCAACAAGAGCTTCTACTTCCAGGCTGTTGCCATCGACCCCAAGAGTGTCAAGTTCCCCCTGCCTGTCTCCCAGGTGCAGACACGATTCGTTGTCTTTTGATCCACGTTGATTGACGAGTCCCGCCTCCTCGAGCCGCTAGCCCGGACTCTTCATGAGATCGTTGTGTGCAAATGCGAGATCGGCGCAGCCGAGCTCGTTTTTGCGGTCCTGGACCGAAAGATCCCCGTCACACGCATCGAGGTCCTGAATCGTTCGGGCTAGGATGTGCTCCTGGTCCGGTCAGGTCTTGGGAGGTGGGAACATGAAGAGTGGCATCGTCGTTGGTCTGGTCTTTTCAGGTCTTCTTGCCTGTCATGACCGGGGTGTCCAGGCGGTCGAAAGGGCTGCTGACAAGAGAGTCTCGGTAAGGGCTCCCGTGGTACGCAAGCTGCCGCGCCGCGTGGACAAGGGCGATCTGGGCAGGATCCGCGAGCGCGGTGTGCTGCGCATCGCAGTGCTCCCGCGTGTGCCGGCACCTGTTGCCGTAACCCAACGTCCGGCCTCGGCAGACCGGATCCTGGCGCAGAAGTTCGCTCGTTCGCTGGGGCTCGAAGTGCAGCTGCTTGCCACGGAGACGCGAGATGAGCTCTTCGATCTGGTGGAGAACGGTCAAGCGGACCTCGCCGCCGGGAATCTGACGATCACCAAGAGTCGACTAGAGAGGCTCGAATTCTCTCGGCCGACGCGGGTCGTCGATGAGGTCCTCGTCGGCAGACAGGGCGCCTCCGGGCTTCCGCATACGCCCGAGCAGCTGGCTGGACGCGAAGTCTACGTTTGGGGGCGATCCAGCTACGCGGAGACCCTGCAGGATCTGGCTCTGACTCGGGCGCCAGGATTGGAGATCCACGCCACTCGTCCCGATCTGGATGATGAGACCCTTCTCTATCTGGTGAACAACAACCGTATTCCCTTGACGGTCGTCGACAAGGACATCCTGCATGCGGTTCAGGTAGTGGATCGAAGTCTCGTCGAGCTCTGCACGCTCAAGAAAGGTCGGCAGATCGGTTGGGCCATCCGGAAGCAGAACCCCGACCTGCTTGCGGCGGTGAATGCCTTCATCGTCGAGCATGCGATTGACAGCGATCGAGATTTACGGTCGACGGGAGATCTCACTGAGATCAAGAAGCGTGGAGTCCTGCGTGTGCTGATGCGCAACAACTCTGTCTCCTACTTCTTGCATCGAGGGTCGCCTGTTGGATTCGATTTCGAGCTGGTCAGGATGCTAGCCAAGGATCTGGGTGTCCGGTTTGAGATCCTCGTGCCCAAGAGCGGTGAGGACCTTCTCGCCTGGCTGCGAGAGGGGCGAGGGGATCTCGTGGCTGCATCCATGACGATCACTCAGGAACGGAAAAGGCAGGTGGCCTTCTCCCTGCCCTATCTCTACGTCGATGAGATTGTTGTGGCGCGCCGAGGGAGCCCCAAGATCCAGACCCTGGAGGATCTGCGCAAGTATCCGATCCACGTGCGCAGGAGCTCCAGCTACGCGAGCACGCTCGCGGCGTTGTCGAATCGAATGGGGGGGCTCCAGGTCATGGATGCAGCCGAGAGCCAGGAGACCGAATCCCTGATCGCTCAGGTCGGTCTCGGAAAGATCGGATTGACGGTCGCCGATGATCACGTGCTGGGCGTGGAGTTGGCGTATCGCAGCGATGTCGTGCCGGCACTACGTCTGACGCAAGCACCCCGAGGGGCGCTCGACAGCATCGGCAAGCCGAGAACCAAGGCCAAGTCCATTGCGTTCGCCTGTCGCCCCGACAACCCTCAGCTGCTCGCGGCTCTCGATGCTTTCGTCAAGAAGACCTATCGTGGCACCCGATACAACCTCGCGAGACGCCGCTACTTCGATCGACGGCATCATAAGAAGGACTTGCACAGGAGTCAGCTCATCGAGGGGCGTATCTCGACCTATGACGCTCTGTTCAAGAAGTATGCGGAGCGCTACGGCCTGGATTGGCGACTGATTGCGGCACAGTGCTGGCAAGAGAGTCGGTTCGATCCCAAAGCCCGGAGTTGGGTCGGCGCGCAGGGCTTGATGCAGGTCATGCCTGCGACCGGCAAGGAGATGGGTTTCACGGATCTCGAAGGCCCCGACACAGGGATGCATGCGGGTGTGCGCTACCTCGCCAAGATGGTAGATCGCTTCGATGAACACATCCCGCTCGAGGAGCGCATCTACTTCGGCCTCGCTTCCTACAACGGTGGGCGAGGGCATGTGTTGGATGCCATGCGGTTGGCTCGTGCACGCGGTTTGGATCCCGAGCGTTGGTTCGACAACGTGGAGAAGTGCATCCTGTTGCTGGAGAACAAAGCGATTGCCAGGCAGGCCCGCTATGGGTACTGCCGAGGAACCGAGGTGTATGGCTACGTCAAGGCAATCCGGGATCGCTATCTCGACTACGCGCGACTCATCCCCCGGTAGTTGCAGGCGTGCGCGGTGCGGCCTGCCTGCGTCCTTGGAATGCGGCTTCAGTCGATCGCACGCAGGATGGCTCGGACCGGTGATGCGTCGGAACCGACGATGCGCAGCGGTAACGCGATGAGCTAGTAGAAACCCTCAGGGACATCACTGAGATCGAGATTCTCGAGAAGCACCACTCCTCCGTGCAGGAGGATGTGATGCGACGGCAACTCCTTGGAATGGCAGGTGTCCATCGAGGGTGTGTCCATGCCGATGAGCTTGAGGCCCATCTCGACGCAGGCCTTTGCAGCCTGTGGCCCTAGTGAGCAAAAAGACTCGTCGAAGGTCCCCGGATCGTGCTGATCGCGAGTTTTCAGGAGGATCCGCTCGACACTGGGGAGTGCCTCCAGGGCCTCAGGCGGAACCACGAGTGGTTCACCCTTGCCTTTGACGTTGAGGACGAGGCATCGACCCAGATAGGGTGTGAGCGGTGTCCGTTCGGTTGTTGTGCCTTGTTGCAAGAAGTGGAACGGCGAGTCGACATGCGTGCCGCAGTGCGTCGACATCCGGATCGTCGATACGTTGCAGGCGTCTCCCTTGTCGAGTCGCATCACCCATTCGCGCGAGAAGCTGGAGTCGCCTGGCCAGTGCGCGATCTCCTCCGAGAGGGGCTCCGAGATGTCATAGATGTGACGATGGGGCATGCGCGCTCCTGTCGGGGGTCAACCCGGTTTGTGTGGCTTGTTCTTGTGCTTTTCGTGAGCCCCGGTCTTTAGAATCGCCTGGATCTCATCGAGGGCTGCGCGACACTCTTCGTCCCGAGTATAGAAGTGCGGTGCAATCCGGATACCTGCTCTCGGACGATAGTCGACGATGAACTTGCGTTCGAGCAACTCCTGACAGACTTCGTAGCCATGAGGAACGTTCACGGCCACTGTTCCGCCACGAACCGAAGGGTCCAGCGGGGCGCTGACCTCGAAGCCCATGGCCTGAGCCCGTTCCACGAGGAGGGCCGTTTGATGCATGGAGTGCTCGCGGATCCGAGCCATGCCAACATCGTGGATGATGCGCACCCCCTCGATGGCCGCGTAGATCCCGGGCACGTTGGGCGTCCCATGGAGGAAGCGCCAGCCATCCTCGCGCAGGTCCTGTGGGCCGGGATCGAAGTCGAATGGGCTCTTGTGGGCCATCCATCCCGTGAACGCCGGAGTCAGATCTTTGCCAAGGTCCGGATTGACGTAGAGGAAGCAGGCGCCCGGTCCGCCGCACAGTAACTTGAGAGCTCCTCCGGTCGCTGCGTGACAACCCCAGGCTTCGAGGTCGAGCGGGACCGTGCCGACGGATTGGAAGCAATCCAGCAGGACCATGGCTCCCACTTCATGGGCGCGCGCGATGATGGCCTTGGCGTCCTGGATGAAGGCCGAGCGGAAGAGGACGTGGCTGATGGGGACCAGGGCCGTTCGGTCATCGATTGCAGCCAGGAGCTTCTCCGTGGGGACACCGATGCCGTCTTCGCTCTCCACCACTTGGATTTCGGCTCCCCGTTGGGCAGCGAGTCCGTTGTAGAGGTACATGAGCGAAGGGAAGTTCATGTCCGTGTAGACGATCTTGTTGCGTGGCTTGGAAAAGTCGACAGCAGAACTGAACACTGCTGAGGCGACCGCCACGTTCTGGTGCAGGGAGATGGCATCGGCTTGCACGCCGAGGATCGGTCCGAGCAGGGTTGTGAGTTCGTTCTGCTTGACCCACCAGCCCTCTGCCCAGGCCTGAACTCCCATCTCCTCCCAGATCCGCGTGTACTCGCCGAGGCTCTCCTTGGTCTTGCGGGGCATGGCTCCGAGACTGTTGGAGATCAGATAGGTACTTGTGCTGAGGATGGGGAACTCGCTCCTCCAGTCCTCGAGGCTGCGTTCGTGGGGGGAAGGCTCGTTCATTTGGCGGTAGGTTCGTAGGGAAGGCGGGGCTGGAAGCGGTTCGAGGAGGGTCTGGAGGGGACAGGTAGGCAGGAGCGCGTCCGCCCCTTCCCAGATATTGGACCCCTTGTGCGGGTGGCTGCAAGGAGTATCAGGCCCGGGAGAGCGAAGATGCTCCGGCGCATCCTGCCATGGCACGGGGCCTGGCGGCTCCTGGCCCGGACGATTCATGAGATCGTTGCATCGCGGTCATGAATCGTCCGGGCTGAGGGAGGGAGGCCCGGGTGAGGGGACTTTTCCCCTCCGCGCTCGACTCGGATGGGAGCAAAGCCAGGCCTGAGGCGTTAGAATTCCTCCCCCTTGGTCCTCCAGCCGAGGTTCGCGCTATCCCGCCACCCCCCTATTCGCCATGATGATGATCCCAGAACATCCCAACGGACTTCTGTCTTTTCTTCTTGTTGCTGCTCTCGGCTACCCTGCCTTTCAAGGCCAGGATCCTGGACAGGTGGGTGTGACGCCTCCTCCTCCTAGTTCGGGTCAGCCCGGAGTGACGGGTCAGGATGGTACTGGCAATCAGGGTCCCGACGCGCAGGTCGGTGGTGGGGATCAGGCTCAGTCACAGCCAGCGGAGAGCCTCGGGCACGGTACCACCAACAAAGGAAAGCCCATTCCCGAAGGTTGCTGGTTCAAGAAGATCCACCTGGATTTCGGCTCGGTGGTGGAGAATACCCAGGATAAGGATTCGGGCGAGTATCCCTTCGAGAACAAGACCGGCAAGGACCAGCTGATCACGAACTTCTCGACGTCCTGCAAGTGCCAGAACGTGAAGTTCATCATCAATGGCGTCGAGGTGAAGTACAAGCGCAAGCCGACACCTGATCAGCCCCTGGCCGAACCCATCAAGATTCCCAAGGGTGCCAAGGGCAAGATCGTCATGTCCCTGGATTTGTCCGGAGCGGCAAGCGAGCGTATCGCCGAGATCCGCGTGGATACGACAGACCCTGATATGCCCTCGTTCACCTTGACCAGCCAGGCCAATATCCTCGCGGCATTCCTCGTGGAGCCGGAAGTCCAGGATCTGGGACAGATGGGTCCCATGGAGGCGAAGGAGTTTGTCTTCAAGGTGCGGAGCAACATCGTCAAGGATGGCAGTTGGCAGATCACCGAGAAGAACCCCGACTTGCCGAGTGGCATGAAGCTCGATTCGATGGAGCGCAAGAATGACGCCAAGGGCTTCTACTACGAGATCAAGGGCCACTATGGCCCCGATCTTCCGCAGGGGGCGATGGGGGGTGACGTCATCTTCAAGACGAACGATGAGCGTCACAACATCATGATCCGTGTGACGGCCGACGTTCAGTACCGTGTCGTCGTGACACCTCGGATGGCCGTTTTGGGGGCCTTCTCCAACAAAATCGCCAAGGAAGAGGTCTTCTACGTGTTGCCCAACAAGCGGGGTGACATGATCCATGTGACCGGAGTGGATGTCTACAAGTCCTCGCATCCCAAGGACGCCTACACGATCGAGATCGTTCCGCCTGGAAAGGAAGACGGCAAGATGGTGAGCGTCAAGGGCATCAAGGACCCTGTTCCTTCGCATGTCGTCTGGAAGGTCGTGGTCAGGACCAAGCCCGGCATCAAGGCCAAGACCTTCCGCGTCAAAGGTCGTCTGGTCTTCCAGGAGAAGGGGATCGCCGAGAAGCAGATCCATGTGATTGGCTTCCCCAAGAACTTCTAACGAGGCTGCGCCTCAGAGCAACGATGCGTGGGACCGGGATCCGGAGCTGTTCCTCACAGAGACGCAGAGAGCACAGAGAAACAACAAGACGATCTCTGTGCTCTCCGAGAGATTCCTCTTGATCACCAGGTCTCGTCAGTCTCCCTGCGTCTTGCGGAGGGGAGCCCCCCTTCTTGACTCATCGGTCCACTTCTTGTCGGGTCAAGTGCCCTGGCCTGCATCGCCAAGCGATGGCTCGGGCCCGGATGAGGCACGCGCGATGAGTGGCGTGGACATGAGCCGGGAAGAGCGGGTTGATGAGTGGAGGAGAGCCTGGCATGGCAGCCTGCTTCTCCTCCTTCTCGTTGTGGCCTTCGCCTGCCGCGCCATCGTGGTCCTGCGGACGGTTGCTCCTGACCGCGATACGGCGAACTACGTCGCCATGGCCCAGGACTTCCGAGCGGGGGACTGGTCTTCCGCGCTCGCAGGCGTCTTCCCACCACTTCATCCTCTCCTGTGGTCTTTGGTGGGCCCCCTGGCTGGACCCTCCAACGAGGACTGGTGGTTCACGGGCCAGATCCTGTGTGTTCTCCTTGGGGTACTGTCCGTGGGGTTGCTCTGGCGGGTGGCGGCCTTGTTCGTGACCGGATTGGAGACTGCGCTCGTGCCCGCGATTGCCGCTTTCTGGTTGGCGGCGGCAATGCTGCCCGCGTGGAATGCTGCCGATGCCATGAGCGAAGGCCTCTTCCTCGTGCTCCTCTGCTACTGGCTCTTGGCATGGGCGAGGGAGCGTCTGTGGCTGCTCTCGTTCCTGGCTGGACTCTGTTTCTTGACGCGGCCCGAGGGTGCCATCCTCTTCGCACCTGTTCTCTGGCTGTTGATCCGCCCCTGGTCTCGTTGGTCTGGGACAGGAGCTCGCCGCTGGCTTCGCGCTACGCTGGTCCTGCTGGCTGGCCTCTTGCTCCCCCTGGCCTATGTCATCGCGCGTGCCAGGATTACAGGGCGATTCGAAGCCATGCCTGTGGGCAGCTTCATGCACCACCTCTCGGTCTTCTCCGAGCCTGGATTGTCTCAAGGTATCGTCTGGTACGTCCTACGGCTTCTTCAGTTCTTGATACAGGGTTTCGACGGTCTGGGATACCTCGCCTTCCCTGCGCTGTTCGTGGCGTTCTTCGGTCTCTGGTCCCTGGATGCGAAGCAGCGCAGACTCATTCTTCCCCTCGTTCTCACTGCATGCGTGGCCTGTCTTGTCGTCCCGCTGTTCAAGTCCAATCGACGCTTCTGGATCACGTGGCTGCCGATCCTCCTCCCCCTGGCGGCTCGACCGATTGCCAGCCTCGCCCGGTTCGGCACCGCACTGCACATGCGAGGCCCTGTCTTCGTCGCACTGTTGGTCCTGCTCTTCCTGTTACCGCATATGGTTCGGCTACCCCGAGAGCGGCGCGCCGTCCTACGGGCCGACAAGGCTCTTGCCCATGACTTCCGGGATCGGGGAGTCCATCGTGGAGACATTGCCTCGGATCTCCCACGTTTCTTGTTCTTTGCAGACCAGGATCCGCTTCCACCGAGGAGGTTGTTGTTCGCCGAATTCCAGAGACGAGTCTCTGATCCGAGGACGAAGTTCGTCGTGATTCTCTGGGGGCGTGGCTACGGCGAGGATCCGAATCTCGAGGATCTCGGCTACCGCCTCATCCCCCGTGATGTGATCGATCCCCGCTCGAGCCTCGAGCGACCCTTCCTGCTCTACTCGCGTTGACTCTGGCGCCCCGCGAGCAGCCCTGAGAGCAGGAACAGGGGCCCTGGGGATGCCAGGATCAGGAACCAGGGGCCGCCCGGCCATTGCCCTGTTTGTATTTGATGAACGACGTAGAAGGCGAGTATCGACAGGATCACGAGCGAGCCCCCGGTCTGTTCCCAGCGCCAGGCCAGGAGAAGGGAGACCATGACGCCGACCGGAAAGAAGATGAAGAGCAGGAGCTCGGCCTGGGTCAGTCCCCAGGGTCCCGTGTCCGAACCACTTTCACCGACCAGGAAGAGGAAGAGGAAGGCGAGGCTGCAGAGGGAAAGGACCCTGGCTGCCCCTTGGAGCAGGCGATGGGGGAGAGTCAGATCCGTGACCGGTTTCCTCATGGCCGACATCCTATCCGCAGGGGGCCAGCGCGCTTCCGGCCAGGCCACGGAAGGCCAACGAAAAGAACCCAGCCGAGGCGGCCGGTGTGAGGCTCTCGAGCATCGAATGCTCCTTGCACAAGCAGGAGTGCGCGGGCTTTCTGCGACCGCACAGGAAAAACCCGCTATTCTCTGAGGGATGAGCTCAGGGCCTCCAGAGGACAGGATCGACGACTATGTGCGGGCCATGGGGCTCGTCGAGGCCTGGAGGGGGCGTTCGGGGAGGGGGCGACCTGGGAGTCTCGAGGGGGAGGATCCCGAGGCTTTTCTGGCCCAGCACGAGGACCTCCGGGAGATCCTGGTCGGCATGCTCGATGTGGAGCTGGATCCCCCTCTCGTCGGATCGTCGACCGAGGCGCTGGGCGGAACCGGGGAGGCGGTGACCCAGGAACGAAGCCCGGAGGGGGCCGAGGCCCTCGGCTCCTCGGGGCAGGACCGTTCAGGGGACTCTTCGGAGTTCGGGCCCTATCGCATCGAGAGCGTGCTTGGGCAGGGCGGTATGGGAACAGTCTATCTGGCGACGCACAGGAAGCTGGGACGCCGCGTGGCGCTCAAGGTGATCCGGGGGGAGAGGCTCTGGTCAGCCGTGGCGAGGCAGCGCTTCTGGCGTGAGGCCAAGGCTGTGGCTCGGCTGGATCACCCCGCAATCTGTCCCGTCTATGAAGTGGGCGAGGTCGAGGGGCAGCCCTTCATGGCCATGCGTTACATCGAGGGACGGACCGTGGCCGACCTCATCCAGGAGGCCGAGGAGGCACGGGAGGCTCTGACCGGGTCGTTTACCGGAACCGAGACGAGCGGCTCGGGCAGCACCTGGGGTGCCGGGCGCAAGCGGATCGATACATGGGTGACCCTCTTCGAGAAGCTGGCGCGCGCCCTCCAGGCGGCGCATGACCAGGGCATCGTGCACCGCGACATCAAGCCCGCCAACCTCATGGTCACGGAGCAGGGGGAGCCGGTCATCCTCGACTTCGGTCTGGCCTACGATGAAGACTCGGAGCAGGCGGGCCTCACGATGACAGGGGATCAGCCTGGGACGCCGATGTTAATGTCTCCTGAGCAAGTCAACCCCAAGGGGCGAAGACTCGATGCCGCGACCGACATCTGGTCCTTGGCCGTGAGCCTCTACGAGTGCCTGGGGCTCGAGCGTGCCTTCGAGGGCAGCTCGGTGCGCGAGATTCAGGATGCGGTGCTGGAGACGCAGCCAACGTCCCTGACGCGACTGAATCGACAGATCCCAGGCGACCTCGCCGTTGTGGTCGAGAAGGCGATGGAGAAAAAGCGCGAGGATCGCTACAGGACCGCAGCGGACCTGGCGGACGATCTCGGGCGCGTCCTGCGCCGGGAGCCCATCCGTGCGCGTCGCGCAGGTCTGCTCCTGCGTGGTCGCCGCTGGGTTCAGCGCAATCCACTGGTCGCGAGCTTCCTCGTCGCTGTCAGCTTCGCCTGGCTGCTGATCTCGTTCTTGCTGCTCGAATCCCAGCGTGCACGCGCGGAGTACGATCGTCTGTCCTGGGTCGTCAAGCTGGAGCGGGCGGTCGAGAGCGAGCAGGAGCTCTACCCGGCGACGCCTGGGCGCCTCGCCCTGTTTGATGCCTGGATGCGTGAACACGGGGAGCCGATCGAGAAGAGCCTGCCTATGTTGAAGGCCACGGTCGGAGATCTGGCATCCCGCGCGGTGACCGATTCGGACGGCCGACGTCGATTCGTAGACGAGGCCCTGCAGTTCCGTTACGACAGCCTCAGTCAGCTCGTTTCGGAGGTTTCAGCGTTTCTGGATGATCGCAAGGGTGCGCTCGCCAGGGTTCGCGGACATCTGGCCTGGATCCAGCAGGTGGAGGCGGTCACGGTCGCTGCGCACGAAGACCTTTGGTCCCGGGCTATCCGCGAAGTGGCTGCCAGCGACCTCTATCAGGGGCTCGAACTCCAGGCACAGACCGGTCTCGTGCCACTCGGGACCGACCGACGGTCCCATCTCCAGGAGTTCGGGCATCTGCGCTCTGGCACGATTCCCGAGCGGGATCCCTCGACCGGCAAGCTCTTGATCGATGAGGAGACCTGTCTAGTTTTCGTCCTTCTACCGGGTGGTAGGTTCTGGATGGGGGCCCAGGACAAGGAGCCAGGAGGGCACAATTACGACCGGTTGGCGCGCAAGCCCGAACGGCCACTCGCCGAGATCCCCCTGGATCCCTTGTTCTTGTCCAAGTACGAGATGACCCAGGGACAGTGGAAGCGGCTCTCCATGGGGGAGAACCCCAGCGCGTTTCCTGCCGGCAAGAAGGTGGCACGCCAACGCATTACGCTCGCCCACCCGGTCGAGGAGGTGAGCTGGAACGACTGTCACCGACTCCTGCGGCAGTTTGGTCTCGACCTTCCGACCGAGGCTCAGTGGGAGTATGCATGCCGCGCTGGGAGCAGTGATCCTTGGTCCACGGGTCCCGATCGCGACTTGCTACGTGGCAGCGTCAACTTTGCTGATCAAGAGGCCAGGCGGCGTGGTGCCGGCTGGAGCCAGATACAGGCCTGGCCCGAGCTCGACGACGGCTTCACCCTGCACTGCAAGGTCGATCTCCTCACCCCCAACGCATTCGGCCTGCACCACATGCACGGCAACGTCCTCGAGCTCTGTCGCGATTGGTACGGATCCTATACGGTTGCTACGCGAGAGGGCGATGGTCTACGCGAGCCCGTGGACTCCCACAAGCGCGTTGCGCGCGGCGGCTCGTACGACCAGTCCTTCGAGCAGGCCCGCTCCGCCTATCGCGCAGGCACGGTGCCCAACAGCAAGAGCGGCAGCATGGGGCTCCGCCCCATGCGTCGTCTGTCTCGCTGACGGGCGGCACACAAGAATGCCGTACCGTCTCGGCAGGGGCGCTACTCGATGGACGTGGCCTGCGGGTTGGAGATCGTGAGCTTGAGGCTCGGCGTCAACATGAAGGCTTGGTTGTGGAGCGTCAGCCCGCGTAGGGAGAGCTGCGTGGGGATCGGTAGCGCTTGGCGAAAGCGGCCAGAAGTGTCGGTGGCGCCGATCAGGATGGTCAAGGGAAGGCTGTACCAGGCGCTGCCAGCGATCACGATCCTAGGTTCCAAGGCAGCTCCGATCGAGATGCCGAGCACGGTCTTGGGTGGGCCGGCGATCCAGAGCTCGAAGGCGCTGTGGCCCAGTGTGGGGCGGTTCTTCTGGGTGAGCAGGAAGTCGCCGTGGTCGGCGTATGCCGTGGCCGCCGCGATGGCGCGGCCAGGCCAGAGGGAGATGGCTCGCGAGGATGCCGCGTAGGCGAAGAGGCGGAACTCGTCGAGGTCGTACACATTGTTTCCGGTTCGGGCTCCGATGGTGAGCCTCGAGGTCGGACTGACACCGATGTGCGCCCCCCCGATGCCCCCGATCTTGCGAGTCTCGACCGCTTTGCCCATGACGAAGAGCGTGGCCGTCTTGGTCGCCGCATCGATGCGCAGGGTGAGGTGGATCCAGGATTTGGCAGCCAGCTTCTGGATGTCGACCTTGAACTGCAGGGGAGTGGCAGTGGGCGCATAGCCAACGCAGCGCAGGCTTCGTCCTGCGGCGCCGCCCGTATAGCAGGCAAAGGTGCCAGGACCCTGGAAGAACAGCGAAGGCGTCTTGCCGATGGCGCTGCGCTGCTTCATGTACCAGGCCAGGGTCAGGCTGCCGTGAAGCCCGCCGCGCCAGGTTGTGTCGCAGGAAACGCGCACCGTGCCGATCCCATTGCCACCGCGCAGAGCCGCACTGTGCCAGCCCGGTGCCCATGCCGTGCCTGAGCTGGCCTTCATGATGCCTTGGCTGGCAGCGCCCGCGTAGGGCCAGGCGAAGTTTACGGCCATGTCCCCGGCGGCGCGCGTGAACTTGTAGTAGAGGATCTGCGCGGGGAGGACGCGCTGGATCTTCATCATCTGCAGACGGCTGTTCTTGAGAGGTTTGCCGGTCGCGTCGTTGACCGAGACGGCCACGACGGCGCCCTTGAGGGCTTTGGTCAGGGCCGAGAGCGAAAGGACGTTGCGGAAGAGGAAGCGCAAGGCGCCCCGGTTGTAACCCGGTACGGCACGCGAGGCTCGGGCGTGGAAACCGCTCCAGGCCAGGCCCGCTCCACGGGGGTCGGCCCCATAGCCTGCGGAGGTCTTGGTCGACTTCGCGAAGGGGAAGAGCTTGGCGAGATCGGTGGGTTCGCCATCGCTCTCATCGTCGAACTCGGTCGCGTCGACCTTGCGGACGGTTCCGGGTGGGATCCCGATCCCTGCGCCGACGTCATCCGTGGGGTTGTCCTTCTTGCCGCTTGCCACGGTCATGAAGCCCGGGCAGTAGACCTCGTAGGTCGTGGCATCCAGCTGGACGATGACCGCGTTGGGACCCTTCTCGATGTTGGGCCAGACGATGCCTCCCTGGGCCAACAGGGTGGCGCCGGTGAGGAGGCAGAGGGGGAGCGAGAGAAACAGGGTCTTGGCAGGCACGATGAAGGCTCCGAAAAGGGGGGCTGATGAGGGAGAGAGTCCCGGTGAGATCCGGGAGAAGGGGAGAACGAGAGGGAATCAGGCAGTCGCACGGAGAGCGCCAGGAGTGATCAAGACCCAGGATAGCCTGCTTCGAGAGTCTTGTCAGGACTCACGCTATACTCCAGGTGTATGTCCGATGAGATCATGAATACGCTGAGTCTGCTGGAGCGCTGGCAGTGCGGGGACAGTGAGGCTCTCTCCCTGCTCCTGGATCGCGATCTGCCGTGGATCCGCAGCTACGTCCACCGACACCTGGGCGATGCCCTGCGGCGGGTGGGGGATACGGACGATTTCGTGCAGGAGGCCGTCCTCGCCGTGTTGCGCTATGGGCCGCGCTTTGCACTGAGTTCGCGCCGGCAGTTCCGGGCACTCATGGCCAAGATCACGCTCAACGTCCTGCGCTGCAAAGGCCGGGAGCTCAACGCCCTCAAGCGCGACCCGCGCAACGAGCGTGCGCTCGGCACGGATACGATTCTCTATCTCGATCCGCCTTGCCAGGATGTCACGCGGCCCGACCAGCGTGTGGAGAAGAAGGAGGAGCGCGAGTGGCTCCGCCTCGCCCTTCTGATGTTGGATCCACAGGACCAGGAGCCGCTCGACCTGCACTGGCAGGGCCTCGAGGATGCCGAGATCGGCGCACGCATCGGCATCAGCGCCAACACAGCACGCATGCGCCGCGTGCGCGCGACCGGCCGCCTCACCGCAGTCGTGCAGAAGCTCAAGCGCGGCCAGCTCGCAGAGCTCATCCCTCAAGAGTCCTGATCCACAGCCGCGCTGGATGTCTCCACCCGAGTACATGGGGTCAGGCCCTTTTTCTCCGGGTGTTTCACCCGGAGAAAAAGGGCCTGACCCCATGTACTCGGGTGGGGGGGAGAGAAATTGGTAGGATTGCGGTGACAAGCCCATGAGCCCTGGTGTCAACAAGCCGTGAACGAGAGATCCAAAGCCTGGAGCCAGGAGAGACTGCTCATGAGCGATGA
>JAJRTL010000284.1 GCA_024278315.1 Planctomycetota bacterium | reverse complement strand
GGAGGGGTAGCGGGATCTGCCCTGATCCCGAGCATGAACCGAACCGGGCGCAGCTCAGCTTACCGCAGCCCAATGCAGCGGACCCTCGTGACCTGACCCGCTTGTTGTTGTCCAGGAAGATTTGTGGGGCAAGGGCAGGTCTAGCCCGAACGATTCATGACCTCGATGCGTCTGACGGCGTCTTTCGGCCCAGGACCGCGAACCTATCGGTTCGCTCGGCATTACTTCGATTCGACGACCCTCTTGGGTCGCATTCATCTCGCGCAGCCGTCCTGAACTCGAAATACGCTCGTCAGACCGCAAAAACGAGATCGGCTGCGCCGATCTCGCATTTGCTCACAACGATCTCATGAATCGTCCGGGCTAGTGACGCTCTACTTGACGAAGGCCCCTGCCCCGCCACCCAGCGTGCCGTCAGCGGTGATCCAGGAGTTCAGCACCAAGCCGTTGACCGGGTCGGTCAGCTTCTGGATGAGAGCCGAGCCCAACGGGCCCGCCATCTTGGGATCGAGAGATCCCGTGCGCAGGTTGAGCGTCTGGGTGGGATCCAGCATCGGGTGGTTGTTGGAAGCCATCGAGACCCCGGTTGTCCCTACGATCCGGTCCAGGTTGTAGCGCACGTTGGCCAGGTTGAAGATGTCCTTGGGACTCTTCTGGGCCAGGTTGTTGGCGCGGTTTGGATTCGTATCCAAGGGGTTGACCGGGAAGCCATTCTGATCGAAGAGGAACAGGCCTGTGCCAAGTCCAGCTGCCATGTGGACGAAGAAGGGTGAGTTGCGCTGGTTCCCCGGATTCTGTCCGATCTCGACCTTGAGCAGGTTGAAGTCCACCGCTGCGAAGTTATTGGTGGCCAAGGCCGTCCGGAAGGTGTTGTAGGCCGGTCCGTAGTCGGTGATGGCCTTGGTCGTCAGGTGGCAGGACACGCAGTAGCGTGGACCTTCCATCGTCTTGCTCACGCGGCCACGAATGGAGTGGGCCATCATGCCGTTGTGCCCCATGGCACCGAGGACGGCAGGCTTGTTGCCTTGTCCCTTGCGGTCCGAGAAGCCCATGAAGTTGCTTCGCGTATTGTTGATGTCCTCGTAGGCGAAGAACATCTTGGTCGCAGTGCTGAAGGTCTGGATCTTGTTGTCAGCTCCCACGCCCATGCCGAAGGGGACCGGCGACTGATAGACGAACTGTGCGTCCTTCTCACGGAATGCGATGCGCTCACCGGTGATGTTGCTGAAGTTGTTGCCCTCGTTGTACTCGCCGACGAGGTGACAGCCCGTGCAGGTGTTCGTCCAGGAGCTATGGCAGGTCGAACACTTCATGTTGTCCATGTGGCTGAAGCCGTTGTTGGCCATCGCGGTCTGCTGTGGCCCGATGCCGGTGGCAGGCAAGGTGTCGTTTCGACCCATGGCATAGGAGGCCTTGGGTGTATAGACCTTCTTCTTGCTGATCGTGTTGATGCGACCATTGTCGACGATGGTGTCCATCGTCTGCGACACATAGTGCGTCTTGCCGTCCAGCTTGCCAATCAAGTAGTAGTACCCTTGCGCGTCCTTGTAGACGTGCTTCAGGACGTTGCCCTTTCTGTCCATGGCCAATTCCCGCTGGACTCCATCGATAGCCGTGCCCGTCTTGGTCGCGGCGTATGACGTCGCGCTTCCGTGGCAGCTCTGGCAGGTGATGGCCACCGCCTGTTCCATCCGACTCACGATGTTGCTCTTGGTGTCGTTGACATCTCCGCCATGCAGGTCGTAGCTGCCGTGGCAATCGATGCAACCCAGGCCCGCCTCGTGATGCACATCTGGAGGCGTGTCATCGCGCAGGTCGCCGTCATAGTCCTCGAATTCGAGGTACTGGTTGGCGTTGCGACCGTTGAAGGTGCGGTTGCCAACGACCGGGTCGAACAGACGCGTATCGTTGCGCGTGTTCGTGAACTTGGCCGGGCCGACCGGATACTGGAATCCCCTGCGGACATCCTGGTTCTGGTCGAGTCGGATGCCCCAGTACTGCATGACCGTGCGGTTGGAGCCCTGATGGCAGCCCGCGCAGGCCAGGTCGCCAATGCCTTCCAGCTGCTCGCCATTGCTGAGCGTCTTCTTGACGCTCCGGATGCGGTGTTCCTTGATGTGGGCGCGCTCAGGCGGATCGATATCGTCCGGGTCCAGCGGCTCGAGCTTGTTGACGTTGGGATCCTTGCTGTAGCTACGGCCATCGGGGCTGTAGGGCATGTGGCAGGCCGTGCAGCCCGACGAGCGGAAGTCGCCATAGCGGTTGTTGGCGCCAGCGCTCCCCAGGTGGCAGTCACCACATGTGAAGGCGATCTGCTCGTAGAGCAGGTGGCTCAGCTTGGATCCGTCCTTGATCTTGTTGTTGCCATCGATGTCCGCCGCGAGAGCGTTGGCCAGATAGTTGGGATTGCGGAAGATCTGGTTCGTGCCTTTCTGGCGCTTGCTGAAGACCGGGAATTCGATGAGCTCGCCAACCAGGCCCACGAGGTTGGGATTGAAGGCGAATTGCGTATCCAGCACGCCACGGAATGCGACGTCTGCAGCCGTGTCCTCGAACTTCAGCCTGTTGGCCGGCACCATGTTCTGCACGCCGACGGCGAACATGCCGCCTGAGAGGATGCCCGTCTCGGTTGCCAGGATGCCTCCCCAGACCTTTTCACTGTGACCCGTGTGGCAGCTGCCACAGGCCCGGTTGGCCTTCGCGACGCGTAGGTCGCCGGGGTTGACGAACTGAAGATAGTCGATGCCCGTGTACTTCTTTCCGGCAACGGTGTAGTCGGGGAACTTGTCGATGCCCGTGAGGGTCAGTCGGTTGAACCATGCGGTCCGGTTCTGGAGTTGGTTGGCCCTGTCACCGATCTCTGGTGGGGGGGGGACGTGACTCGTCACCTTGTCCGCGCCCTTGTTGTCACCGCCATGACAGAAGACGCAGGTGATCTTGTCTGCGCCAGGAAAGGGATGTGGGTTCGGGAGTCCGGGGCCCGCATAGGTACCACTGACATCTCCGTTGTGGCACTGCATGCAACTGGACACGGCGGTGTCTCCGCTCAGGCCTGATTCCCCGCAGCTTACGGAAACGGCCATCAGCCCCAGCAAGAGTGCAGATGGTTTGATGTATGGATTCATGATCATTCTCCCCAGCGGTGTGGTTCCCCGATCCTGTTCACAGGCAGGTGCGGCACCTGATGTGAACTTCCCCAGGATCAGGGAGGTCCGGTTCTTCCCGGCCGATATATCCCATCGACCCGTCCGGTCGCATCTTGATTAGAATTGTTCGCAAAAGCGGTAAGTTGCTATCTAGCTATGGGTTGGCTCCGGATAATCCTCTTTGTCGTTCGGTTCGACTGAGCGTTGTCTGGGCTCACCTGACGGATCCATTCTCCCAGCGTGTGGGCGTGTGGCAGCGATCGCATCGATCGGTCCATCCCAGGCCCACGTGGTTCGGATTCGTCGTGTTGTTCAGCTCCCTCAGATGGCAGGTGACGCAGCGGTTGTCTGCGGGCGTGAGCTTGCCCGTGAAGGCTCCTGGATGGCAGCGTTGGCAGGATACCGATACATGAGCTCCGATCAGGGGGAACCGCGTGGCCTCATGCAGGGCGATCTGTCCTACTGGGCGCCAGCTCTCTTCCTGATGGCACTTGCGGCAGTCGAATCCCAAACCGCCCTGGTGGACGTCCTCGTGGCAGCCCTTGCAGCCCTGTGACTGGAAGACCGAGACGGGTCCGCGATCGTTGTGGCAGCGGAGGCATTTGGCCCGATTGTGGGCTCCCTCGAGTTTGATTCCCGTGCGCTTCTCATGGTCGAACTGGAAGTCACTCTTGAGGTCGGTCCAACCCTGACCGACGTGGCAGAGGCTGCAGTTCTCGGGGAAGTTGCTGTGAGGGAGCACAGGGCCCAGGCCGGACCACCAGCGGTGGAGATCCGTCTGGCCGGGTTTGGTGCTCACGCAGGCGACGATCAGCCATGCCATGCCCAGAAGGCTCAGGAGCAAGCGGCGTCGACGTTGGGGGGGGGAGAACGTCACGTCAGAAATTCCTCTGGATGAAGATGCCGATGGACCAGGAGAACTCGACATCCCAGAGGCGAGCTTCTGAATACAAGTGGGCTTCCCAGCTGTCCATGATCTGGAAGTCGTGGCTTCCTCTCAGTCGGTGCTGCAGGAAGTCGTCGCGGTCGTCCGCGATGTCGACATTGTGACGGAAGGAGACGTCATAGAGCCAGTTCCAATTGCCACTGGGTGTCGGAACCCGGTAGTCGATCCGTCCGCCCACCGAATTGACGGTGGCTCCGGAACCGCCATAGAAGACGATGTCGGTGCGGCTCGCCGTCTGGAACCAGTCGGCCCATTCATGGCCGCCTTCTACCGACCATCCTGCTCCATCCTGGTCCGTGAAGCCCATGACGCGACCGTGCAGTCGGCTGCCGTCGGCGTAGACCTTCCATCCCCTCCAGGTGAGCCGATCATACTTGCTGACCGCGATCTCGGTGGGTGGGAAGGGGGGGAGGAACTCCTTGCGCACGATCTCGGGGAACGCACTGTGGCGGTAGGTGAGGTCCATGCCGCTTCCGTTCTCCCAGAGTCGGTTGAAGCTGAGCCAGGTCTCGGTGATCTCCACGGCCGAGTCGCGTGTCTGATCGCGACTGTCATAGATGTCCACCCATAGCGACCCGTTGATGTTCCAGGCGTCATCGGGGGAGTAGCGGAGCTTTGCCAGGACCAGATCCCGGTCTGCTGTGCCCTGATGGAAGGTCTTCTGGTAGGCGCCTGTGAGGGAAAGGACTTCGGCGAGCCCGTTGACCCATTCGTAGTAGACCGCGATCTGCGAGTCGCTGAAGGACTCGAAGTCGTTGTCCGGTTCGGGCATGAAGCCGATGCTGGCCCCTACACGGTTGCTGTTGCCCATGCGATAGCCCCATTCCACGCCATCCAGATACTGGAACTCGGGGATGGCGTTCTGGAGGAAACGGCCGAACTCCAGACGATGGTTGTCGAATCGGTTGCCGCCCATGACATAGGACAGCTCCCGGACGAGGAGATCCATGTTGGTGCTGTCGTCGTAGGACCTGGCGTAGTTGACTTCGCCACTGAAGTTGAGATCTCCATACTGCAGGAAGTTTTCGACGGTCATCTGCGTGCCGAGCCGGAAGACCGAGTTGTCCGCATCCATCTGGTCCAGCGTAAGATCGGCGAACAGATAGACCGATCCCGTGATCCGAGTTTCGCGGTCCTTGGGGTTGCGCGGTCGCATGCCGGTCAGGAGAGGCATCCCGGTCCGGTAGTCGCGGTCCTTGTTGCGCCAGCTCGGTACGTCCGGTTCCTTGCCGTCCTTCGTAGCTGTCTGCCCCTCTGCTGAAGGCGTAGCTCCCTTGGGCTCCTTGGCTACCGGAACGACCTCCTTGGGACTCGATCCTGACTTGTCCTCGAAGCGACTCTTGGGGATCTTGATCTCACCCCGGGTGCCGGGAGGTGGAATTCGCTGGCTGCCAATCAGGATGATGCTCGAGCTCCGACTGGAGACCGAGCTGATCCTGGCATTGAGTGCCCCACCCTGTCGCGGATGGAGAACGAGGGCGTCTCCCTTTTGGATTCCGTCCCGGAGCCCCCTGTCGATCAGGATGGCTTTGCCCTGCCCCGATGAGGTCACACGGAAGTTGAGCGTCTTCATCTCCTCTCCTCCCTGGGCACGGAGTGCGGGTAGGGAGAGAGCCAGACAGAGGAGTGGGATCAGGGGGAGGGGCCGGAGCATGCTCCTATCTCTTTCGGCGTTTGAAGGGATTAACCAAAGCTGGATGGCATTCCACACAGCGAGATTTGAGCGGCCGGTAGCGTATCCGGGTCTGATTGCCGATCTTCTCTGGGTGATGGCACTTGGAACAGGCCACCTGGGCGTGCTGCTCGCCGAGTTTGAAGCGCGAATGGAGATCGTGATCGAAGGTCAGGGCCTTGAATCCGCTCGTAGGCGCATGGCACTTGCCACAGGCCTGGTCCTCGAACTGCGGACCATGGGGACTCTCATGGCATGAGATACAGGTCTTGCCGGCTGCCTGGCCCAGGCTCCGACCGTGTTCATCCGGTTCGCCCAGCGCCTTGTGGCAAGCGGTGCAGTCCGGTTTTGCATGGGCTCCGGTCAGCGCGAACCCGGTCCATGCCCTGTGTTCGAACTGATCCGAGAGCACGCGGAAGGAGGTCGATGTGTGACAGCGCGCACAGTCCTGCTTCCCTCCGACGCTTTTGGGCATGCCCCGTTTGTCGAATTGTCCCTTGTGCGGATCCTCATGGCAGGTGATGCAACCCTTGAAGGCGCCATATCGTTCCGCGATACGACCGAAGGTTCGTCCGCCTTCATCGGGCTCGTCCTTGCGCTCGTGGCAGGCCACGCAGTCTTCCTGCGCATGGGAGCCTTCGAGTCTGAAGCCTGTCCAGGCTCCATGATCGAAGTCCTTTTCCTCGCTGAAGCCCTGGGTCGCGTGGCAGATCTCGCAGCTGCCATGTTTGGGCAGGGTCCGCCCCTTCAGCTTGTTGGCGAAGAATCCATCGTGGCTGTCCTCGTGGCAAGCATCGCATTGTGTCGACGTGCCTTGGAAGCTCCGCGGCTGATTCTCGCCTGGCTTCTCGTGGCAGTCTCCACATTCGTTGTCCACATGCTTGCCCGTGAGGGGAAAGGCCGTCTCGGCGTGTTTGTCCAGATCGAATGCCGTGGGTTCGAAGTGTGTGCGCTCATGACAGTCCAGGCAGGACCCCAGGCCCGTGTGATCCTTGTCGAACTGTCCACCGTGAGGGTCCTCATGGCAGGAGCGGCAGTCGCCTGGCTTGCGGCCTGGATGGCGCGCCTTCCAGTCCTCGTTCGTCGATGAGTGGCAGTCTTGGCAGGCCTGCTTGTCGTGCGGCTCCCGCAAGGGGAAGCCTGCAAGGGCGTGCTGTTCTGCCGTGATGCTGATGTCCTCCGGGGCGAAGCTCTCATGCGCTGCTGAGTGACACACCTGGCAGGCCTGCTTTTCTGGCATGCCCGATCGGAGTGCGTTGCCGGTCAGGAAGGTCCTGCTGTGTGGAGAGTCGTGACAGTCCTGACAGAACCGACGCAGCGTCGATCGACCGCCTCCCAGTGTCTCCAGCGAATGGAGGCTCTCCTTGGCGTGGCACTCCCGACAGGAAATCGTGGCGTGTGAGCCGCTGAGCTCGAGATGTCGACCATGCGTGGCCGAGTCGAGCTTGTCGAATGCCTCCTGCCCATGGCAGCTGGCGCAGGCGAGCTTCATCTTGCCCTCGTGCTTGTCTTCATGGCAAGAAACGCAGTTCTTGTCGAGACCGAGAAAGCGGGTGGCTCCCTCCGCGAGGACTTCGACCTCAGCGTTGGCATGACACTTCTGGCACTCTTGCTCCAGGTGCTTGCCCCGCATGGCATAGCCGATCACGTCATGCTTGAACTCGCTCTGGCTCGGAAAGCCTGCCTGGGCGAAGCTCTGCCGATTGACCATGCGGAAGCCTTCGCCATGGTGGTCGCTGTGGCACAAGGCACACTGCTGCTGTGTGGCTTCGTTGAGTCGGCCGTGGAGTCCGCGCAGGTCGTCGATCTGCTTCTGGATGACCTCGTGGCAGGCCAGACAGGAGGCCGACATGTTGCCGAACCACCCTCCATGGCATTGTTGACAGCTGTTCCAACCACTCAGTTCGGAGACGTTCTCGTGGGCCTTGGCCAGGGGGCCGGGCGCGGTGCGTCCGAGGTCCTTGAAGACGATGCCAGCGACGGCCAGCAAGGAAATCAGCGCGATCCAGAACTGTAGTCTTCTGAGCAGCGGTCGGATCATCGTGGGAGCCCCCCGGAAGAGGCACCGAAGCTCAGCGAGTGGATGATGTGGACGATCAGCAGCAGCAGCATGAGAACGGTGACCCAGCGATGGAGATAGCGCCAGGTCGCCAGCACGCCACGGAGATCCTCGTAGTGACCAACCATCAGCGAGGCCCGGTGAGCGCGCTTGACGAGGGACACGGTTTCCTGGACCTGCTCCTCGGGGATGCTCCGCTCGGCTCCGATCCGACGGATCTTCTTCACCAGGCGACGTGTGCTCAGACTCAAGCCGAGGATGGCTCGTACACGTCCGAAGAAACTTTGCTTCCACTGGCGGCGATCCAGCAGGTCGCTGACTTCCTCCATCGCCTGCTTGCGGAAGCTGCGCTCCTCGCCGGTCCAGTCCTCGGACATCTTCTCGAGTTGTGCTCTCGCCTCGGTCAGGTCGAGTTCCCGTCCGTTGGTGGCGCGTGGCACGTAGGCGTAGAAATATCTGCCGATTGCTCCGGTGACGATCAAGACACACAGTGCCCAGAAGGCGCGGCCGCCTGGCGTGTCGTTGGGAGCCATGGACGAATGCAGGATTGCGGTCAGGAGTGCGAGGACACCCGTGGCGATATGCGACGTCATCCAGAGTTGCAGGGAGCCCCACTGCCAGCGGATGGCGGTCGAACGGCGCAGGACGTAGAGCAGATTGATGACGATGAAGGCCGTCGAGCTGATGCCGAGCCAGAGTCCCAGGCCCATGCCGGGGCGAAGCATGTTGTGCTTGGGGTGCGTGGGACGCTGCACATCGCTCAGGAGATAGTAGTCCGAATGCCAGAGAGCGAAGAGCAGTGTCACGAGCGCCAGCGTGAACCCGATCGCCATGGCTGGCAGGAGCCCTGTCCCTTGTTCCTCGGTGGGGACCTCGGGTTCGCGGAGGCTCGAATCGAAGGAGACACCCGATTGATTCAGCAGCTCGGTCGGCGGTGTGCCACCTGCCAGGATGAAGACGTCGTCGTTGGGGAGCAGGATTCCTTGCCTACCCGCCTCGGTCTCGACGTTCAGCTGGACTGTAGCCTCTTCGATGAGCTGGACCTGGCTGTCGAACAGGACCTGCAGACGGTCCGCCGCGATCGCCTTCTCGAGTCGCTCGGCATTCTTGCTCTTGATGCGGAAGAAGCCGCCCTTGCGGTAGGAGATCGTGACCTCGTTGCCTTCCTGCTCGGAGAGGGCCAGGGCTGCCTCTACGGCACTGTCGCCTCCGCCCACGACGAGGATGCGGCGACCTTGATACGATGCCGCGTCCATGAGGCTGTACGCGATTTTGGGCAGTTCCTCTCCTGGCACAGCCAGCTTGCGGGGCACGCCGCGGCGCCCGATGGCGAGGCAGACCGCAGAGGCATCGTAGTATCCTTGGTTGGTCTGGACGCGTAGCTCCCCGTCCTCTTGTCTGTCCACACCCTGGAACTCCACTTCGTGCTCGATGCAGAGCTCGTGTTCGTCGTTGATTTCGTTCCAGAAGTCGATCAGCTCTTCCTTGGTGTAGCTGGTGCGTTTGAGCCGGCCTACCAAAGGCATATCGACCGGCTGAGTGAGGACGAGTTTGCGCCGAGGGTAGGTAGCTACGGTGCCACCGATCGACTTCTCCTTCTCGAGAATGATGTAGCTCAAGCCCTGGTGCTTGGCTTCGAGAGCGCAGGCCAGCCCACCGGGTCCTGCTCCGACGATGACGAGGTCGAGATCGCTCTTTCTGCGGGATGGGTCGGCTTGGAACTGCGCGGCCACTTCCCGGGCCACCTGACTGCCTTGATCGATGGCGGTCTTGATCAGAGCGTGTGCCGTGACCTCACCTGCCAGATAGAGTCCGTCCATCCCGATGGCCTGGAGCTCTCCGGAGATCGCGGGGATATCGTCGCGCTCTTCGAGATTGGCCATCGTGACCTTGATGGCATCCACCGGACATTCGCGTTCACAAGCAGCGATGCCCATGCATCGCGCGCCGTTGACGACCATGGCCTGGCCATGCACGAGCTCCAGGACACCGTCTTCTGGACATACGGCCGTGCAGGTTCCGCAGCCCAGACATCGAGACAAGTCGATGACGGGGAATTCGAGTTGAGCCTTGTCCCCACCCTGCCTGGCGACCTCGTCCTTCTCTTCGAGAGTTCGGCGCATGCGCCGGAGTTCGCCGCGTCTAGCGAACGCTGCGAGAAGAAAGAGACCCAGTGCGAGGACGACTCCGAGGAGTAGCGTCCAACTCATTTTGCGGGTGGCCGGGCTGCCTTCGGGCTGCTGGGGGGGAGTTCTGCCGTCTCGATGTAGGCCATGGTGACCTTCAATGTCGAATCCAGGCGGTTGTCGATTTCGTTGGCCAGATCGACGAGACCGTCGGCTTCCTTCTGCACGAGATCGACCGATGTCGTCGTGAAGTCGTTGCTGAGGAAGAGCTGGTAATCCGAGAGTCCCTGGTTGTAGCGATCATAGGTCGAGAGCAAGGGGCCTACGGCGCGGGCGACTGCGTCATATTTGGCCCGGGCAGCATCCAGTCGTTCCTGGCTACGCCTGCGGATCTCCTGATTGTTGAACTGTGCCAGATCATCGGTCCAGCTGTCGAACACCGGAGTGGCCGCACGCTGCATCCGCTGGAAGCTCTTGCGCAGCTTCTTGGCCTGGTCCTGACTGCTCAGGATCGAGTCCGAGAATCCCTTGAAGGCGGTGATGGGGTCGCCCTCGAAGTCCTTGGTTGCGATCGTCTGGAGTCCGCTCAACGAGGTCTTGACCTCTTGGCGAGAGAGCTCGGCATCGATATAGACGCGCTGGACCCAGCCGAGGAGTTCATCCACGCTGACGAGCCCACTCGCGCCACCGCCCGTGGATCCACAGGCACTCATGGTGAGAAAGGACAGTGATAGGCCAAGCAGGGTTCTGGACCGGATTTGCATTCTGAGCTCCTTGCCTGCCGACACGCATCCACGCATCGAGGCATCTCCAAAGGTCTACGGATATACGTCCCCTCTCGGCTCATCGAGCCTCCAGGCTTGAACGTTGGTGGAGATCAGCCCCTACTGATCGCCATCGAGAATCGATGGAGGTGCGCCACGCGATGCCAAGGGGCATTCGAGTCGGCACACAGGAGCGCGCCACCCTGACCATGTGGAGCCAGGATCGCGATACTACTGTCTATTCCCCCCTCATCATTGCCAGGAGATTGGCCGAGGGGGCGCCTGAGATCAAGGGCGGATCCCGTCTCGATGAAATCGCTCGACCCGGGTCTGCCTGCCAGAGTGGGCTCGATCGAGTCGGATCAGCCTTGTGAGTCGAGAATGCTGCCTGCCGAGGGCGCTGGCTGCAGGCTCTCCAGATGACGCTTGCCCTGGCTGAGGCCTTTCTGTGCCCTGGCGGTCTGTGCCTGCTCCTCGCAGAGCGCATCCAGCAGCCGAGAGTGAAGATCCAGGACGGCAGCTGCTTTGGCGCGAAGTCTCTGCCGCGCCGGACTTCCAGGCTCCTGGGAATCCGGGTCCATCTCCCATCCCTCGAATCCTGCGAGGACCTCGCCCGCCTCCTCGACCCGCCGGGCTGCAGCCTCCACGTCTCCTTGACTCACAGCTTGGAACGCCTCGGTATAGGAGGCCGATAGCTGGTCCAGACCTTCGGACTTCCGGTCCAGCAGTCCCGATGACTCACGCGGGAATGACGGCATCCCAGCCCTCCTTGAGTGTCTTCATCACGCGGATCGCGCTCTTGATCTCCTTGGCGCTTCGCTGGACATTGGTCGTGTAGATCTGCTCGAGACAGAACTCGTAGAGTCGATCCAAGTTGCCGGCGATCTCCTCGCTGACATCGTGATCCAGACAGGCCCTGAGTTCGCCAATGATGGACATGGCCTTACCCAGGCATTCGCCCACCTTGGCCGACTTCTCCTTGCCTGGAGAGAGCAATTCCATGCGTGCGCGTTCGAGACTCTGGATGGCTCCATCGTAGAGCAAGAGGATGATCTTCCCGGGAGAGGCGTTGAGAATCTCGTTGCGCTTGTACGCCTGCGCTGCGTTGCCGTAGGGGGAGTGATGCATGTTCCGTTCGTCTCCGATGCTTCCAGTCGTGGTATTGCCAGGGGAGGGGCACTCCGCATGTCGGAGCGATCCATTTTTGAGTGGGTACGTTGCCAGGTGTGTTAGAACTGCAGAGCTGCCAAGGCTCCGCGCTGCGCTTCCATGGACCCGATGATCTGTGCGAGAGCGGCATAGCGGTTTCTGAGATTCTCCTCATAGCTCACCAGTCGAAACTCCATGCGCTCGATCTGGCGGTCGATGTCGCGCTTGACGCGGTTGATTCCATCGGTGCGGCTCTTGATGAGGCCGTCCACCGAATCGGTGAAGCTGTCCAGGGTGTCCATGAGCTTGGTTGCGATGCCGCTCGTGGAATTGCTGAAGATGTCCGTGACGGCCTTGGCGTCCTTGCCGACGGCTTCCTCGAACTTGCTCTGGTCGAACTTGAGCTTACCGTCCCGGTCTGCATCGATGCCGATCTGGGCCAACATCACGAAGGACTGGTTGCCCGTATCCACGGTCTGCGACAGGATCGAGCGCATGCGTCCTCGGATGGAGCGTAGCGTCGAATCTCCGGCCAGTGCCTTGGCGGTGACTTTGGTCTCGGAAGCCTTTCCACCGGTGCCCTGCTCGACTTCGACCTTGGACTGCTCGTTGATGAAGTCCAGGACCTCGTTGTAGGTGTCCACGAACTCCTGCATCTTCTTGGAGCTCTTCTCGAAGTCCGTACCGACGGTGATTTTCACCGCGGTATTCGGCTTCGTCTTACCAGTCAGCTGAACGGTCACTCCTGGAATGATGTCGGTCACAGTATTGGAGGCGCGTTCCACCGTGAGCCCATTGATCTTCAGCTGGGCGTTCTGAGCCTGGACCAGTACGCCGGAGTTGTCCGGCTGGTTGGCTCCGCGATCGAGTTCCTTCATCAGATCGCTGAGCGAGCCGAAGCCTGATGATTCTGTCACATTGAATGCGCCATCATTTCCTTCCACGCCCGAGGTGAAGGTCAAGCGGTAGCCACCATTCGTGCCACCTTCATAGATGACAGATGCCTTGATCTTGCCGTTGGAGTCGCTGTTGACCTGGCTGGCAATGTCATCCAGTGTCGGATTGCCGTTCAGGGTGATGTTGACGTCGTTGGCAGGGTCAGCAAATTTGAACTGGAGGACACCCGCACTGTAGGTGGTAGCTCGGTTGGGCTTGGAGCTGCTTCCACGGGTTTGCGCTTGAGCCAGATCCAGAATCTCGAAGGAGTAGGTGCCGGGCACGGCATTGTCACCAGCTGTCAGCGACACCACATTCTAGGTGTCGGAACTGGCCGTGTAGTCGAGGACCTTCGTTTGGAGCTTGAGCTCTTTGGCCAGGTCTGCCAGCTTGTCCAGCTTGGTGCGGAGCGTTGCGAAGAGCTTGGCCTGCTGGTCGAACCTGGACTTCTTCTTCTGCAGGAGCCCGATGGGGCGACGCTCGAGTGCCACGAGACTCTTGATGATGGAGCTGCTATCCAGCCCTGATGCCAGACCTGAAAAACTGATTCCTGCTGAACTCATGGTCGACCCTCAATACGAAACTACTCTCCCCTGATCGACGAAGCGAGGCGGCCAGCTGTAGGCCATCTCGTCGACCCCAACGGCAGGATGGACGTACGAAAGCGCGGGAGAGGGCCTCTCGACCCTGTCCCGCGCTATCTATGGGGAGACCTGCTGCTCTTCTAGAGGAGGTTCAGGGCGCTCTGCCCGCCGGCGTTGGCCTGAGCCAGGATGGAGATCGAAGCTTGCTGCAGGATCGAGTTCCGGGTCAGCTCGGCGGTCTCGCGAGCGACGTCTACGTCACGGATACGGCTCTCGGCGGCGGAGAGGTTCTCGACCTGGACGCCGAGGTTGTTGATGGTGGACTGGAGGCGGTTCTGCACTGCACCCAGGGAACCACGCATGCTCGAAACGCTGTCAATGGCGGTATCGATCGCACCCATGGCGGCAGATGCGCCGGACGAGATGTCCAGGCTGTCGAGGCTCAAGCTCGTGGCGAGTGCCGGCGAGAGGCTGACACCGATCGTGTCGACGCCACCGGTCGTTCCCTGACCGATCTGGAGGCTCATCGTCGAGGAACTTCCATCCAACAGCTTGATACCGTTGAACTCGGTGGACTGCGCAATGCGGTTGATCTCGTCCCTGAGCGCGACGAACTCCTCGTTCAGCGTCGCCTTGTCCTGCGTGCTGACGGTGCCGTTGTTGGCCTGTACGGCCAGCTCACGCATCCGCGACAGGATGCTGGAGGTCTCGTTCAGGCTTCCCTCGGCCGTCTGCACCAGTGAGATGCCGTCGTTGGCATTGCGCTTAGCCTGCTCGAGCGAGCGAACCTGGCTACGCAGGCGTTCCGAAATGGCGAGGCCGGCGGCGTCGTCGGAGGCCTGCGTGATGCGAAGGCCGGTGGATAGCTTGCGATAGCTCGAGTTCAGCCTGTTGGTGACTTTGGCGAGGTTTCGTTGAGCGTTGATCGAGGATACGTTCGTGTTGACTCTGAGGCCCATGTTTTACTCCGTTGGATTATCAGCCAGTGTCTCTTGTGTCCCAACGCTGACGTGAGCACGCACAGGTCTCGAGGAACACGCTTGTTCCGATTTTCGGCAAGTCACGGAGAGGCTTGATGGGTCCTGGCGTCTTTCACCACACTGAAGGGCTCCTCGTGTCGGAAGATGCCATGCTGTTGGCATTCGAGCGTCAGTATTTCCTGCAGTCTGGAGAATCAGGATTCCTTCCTTCCCGGAAAGAAGTTCCGGAGAGCCGCTTCAGCGGGACCTCGACCAGTTCTTTCGTCGAGGTCATGAATCGTTTGGGTTAAATGAAAAGAGCCGACCCCGGATCCATCCGGGGTCGGCTGCCTCACTATATCTTCGGGGGGTGTGTGGCTGTTCCTATTGGAGCAGGCTCAGGGCGCTCTGGGGAGAGGCGTTGGCCTGGGAAAGGATGGAGATCGCAGCCTGCTGGAGAATGCTGTTTCGGGTGAGCTTCGAGGTCTCGTCGGCGATGTCTACGTCGCGGATGCGGCTTTCTGCGGCCGAGAGGTTCTCGACGGCAACACCGATGTTGGTGATCGTGGAGTTGAGGCGGTTCTGCACGGCGCCGAGCGAGCCACGAAGGCTGGAGACGGTGTCGATGGCGCTGTCGATAGCTCCCATGGCTGCCGACGCACTCGTGGAGATGTCCAGGGTGCTGAGGCCCAGGGACGTGGACAGAGCCGGTGAGAGACTGACGCCGATCGTGTCCACGCCGCCAGTGGTCCCGAGTCCGACCTGGAGGGTCATGGTCGAGGCCGAGCCATCGAGGAGTTTGACGCCGTTGAACTCGGTCGACTGGGCGATACGGTTGATCTCGTCTCTGAGCGCGCTGAACTCTTCGTTGAGCGTGGCCTTGTCCCGCGCACTGACGGTGCCGTTGTTGGCCTGGGTGGCCAGTTCTCTCATCCGGATGAGGATGGAGTTGGTCTCGTTCATGGAGCCTTCGGCCGTCTGGACGAGGGAGATTCCGTCCATGGCGTTCCGCTTCGCCTGCGACAGGGAGCGGACCTGGGAGCGCAGACGCTCGGAGATGGCCAAGCCGGCAGCATCGTCGGCTGCCGTCGTGATGCGGAGGCCCGTGGAGAGCTTCCGGTAGTTCCTGCCCAAACGGTTCGTGACGTTCTCGAGGTTCCGTTGTGAGTTGATGGAGGCGACGTTCGTATTGACTCTGAGACCCATGGTCTTCTCCCTTGGTTGTTGGGCGAGGGCAAGGCCGGCTCATGCAGCACGGCTTCATCCCCTCCGGTATCCCTTGATGCTTAGTGAGACTGTCTGAGGGTGCTCCCATTACTGGGTGCGTCTCGATCATCGGAGTCCGCTCAGAGGACTTGAGATCCAGGCCCTGCTTCCCGCGCGACTCCGGGAGAGCCTGTCTCCAATCTCCCCTGGTACGGCCCGCTTGCTGCCAGGAAAATCATCATCCCCTTGGCATCGGACTGTCGCGAAAGCATGCACTGCCGTCCCTTGTCATGGCCAAATCCGCGACACTGGAGGGGGGATCAGGGCGTGTGGCAGGTATGGACGTAGGTAAAGGACTGTCTCCGAATGTGGAAGGAGCGCTGGTCCTGGTGATTTCCTGGAATCCGGTTGCGGGTTCTGGAAGCGATGCGCGCGTTCCTGGGTGAAGAGGGAGAAGACCTTGAACAGCAATCCCTTCCCCGTTCATTCTCAATCCGAACGCTGCGAGCGCCACTGGCGAAACCTGGCTCTCCCCGATCCTTGATACAAGGGCTCCCCCAGAGGGGTCTGACCAAATCATACTCATGGGGAGAAGGCGAGGTGCCGCGAGAGCGCAGGCTCGGCAGTTCGGATAGAGGTGACGATATTGGCGCAGAGAGGGTCTTCTCCCTTGTTCCTTTTAACCCGGATGATTCATGACCTCGATCTGCTCCCAACGATCTCATGAATCATCCGGGTTGACTACTGCAGGAGTTGGAGGGCGGCTTGAGGGGCGGCGTTGGCCTGGCTCAGGATGGAGATGGCCGCTTGTTGGAGGATGGAGTTCTTGGTGAGCTCAGCGGTTTCGTTGGCAATGTCGACATCTCGGATGCGACTTTCGGCTGCGGAGAGGTTCTCGATCGCGACGCCCAGGTTGGTGACCGTGGATTCGAGTCGGTTCAAGGAAGCTCCCAATCCACCACGCACGCTGGAGATCCGGTTGATGGCGGTATCCACGGCGTCCATCGCGGCTGTGGCGCTACCGGAGGCACTGATGTCCAGGGATTGCAGGCCCAGCGTCGTGGCAAGAGCTGGGGAGAGGCCCAGCTGGATCGTGTCCAGGCCGGGTGTGGTGCCGAAGCCCACCTGGAAGCTCACCGTGGACGAGGATCCATCCAGGAGTCGGATCCCATTGAACTCCGCGCTCTTCGCGATGCGATCGATCTCCTCGAGAAGAGCCTGGAACTCCTCGTTCAGAGTCGTGGCGTCGGATGTGCTGATCGTGCCATTGGCTGCTTGGACGGAGAGCTCACGCATGCGAATCAGGATGGAGCTGCTCTCGTTGAGGGATCCCTCGGCAGTCTGGGCAAGGGAGATGCCGTCGCTGGCGTTGCGCTTGGCCTGGTTGAGAGATCGGACCTGCGAACGAAGTCGCTCGGAAATGGCCAGACCAGCAGCATCGTCCGACGCGTTCGTGATTCGGAGACCCGTGGACAGACGGCGATAGTTGCCGCCCAGGCGGTTGGTGATTCGCTCGAGATTCCGTTGAGCGTTCAGCGAAGGAATGTTGGTGTTGACTCTGAGGCCCATGGCGACTCCATGACTACAGCGGATGGGGGGGTGGCCTTGGGGAGGCCCGACAGCTCTGTTCCCTATCGACCGCATGGCACCGGGAGTTGAAGGGCAGGCACGACCAACCCGGATGACTCATGAGCTCGTGTTGGCGGTCTGACGAGCGCAATTCGAGTTCAGGACGGCTGCGCGAGATATGAGGCGACCCAGGAGGGTCGTCGAATCGAAGCAATGCCGAGCGAGCCACCGTTTCGCGGTTCTGGACCGAAAGGCGCCGTCAGACGCATTGAGGTCATGAATCGTTCGGGCCAATCTGGTGCGATTGTCCACGCAGTCGCCTTTTCCGACGCAATCTGAGGGATTCATGGAGAGGAGTGCTCAAGTCTCGGACGGTCCTGGCCGAAATCTACCTTGGCATGGGTGTTCGACCGATGAATGCTCGCGCCGCAATCACAAACCCTCCCCCCCAGGGGCGATAGTCCCGCAGTCCAAGCAGTTCGGAGCAGGCAATGATGAAGTCGGACGGAATCAGCGGATCCCTTCCCAGGATCCTGATCGTGGACGACGAGGCCGGTATTCGTGACGGCCTCAAGGCTCTTCTCGTCAATCATGGTGCCTGGGTCGAGACGGCCTCGGACATGGAAGATGCCGTGAGGCGCAACGACTATCAGACCTTCGATCTCGTCTACCTGGATCTCAGGATGCCGGGAGAAGGCGGATTGAGTGGCATAGAGCGACTCCACAAGGATGAGAACTCACCCTCGGTCGTGATCATGACCGGCTACGGCACGGTTCCCGACACGGTCGAGGCCATGCAGAAGGGTGCCGTGGATGTGCTGGAGAAGCCGTTCAAGAATGAACGCATCCTGGCGGTCACGGATCGATGTCTGGAGAACAGGAGGCTCAAGGCCCAAGTGGACCTGCTTCGCGGCAGGGTGAAGGAACTGACTTCGACGGAGCTCGTGGGGCAGAGCGAGGCCATGCGCAACCTCACTGCACGCATCCACCAGGTCAGCCAGGCTCCCGACACGACGATCCTCATCCAGGGTGAAAGTGGCACCGGCAAGGAGCTCATTGCGCGCTGTATCCACGACAACTCCAATCGCAAGGACGGCCCCTTTGTGGCGATCAACTGCGCCGCATTGACGGAGAGCCTGCTCGAGGCCGAACTCTTCGGATACGAACCAGGTGCCTTTACCGGTGCTGTGAAAGAGGGGAAAGAAGGTCTCTTCGCAGCCGCCGAGGGGGGAACCCTGCTGCTCGATGAGATCGGGGAGATGCCGTCCACACTCCAGGCCAAGTTGCTGCGTGTGCTCCAGGAGCGCTCGTACCGACGTGTTGGTGGAGTCAAGGACAAGCCTGCCCGGATCCGGATCATCACAGCGACGAACAAGGATCTCGCCGAAGAGGTGGGTCGTGGGAACTTCCGTCAAGATCTCTACTACAGACTCCACGTCATCTCGATCCAGGCGCCCGCGCTGAGGGATCGCATCGACGACATTCCCCTGCTGGCCTACCACTTCCTGGACCATTTTGGTCGTCAGATGGGGAAGGCACACAGTGGCTTCACCGAAGAGGCCATGGAGAATCTCGTGGATCACTCTTGGCCCGGCAATGTCCGTGAGCTCAAGAACGCTATCGAGCACGCCGCCATCCTCTGTTCAGGAGGCATGATCGAGGAGTGCCACCTCCCCCGATGGACCGGTGGTCTGCCGGGCGGCAAGGACATGATTCCACGAGAGACGACTCTCGAATTGCCCGAAGGAGATCGCTCTCTTCGGTCCATGGAACGCGTCTTGATCTCCAATGTCCTGACCGAGACCGGTTGGCACATCAGTCGCGCTGCCCAGAGCCTCGGGATCAACCGCACGACGCTCTACAACAAGATCAAGCTCTACCAGCTCGGGAACCGACCCGTGCGGGATCGGATCAGTCTCTAGACTCCTGGCGCGAGGCAATCATGGCCCTTGCCCACGAAATGGAGCGGTTCGCAGGGATCCTGGCGCACGAGATCAGGAACCCTCTGGCGTCTGCGACGACCAATCTCGCGGTGGCCTGCGATCTGATGGAAACGTCCGATCCCCGGGCTCCCTTCCTGAGAAGGGCCGAATCGGAGCTGGACCGCATCCGGGATCTGCTGAGCGCCTGTCTCTGCCTGGCGACGGCAGGAAGAGTGCGACGAGAACACTGCGACATTGGCGCTCTCCTGCGTGATGTCCTGGATCGGAGGGGCGAGGATCCCGTTGAGATCTCCATCGGATCCAGGAGCGAGGACTTGCTGCATTTCGCGGTGGATCCGGGACTCCTCACGCGTTGCATCGAGAACCTCATCGAGAATGCGATCCGAGAGTGCGGAGAGCAGGACGGCCGGATCCGTATCCAAGCCAGCGTGAAGGAAGATCATTTGCTTCTCTCCGTGGAAGACTCAGGCCCAGGTGTTCCCGAGTCCAAGCGAGAAGAGATCTTCGATGCATTCGTCAGCGGCGGAAAGGGCTCGGGTCTGGGACTCTGCTTCGTTCGTCTCGTTGCAGAGGCGCATGGTGGTTCAGTGAGTGTCTGCCAAGCGGAACTGGGCGGCGCGATGTTCGAGATGTCCCTGGCCGCTTCGGAGAGCCAGGCATGATCCTCCTCGTCGAGGACGAGTCCGGGATTCGCGAAGCCCTCTGTGCCTATTTGCGACTCCGCGGCCATGAGGTCACAGGCGCTGCCAGTCTTGGAGAGGCTCTGGCTGTTCTCGAGAGGACAAGTCCCGAACATCTGATCACCGATCTGGATCTTGGGGATGGAGACGGTCGTACCCTCGTGGATCTGGTGCAGAAGCACTCACCCGATGTCCCCATTCTCGTCTTGAGTGCGAGTGCGGATGGCTCGCTGGCGTCTTGGATCGAGCAGCGCTCCGGTGTGCTGGCTCTCCAGAAGCCGATTCGACCCAAGCGTGTGATCGAGTGGCTTGACTCCCAGACGACAGAGCGCGAACCCCTGGGAGCCTCCAGCCTCGCAGGTCTGCCCCGAGCAGTGCTCCCTGTCGTGGATCAAGTCATCCATGCAGTCTATGGCAGGTCAGAGCTCCCCATGGTGGAGCGGGCCTGGAGCGAAGGAGATCGGATCCGTCTCCGCGTGACCGCGCCTGTCGGGGCCACTGCGTTGGGTGATCTTGCCGAGTCCGTGCGCGGGATGCTCATGGAGCGAGACCTGGATCTATGGCTCGGCGGAGCAGGTTGCACCGAGATCAGTTTCCGTCTTCTAGCAACGGAGACCGAAAAGGGCAGTGATCTTGCTGCTTTTGTCTCCACTCCAGATGGTCATTCGATCGAAAAGATCCATGAGGACGGAGCTTGGGCCAAACAGGCTCCGTCGCCAGAACAGAATCTCGATCCCTGGCAGACAGGGAGAGAGGCTGTTGCGCGGCTGTCCGAGGGGCAGCTCGAACGAGTCGATGAAGAACGTCGCCTCCTCTGGCCCGACGCAAGTCATCCAGAGGTGGACGCTCGAAGCAAAGCAGTGATCAAGCGATGAGCGAAGCCGAAAGAGACCCGACATCGATGAGCTCCACCGGGACCGATCAGGCGGTTTCCGACGGGGAGGAGCCGACTCTCGGTCAACCCCAGGAGGAGACGCTAGAGGAAGCTCTCGGTGAGGCACTGGACGAGGTTCTGGGTGAGGCCGCTGCTCAAGTCGTGGAAGAAGCCATGACCGAGGCGCAGAACCCTCGCCGTCGGAAGAAGAGGACCAGCAAGGGTAAGAGGGGTTCGGGCTCACTCCTGGAGAGGGTAGATGGAACGATGGCCCTCGTCCTCTTCGCGAATCTCATGTTCATGGGGTTGATTCTCTTCCTGCCCGCTTCGGCCACCCCGAAGGAAGATGTGGATCCACCAAGGATCTCGACGCTTCCCGACTTCCCATCGAAACCCGATTCGAGTCCAAGCTCTGCGAGTCCGCAACCCTTGGAGTCACGTGTGCTCCAGCTAGCGGAGATCGAAGGTCTCGTCCGCTTGGGACGATTCGAAGAGGCCATCGCGAAGATCGAAGGGACCATGAGGGACCATCCCGATCTCCCTCCCATGGTCCGTCGATCCCTCTACAGTCGCCTGGCCAACTACAGTGCCGAGGCCGGAAATCATGACAAGGCACTTCGGTATCTGAAACTCTCCAGCAGCGGCTTCCAGATGAGTCTGTTGCCGAAGGACCTCTGGAAGATGGCGCAGGACGCCTCCCAGTTGGGGGATCAGCCAGGATCCAGGAAGTATCTGGCCCGTTTCCTCCTCCAAGAGAGCCTGATGGATGGGGAGATGGAGAGCAAGATCCCGTCGGCGTACCTGCGCCTGGGCGATGGCTATCGGATCCAGGCGACCGAGGCCGAGAAGGCTGGAGGCAAGAAGTGATGCTTCGTCCTCTCACTCTCGCATTGATCTTCTGTCTGCCTGGCCAGTTGCTGGCACAGGACACCAAGAAGGAGATCAACGAGGGCGTGGTCTTTCGTGTCGTCGAGAGGCGCGGAGATCGCGTCTTCGTCTCGGCGGCCCGTGCCGGCGCGAGTGCCTACCTGGCGCTCAAGGACCTCCAGGCCTTGGGAGCGTTCAAGCTCAACCTGCAGATCCCTGGGATCCGCGCCCAGCTTGAGAACGAAACGCTGAGCCTCTTCTTCAAGAAGAAGGATGCTGTCGCAGTGGCGGAGCTACTCGCGGTGGCCTGTGGTCTCGATATCGAACAGGATCGCGACGAACCGGAACCCGGTCAGATCCTCGGCACCCGTATCCTGACCGTGGTCACGATTCCCCTACCGGAGACCGAGGCGGGACGCCGCAATTTGCGCAAGTGGGCGTTGGATTGGTATGAGCGGTACCTTCGGGCTCTGGCAGTTGATCCGACGGCTTCGCTCGACAAGGAGAGCCAGGTCCGTATCGACATGGCATTGCTTGCCTTGGCGCAGGGAAACCTGCTGGCAGCAGCCGGACACTTCGAGTCCTTCCTGGACAAAGCATCCAAGCACCCCTTCGCGAGCGAAGCGAAGCTCAAACTGGCTGAGTGCCAGCTCGAGCTTGGCAACTTCGATCAAGCGATCCAACAATCCAAGGGTCTCTTCACGACGCAAGCCGAAACACAGATAGGAATGAAAGCCGCGTTGTTGTTTGCTCGTGCCCATCTGGCCTATTCGGACAAGCAGCTCCGCGAGAGCAAGAGCGTGCGCATGAACACCGATTTGGCGCAGGTCCGGCGGGTCCCGCGCGGTGGACTGGATGATCTCGTGGCCATGCTCGAGCTCTATCTGTCTGGATTCAGGAGCCAGGAGGGCTTCCCCGACCTTCTGTTGTTGCTCGCTGAAGCCCATCGGAGGAGAGGGCGACCGGATCGGGTTCTCGAGAAGATCCGTCAGCTCGAGAGTTTCATCGAGCCCATCGATCTCGCCAACGAGAGCTGGGCGACACTCAACTTCCTGGCAGGGGATGCTCTCATTGAGAGTGGCAAGCCTCTCGAGGGGGAGAGGAAACTGCTGCAGTTCATTGGTCTTGCCAAGGGCGACCCGCGCCTGGGGCTGGCCTGGTTGAGTCTCGCGAAGGCCGAGAGCGACATGGCCGATCCTCTCCAGTCCCTCTTCTGCGCGCGCCTGGCTCTGCAGTGGGAAGGAGAGCTACAGCCTCATGAGGCCCACCGAGCCAAGGTGCTCGTCAACAAGAAGCTCCTGGATCTCGGCAAGTTCGACGCCGCGATCTTCGGTCTGGAGGTCCTGTTGCAGGGATCCGCTCCCGACAAAGAACTCCTCGTGTTCACTGCGCAACAGCTCCTCGAGGGAGGCAGGCCAGAACGTGCGAAGGCGATTTTGGAAGGAAAGGAGAAGATGGGGGGCCCCGTTGGCGATCGTGCCCGGTTCCTTCTGATCCAGGCAGAAGCTGATCAGAAACACCACCTCAAGGTCATCGACACCGCCCGCGCCCTGGCCAGTCGCATCGTGGATGCGGGTATCCAGGCCGAGGTCACGGAGTTGGTCGGCGATGCCTACCTGGCGCTTGGCCGGAAAAAGGAAGCGGCGGAAGCCTACGGAGGGCGGATTCGATGAAGGAACTCCTTTCAAAGTTCTCGCTGCCAGTGTCCTGCTTGTCGGCGCTTCTGGTGTTCGTGCAGGGCGGCATGGCCCAAGGCAGAACCGAGGCGGTGCAGATCGGACGCAGCAGCTATCTCGAAGGACTACGCAACGATGTAAGGGACCTCCAACAGAAGGTCTTCGAGGAAGAGCAACGGTTCGGTCGGCTCATGCGGCTGAAGATCCATTGGGATCTACTCCTTCCTGTCCGCGATGAAGATCTCTTCGAAGGAACGACCTTGCCCTCCAAGAGCGCCGAGGACCTGGCCTCGGAGTTGGCGGCCGAGATCCGCAAGGAGGTCCACCTGAAGACACGGTTCCGTCGCCGGGGTGGCATCGATTCAGACACGCCCCTTCCCAGGATCAAGGATGTCAACCTCGTTCCGCCCCCTGCTCCAGGCTCTGCCGCGAAGAGGTCGGGGGGCGCATCCGTTGCCCCGACCATGGATCAGCCCGAGGATCGTCCTCCCTTCCGCCGGATTCGGCCGAAAGCGGGAAACCCACGATTTGGGCCCTTCTTGGCCCGGTCGCTGAAGATTGGCCCGACTCTCGACAGGTCGCAGGCCCTGACTCCGTTCGGCGGTGGCCAGGAATTGACCCTGTTGGTCCCGAGCACCTTCCTGTCCAAGCGCGTGCGTGCCTTGATCGGAGCAGGCATGGCTACAGAAGCCCTGGCTGTCCTGGGTGCACGGTTGGAGATCCTGAAGGAGGGGAAGCAGGACCCGGAACCCTCTCTTCTCTATCTCAAGGCCAAGACCCTGGAATCTCTGGGCGAGATGGATCAGGCCAAGGAAATCTACGCGCAGGTGACCCAACTGGATCAGGGCACCAATGCGGAAGGCGCGGGCGTCTTCGGCATCTGGGCCAAGAGTGCGAATTTTGCCCTCGAGCACCTACGGTGGCTCGAGACCAACAGCGACTACATTCCCCCTGATTTAGAACAGCTGAAGTGATTTCTTGTAGTACCGGAGTATCCAAGGAAGCGACCCCGAGCGTCGAGGAGTTGCTTGTCGAGTTTCAGTTGTTTCGTAGCGCCTCGGAGAGTCTCGAGAAGGCCTACGGTGAGCTGAAGCGTCAAGCGCAACGCGTCGATCATGAGCTTGCAGAGGCCAATCAACGCCTCAGACAGGGGATCGAAGAACGTGAGGGCATCCTGGGGGCGCTCCCGCTGGGGGTGTTCCGTCGCTCCCCGGCCGGGCTCGACGGGCTCAACCCCGAAGCTGGTTCCATGCTGGACCGGGTGGGGAACGAGGAGCTGCTGGATGCACTCGTGGCTCGGGACTCTGCACATGTCTCCATCGAGGATCAGGAGGGCAAGACACTGTCCCTGCGCGTGACGAGCGTTGCTGTCGGCGAGGATGGGGATACGCTCGAGTTCGTGGATGACCAGACGGAGGTCGAGGTCATGCGTGAGGAGCTGGATCGGCTCGCACGACTCTCCAGTCTCTCGGAGCTCGCCTTGGGGGTGGCGCACGAGGTGCGCAATCCGCTCAATGGAGTCGCAGGATTCGCGGGCATGCTCAAACGCTGTCCGGATTCGCCCAAGGCCGCCCACTGGGCTGCGCGCATCGAAGAGGGAGCCTGGCGCGTCGACAGGATCGTGACCGAGCTTCTGGCCTTCGCCAAGCCCAAGGAGAGGGTGGAGCCCCTGCTGCGGGATCTTCCGGCATGGCTCATGGAAGCCCGAGCCGAACTCCCCGACCTGGAAGTCCAGATGGAGACGAGGGCCGAGAGGTGTCAGCTCCTCGGCTCACCTCAGGCTCTGGGCAAGGTGTTTGCCAATCTGCTTCGCAATGCCCATGAGGCTGGTGCACATGGGGTTCGATTCGCGGCCGCGGATCTGGGCAACGGGCGCGTGAGGATCGAGATCCAGGATGACGGTGATGGGATCCCTGACGAGATGCAGGAGCGCATCTTCGATCCCTTCGTGGGCAGCAAGGATCAGGGGACTGGTTTGGGACTGGCCTTCTGTACCCGGGCCTTGGAGGCCATGGATGGGAGTATCCGTAGCGTGCCCTGCAAGGACGGAGCCCGGTTCTTCGTCGAGCTCGGAGGGCAGTGCGGTGTCTGAGTTCCAGATCCGTGTCCTCCTGGCGGATGACGACAGTCTCTCCCGGGAGTTCTTGGCGGAAGTCCTGGAGTCCATGGGGGCGTCGGTCCTTGCCGTGGATGATGGCCAGGCCGCCATCAAACAGATTCGCAAGCAGGTCTTCGACCTCGTGATGACGGACTTCAAGATGCCTCGCCAGGATGGGATGGCCGTGATTCGCGCTGTGCGGGAGTCCGAGACGAGGATGCCGGTCGTTCTCGTGACGGCACATGGAACCGTCGATGTCGCCGTGCGCGCGCTTCGGGAAGGTGCCGACGATGTCCTGGTGAAGCCCGTGGCTCCCGACCAGATCGAGCTCTTGCTCGAGAGGTTGCGCAAGCGGAGTCTCCTCATCGCCGAGAACGACTACCTCAAGGATAGCCATCAGCCTTCACGAGGATTCGTGACCGAGAGTCCGCGGATGAAGGCCATCGAGGGGCTTATGGACAAGCTCGTGAATTCGGCTTCCACGGTCCTGATCACGGGCGAGAGCGGTGTTGGCAAGGAAGTCATTGCCAGCGAACTCCACCGAAGAGCGCCGGGTAAGCAGGGTCCCTTCGTCAAGATCAACTGTGCGGCGATCCCCGAGACCCTCATGGAGAGCGAGTTCTTCGGCCATGAAGCCGGCGCATTCACAGGGGCAACCACCAGCAAACCTGGCAAATTCGAATTGGCAGATGGCGGAACCCTGCTCCTCGACGAGATCGGTGAGATCCCTCTGAACCTCCAGGCCAAGCTGCTGCGTGTCCTGGAGGATGGCATCGTCCAGCGAGTGGGCGGAAGTCGCGAGATCCAGGTCCGGACGCGTGTGCTCGCTTCGACCAATCGGGATCTGGCCCTGGCCGTGCGCAAGGGTCAGTTCCGACAGGATCTGTTCTACCGACTCCACATCCTCCCCATCCACATCCCGCCTTTGCGGGAACGGCGAGAGGAGATCCTCCCCCTGGCCGAGCACTTCTTGACAGGCTTCGCGGCGGAACGGGGCATGGCCACTCCGCTCTTGGATGCGTCGGCTCG
>JAJRTL010000283.1 GCA_024278315.1 Planctomycetota bacterium | reverse complement strand
ATGCCGGGCAACGTCCTCGAGTCCAGCACGGATCTCGCGATTCCGATCACGCTCATGAAGTCGGGCAACACCTACGTCGGAAGCCTCCGCATGGCGATTCCGGCAGGGATCCAAAGCCGTGGAATGAAACTCTACAGTCAGGCGCTGTTCCTCGATTCCAAGGCCAACAAGTTCGGAGCCGCCCTGAGCCAGGGCATGGTCGTCTACGTGCAGAGCAACAGTCAATCGGTGCAGTATCTCTACCACAAGGACTCCACTTCCAAGACCGGCTCGATGGGTAACGGTGGCGAAGGACTCGTCATCCAGTTCGAAGGCGCGATCCTTTAGATCGTGCGAGGTTGGAGACAGGAGGACTCAGCCTCCTGTCGAGCCACAGGGCGCCCCCCTTCCTCTCGCCCAATGACGAGTTCGCCGACCACGAGACCTGGGACATCGGCAACCTGAGCGATCCACCCAAGATCAAGCTGGACCCCATTCTTGAGCCCCAGAATGCACGCGAAGCGCTCGAGCGCAGCCTGGCTCTCGAAGCCATCCGCGGAACCTATCCCAAAAAGCTCGGGATGATCGGCTCGACCGACAGCCATACAGGACTGGCGACGGCACAGGAGGACAACTTCTTTGGCGAGCACAGCGGAGTTGAGCCCAGCCCCAAATGCATAGTCCCCCCTTACGATCGCGTTCCTAGGTTGCCGCTGGCCCCTCGAAGTGCGGATTGTCGACGAGGATCCCACAGCTTTTGCAGGCATCCGGATAGTCCTGAGCAAACATCCGGCGGCGGAAGTTCCGGAACTTCTCGCCATTCCAGATCTCCTCGATGCTCGAGTCGTGAACGCTACCCATCACGAGTTCATCCGGAGCCACACAGCAGGGATAGACACGTCCGTCCGGGCTGACCTTCATGTAGTAGGCAGCCATGGGGCAGAACTTCGGATACCGCTCGGAAACCGTCGTGATCGTCCTCGCGAGAAGATCTGGCATCACACCCCTGATGCGGGGTTCGATCGGGGTCACGTTGCGCGCGAGGTCTCCTGGCAGGATCGACAGAAGGATGACGCCGCGAGCAGCCGCGCGCTCGCAGGCCGCATCCAGGATTTCCACGAGCTGTGCCTCGTCGAATCGGGTTTCCAAGCGCATACCCTCACAACCCTTCGCGTTGTAGAGCATGGGTTGTACGTGCACGATGGAATGGGCTTCCACTCCCCCCACGTCGGCGACCCAGTCGACGAAGTCCGGGAGGTCCTCGGCGTTGGCGGACATGAGAACGAGGTTGAATGCGGTTCGAATACCCAGCTCGGCCGCAATGGGGAGGACTTCCCGGATGTTCTTGGTTACGCAGTCATAGTCGATCTTGGCGCGCACCTCTTCGAGCACATCCTTGCGATGGGAATCCAGGCTGAAAGTCAGCGTCCAGATGCGGTCAGCGATCGTCTCGAATCTCGCAGCATCCAGGTAGGACGCATTCGTGATCAGATTGACGAAGACATCGTGCTCCCGACACTTCTCGAGGACGAGATCGAAATCGGCGAGCAGAGGCTCACTGTTGGCGTGTGGAGTGATGACCGTCGCCGACTCGAAGAGCTGGTCCAGCACGGCGGCGGCCTTCCCACGATCCATATGCTGGGGTGGTTCTCCATCGCTCTGCCCGCACATCACACAGCGCAGGTTGCAGGCGTTGTTGGTCGAGAACTCGACCCAGGCCGGACGCGAGATCCAGGACTCGTTTCGAGAGACCAGGTCATGCACGATGGCCAGGTTGTTGTCGATCTGCTGGTTGATGCGGTTGGACATGTCGTCTCGTGTAATCAGTGCCTGTACTCAGTGCCTGTGCTCAGTGCCCCTCCTCGGTGGGCCACCTCTTCGTCCGTCTACCCTCGGATCCTGAGACCTCCCGGAGGCGACGGACGAATCGGCCGGGATCACAGCGTGAAGAGGAGTTGGACGAAGAGGAGGTGGTTCATCGAGTCGGCGGCCGAGGGCCGACGGATGTATTGGTTCAGGTATCCAACCTCCAAGATGAGGTCCTTGTCCTCGTTCAGGATCCAACCCACGCCAGCGAAGAAACGGTTCTGGTCGAATCCGGCCTTGGTCCCCCAATCCGTGTCGTTGAGGTTGACGAAGACCTCATCCCAGAATCGCAGACCAAACCCGGTCTTCGACGAAGGAGGTGGAGTGAAACGGACGAACTCCCGGAACCGCCAACCCACGTCATCGCCTGTCTCGAGGAATCGTTGCTCCAACCGTGTGCGACTCTGGAGGCGACTCGATCCCAGTTTCAGGTTCCACGTGAACTGTTGCCAGATCCGATGTTCCTCGAACGCAGGCTTGGAGGAAGGATCGGTGTGGAACCAGCCGTAGCCCAACCAGAGCGTCGTCGTCTTGGACAGGTCATAGCCGACGCCGGGCCTGACGATGCTCTGATTGAAACCATTGGAGTTGTCGGCAAAACGAAGCTGCCCGTCGAACCACCAGCGCAACCGGGAGTCCTCCTGCTTGGGCTGCAGATGTCCTTGTCCAGCCACGACGAGCCAGGCTCCCACATCCTCTTCCAGGCTCTGCGCCCGTAAGGCTGACGTCAAACCCAACAAGCACAGAAGGGCCCAGCTCAAGAGCCTCGGCTTTCGCCCCATGAGTCGCATCTTCTGTCCGAAGCCGTTCACGTGTCTATGTTCTCTTTGCATGCTGACCTCTCCCTTTGGCAATCGTACTGTGTCGAAAAAGGAATGAAGCCTAGCGACCTCCGAAGAGGGGGCCACCAGGATCCAGATCCTCGCTCCTAGGACAATCGCAGCTCCCCCCAAAGGGTCAGAAACTGCGGCGTCTGCTCCTTGGATTGGGCAGCCAGCCCGCTAACCTGTCTCCCCCGTCGCGAGCTTCCGGCAGCGCGCGGTCCCTCGGGTCCGTGCTGCAGAGGGCGATTCCGACGAGAAAAACAACGGTAAGCGCCCGTAGCTCAGCAGGATAGAGCATCGGTTTCCTAAACCGAAGGTCACAGGTTCGAACCCTGTCGGGCGTACCACTTCTCAGACCTGCGGTCGTCGAAATGCCGTCAATCGCAGTTTCTGCTCGGGGTCCCGTTCGGGGAAATCTTCGCCACTGGTTCCTCGCCAGAGGACTTCCAGATCGCAGCAAGAAGCCGCGAGCACCTGCGCCTCGTAGGCTTCGCGCGAGCACTCGTATCTGTGGAAGAAGCAGAGCAGCCATCCCCCCTGCGCCAACAGGGGAGTCGCGAGTCTGGTGAGCTTGGGGTAGTCCTGCCCTTGCGCACGCCCACGCTTGGAGCGCGGAAGCTGGGGAGGGGGATCGAGGATGATCCCGTCGAAGCTCTTGTGAGCCTTGGCCGCGCGTGGCAGATGGTAGTAGATGTCCCCCTTCATGAGGTCGCGATCTTCGACGGCCACGTCGTTCAGGGAGTGGTTCGCACGCGCAATCTCCAAGGAGTCCCGGTTCCAATCGACATGCGTCACCGATCTTGCTCCCCCCACGGCAGCAGCCACGCCCAGGCTGCCCGTGAAGGCAAAGAGATTGAGAACGCGTCTCCCCGCACTGTGCTCGAGCAACCACCCCCGCACTGGACGGGCGTCGAGGAAGAGTCCGGGATTGGTGTCCGCAGTCAGATCCACCAAGAAGCGCATGCCCTTGTCCCTGACCTGCAAAGCTGTGCCGGGCAGGTCCCCCACAAGTGCCTCGATGCGGAGTGGCTTGGGGTTGTAGTTGTGCCGAGGATGCGTGCGCAGGATCACCCGCTCGAAACGATGACAGGCTTCGAGACCCTCCCGAATCGCTGGGATGTGTTGGCCCAGGTGCTCCTTCAGACTGACCACACAGGAGTCCCCCAGCCGATCGATGTTGAGCCCCCTCAATCCATCATGAAACCCGTGGAAGACACGGTAGGCGTTCTGCAGGGAGTCCGCCATGTCTGCATCGGCATGGAGCAGAGCCCGTGCTCGCCAAGCCCCTGCGATGGAGTCCTGCAGGGGAGCATTCGGGTTTGCAGAATCTGCGTTGTTTGTCATAGGGTCGAAGGAAGCAAATCGGAGTTGCTTGAAAGGCACGTCCAAGATCCAGATGACACCTGCAAGCCGCATCCCTTGCAACCCGAGAATCAAAGACAAGCATGCAGCCGCAAGAACAGTCAGAGTGGGCAACGCAGCAGAGAACTCGGCTCCCTGACGGGGATCGAGAGCCCATCCCGGTCCACAGGGACTTGATGGAGTCGATTCGGAGCCGTCCAATGAGGTATGGGGCGATGGCACCTCAGGCTCCCAAGAAACAAGTGTTCAACCACACAGAGGCCAAGGAGGGAACAGCGCGACCTGTGGCCGTAACCAAACCTGCTCCTCCTGGCTCTTGATGCTGGAGAGGAGCTCCGCCGTTCGACCGACTCTTTCTCTCTCACAGGGGGCACAGAGACACGGGGACGGCCTCGAAGGTCGCCTTGAATGGCAGGGCTTCTTGATGCATCTCCGTGTCTTCTCTGTGGCTCCGTGAGAGAGTGTCCATGGACACTTTGACCAGGTACCGCTTACCTTCTAACAATATCGAATATGCGGAGGTCACGATTTGGGTCTCGCTCGACTCCAACCGGTCGCTTCCGACTTCCACGAGCTCATAGTCGTCTGTCTCTACTCTTGTGCGGAGCCCAGGAGCAGTTGTCGCCGCGCAGAGCTGGCTCTGGCTGGCCGGTGGCCGACTAACCGCTGACCGCCCATCCCTGTGCCAACACAGCATCAACCCCGACGGCTGACCTTGTAGCTCCCTCCCTGGACCTCGCCCTGGACCTCGAGGCGGACCTTGAGGGAAAACGGCGATCGATCGCCGTTTCGGGGAAGCTTGGTCCAGGGTGGCCGAGTCGGATCGGCCAGGGTGCCCTTGCTTTAGAAATCTCGGGAAGATGGAACTGGGGATTCATGAGATAGAGCCCTTGAGGACTCTCAACGGCGAAACCGGGCTTGAACTTGAAGTGCCCATTCTCCTTCCCCTCGAACAGGTGTTGGTTCTTGCGCCACCAACGGACATCGACTTCAGCAGGCAGATCCTGGGCACTCGCCAAGAAGCGAGGTCGCTGGTCCACACCCGCTCCCGGTGAGGACTCGCACTGGGTCGGCCGTCGGCCCGACATCTCGGCCGGTGGTTCTGTCGGTACCCCGGCCGAGACCGCAGGTGAGACTCCGGTCAGCATTCCTATCGACTTTCGACCAGGGTTCCTGGCCGACAACTTCTCCGCCAGGCTTCGGGACAGGGCTCGGCCCGCAGTATCGCCAAGAGTTGCCTGGATGTGACTGCGATGCAGACGAGTGAGGACACTCGGAGGTAAACGCTCGCCGATTGCATGCAGCGGTTTTCCCTCACGATCCACGAAGCTTACGCTGGCCTGGTTCTTGCCCGCCAAGATCAGGAGATCGGCATGCACCAGACCATGGCAGCGCATGCAGAGGGTGATCAGATTCTCGGGTCGGGTCCTTCCGCCCTCCGACAAGAGCACGATATGGTGCACCATGAGTTCGAAACGGCTCTTGCAAGCACGGCAACGATGGTTGTCGCGGATGAGCACGCGCGCACGCATCGCTGCATGGGTCTTGGAGTCCCGCACGAGCTGTTCCCCGGCGAATCGATCTTCTGCAGCTCTCTCTCCTGTAGATCTCTTTCCTGGCACTTCCTCTCCGGGCGCAGAGTCTGCGTTCGCAGCGTGGTCGGTCGCAGCGTGGTCGATCGCAGTGTGGTCGGTCACAGTGTGGTCGGTCACAGTGTGGTCGGTCACAGTGTGGTCGGTCACAGTGTGGTCGGTCGCCCCATGCCCGGTCGTCGCTTCTCCAGGTGCGACCTCTCCGATCGCAACTTCTCCGGTCACTTCGATGAGGGTGTCCGCGT
>JAJRTL010000282.1 GCA_024278315.1 Planctomycetota bacterium | reverse complement strand
CATAAGATCGTCGTGACCGTCAAGGATGTGAAGTAGGGAGGAGCTCGCATGCCTGCGTCTCCCTTCCTCACACAGGGGCGGGCTCCTCTAGCCCGGATGATTCATGAGATCGTTGTGAGGTCATGAACAGTTCGGGCTAGCGCCCCTGTGTGAGGCACGATGGCTGTGCAACGACATTCGAGGATGCACCGATGACAACACGGGGTCTACGTTATCCGCATCGTCGGAATCATCTCCTCATCCAGGTTCCCGAGCGGATCACCCCAAACAACGAGTCTCAGACAGGATTTCGATCATGAGTACCCAGGACCAACTTCCTAGCAGCCGATTCTCCCTCACTCCTCTTCTCAGCAGGATGGGCAGGGCCAGGCGAGCGGTGCAGTACTGCGGCTTGACATCTGCGATGATTCTTTTCCTGACGGGAGCCATAGCGGCTCAAGCAGGTGGCTTGTACCTGCCTGAGAACGGGGGCCCCATCAACGGAACAGCCCAGGCCGGATCCGCGGCAATTGCCCGAGATGCAGAGACGGCTTGGCTCAACCCTGCTGGCATGACGAGATTGGAGTCCCCTGCACTCTTGTTCTCCGTGATGCCTTTCAACATGAGCCTCGATTTCAGCTCCTCATCGGACACGACCGCATCAGGTTCTGAAGGTGGCAATCAGGGGGGATGGCTGCTCGGTGCTGCACTCTACCTGGCCATGCCGGTGAGCGACCGGGTGTGGCTTGGATTCAGTGCGACCTCACCCGGAGGCGTTGCGTTGGACCCGTCGGACGACTGGGCCGGGCGAACCTGGATGACCAAGACTGCGCTCATTGCACTCAACTTCGAGCCATCCATCGGCGTGAAGCTGAATGACCAATGGTCCGTCGGTGCGGGCCTGGACGTCCAGTATCTGACGTTCTCGCAGGACCTGCGCGGCCCCTTGGCGGGGACCCCACTCAACATCGACGGGGACAGCTGGGACCTCGGCTTTTCCTTGTCGGCTCTTTGGGCCCCTTCGAAGTCCACGCGACTGGGACTTCGCTATCATTCGCAGGTCTCACATTCCTTGGCTGGAGACTTGACTGTCAATGCCTCGCGTCCGATCTCAACCAGTTTCACTCTCCCGATGAGTTTGACTCTCTCGGCATACCATGAACTCAACGCGACCCTGGCACTCGTCGCAGACGCTGGGTGGACGGACTGGAGCGCATTCGACAGCAACGTCATCAGTTTCGACAACAGTGGCAACTCGACGGAGCTCGCAAGAAACTTCAAGGACACGTGGAATTTCGGGGTCGGCGTGCATTACAACGCGACCCAACAGTGGATGCTGCTCGCAGGCGCTAGCTACGTTTCCTCTGCTGTCGCCGATGCAGACCGCACGCCAGACCTCCCTGTCGACGAACAAGTGCGGCTGTCCATCGGAGCCGAATACGACCTGAGCGATCACTGGACCATCGGAGCCAACTACACTTTCGCATGGCTTGGGGACAACCGCATCGACCAGACTCAACCGATTACCGGCCGTCTGGCTGGGGACTACGATGCCACCCTCCATCTCATCGGTCTCTATGCCCAGATAACCTTCTGAGCGATAGCCTCGATGCATCAGTCCACAGAGCTTGGACGCGTTCACGTATTCAGCTGGCAAGCGGACCGAGGCAACAGAAATGAATGACAACAGAATGTGGATTCGAGGCCAGAGTCTTCTCTCGTCACTCGGAAGAAGGACCGGTGCCAGCCTTCCACTTTGCCTCTCCTTGATCCTCCTGGCGCTGGCCGGTGTCTCTCCGCCTGCGCTGGGACAGGTGGCGAATGACGCGGAGGGGAGGAGTGCAGAAAGTCCGGCGGAAACAGGAAGCGTCGAAGGTGACATGAAGGGGCTGCTCCCGGTGCCTGACTACAAGGGCGACTTCGCGTCGCGTCCCTTCCTGAGCGGAGATTGGGGAGGGACGCGCCAGGACTGGGCGAACCGCGGTTTTACCTTCAGCGTGAAGTGGTTGCAGTTCAGTCAGGGCCTGCTCTCTGGAGGCATCGACGAGGGGTGGGCGTATGCGACGAACCTCGACTACTACATGCACCTCGACCTGGGGCAGATGGGAGTGATGCCAGGTGCCTTGATCAACTTCAGGGGCCAGTCGCGATTCGGATCTACCGTGAATGGCGACACCGGCTTGCTGCTGCCGGTGAACACATACTCCTACTTTCCGGCGACAGCTCCCCTGGACGACAACATCCCTTTCACTATCACGGAGTTGAACTACGTGCAGTTCTTCTCTGAGCACTTTGCAGTGCTCTTGGGGAAGATCACGACCATGGGCAATTCCAATGAGTTTTCGGGGGGCGAGGGGAGGAGCCAGTTCATGAACTTCCAGTTCATCTTTCCCGCTGTCTTCGCGCAGGTCGCCCCATACAGCAGTTTGGCCGGCGGCGTGATCTGGCAGCCCATTCCCGAGGTAAAGGTGAGCAGCACGTTCATGAACACCACGGACGCATCCACCACAATTGGGTTCGGTGACATAGGGAATGGCACGTCTTGGGGCACCAACATCGACTACCAATACAAGCTGGGCAACCTACCGGGAGGAATGACACTCAGCGCTCTTTACGCCTTCGACGGAGATTTCGCGAAGGTAGAAGGGATCAACATCCCCCAACCAGGGCTCACGGTCAACCAGGCCAGTACTCGTGATGCCTGGGCGCTGTACTGGGACGCTTGGCAGTATATTTCTGTCGAAACGGAGACTCCTGCGAGCATCGACCCCACGGACGGACGGCAGAGCCTGCAGGGGCTTGGGATGTTCGTGATGCTCGGGGCCGGCGACCGGGACACAAACCCTGTGACCTGGTCAGCAACTATCGGCATTTCTGGTCGCGGGTCGATCCCCGGCCGAGACGACGACACATGGGGCGTGGGCGGATTCTACAACGACTTGCAGAGGCTGGGCGGAGTGATCATCGGTAACCGCCAAGAAAGCCGGACTGCCGGACTTGAAGCCTACTACAACCTCGCTCTCGCCCGATCAGTGGCATTGACACTGGATTTCCAGTGGACACAGGCCGCGTTCAGACAAGCCGATGACAGCATCCTTCTGGGCTTTCGGCTGGGTATCGACTTCTAGCCTGAAGTTCCGAGCCTTCGAAGCACGCTTCTCCTGTAGTTGCCGCAACTAACGGCGATTGCGGGTGCACAACTCTGCCTACACGTCGATGGTCTTCAACAGATTCAACGCCTTCTTCTGCTGAGGTCCGGGCTTG
>JAJRTL010000281.1 GCA_024278315.1 Planctomycetota bacterium | reverse complement strand
CCCACCTTGCCGAGGAGACGCAGGAGGTTGGGCAGATGGTCAGCGAGCTCTTCGCCGCAATCGTTGCCAACCTCGTTGTGCTCCCGGTTGAGATTGGAGAGCAGCTCGCCACGCTTGTAGTCATCGCCGAACATCACGAAGCCGACATCCAGTGTCGTGATGGGTTGGATGTCGAAGGTGCGCGTGTAGAGCTCCTGGATATCGTCGATGGGCATGTCCGCGACAGGCCCAACGAAGAGCGACAACTCGCCCTTGGCCTCGGGACAGGACGCGCCCACGCGATCCAGGGTCTCCCGGATCCTGGTGGCATATCCCTCCCGGGGATAGTCGAACACCTGCGCCAGCAGGGAGAAATCAGTGAAAGCCATCTCTAGAGCCCCCGCTTGGCGGTGTCGTTCTTGAAGCCGAAGCCAACGCTACCCTTGTTGTCGCCAGCGAACTCCATGAGCTCCATGGCCTGCTCGCGGTGATTGGCGGGGATCACGAATCGATCGTCGAACTTGGCCAAGGAGGTCAGGTAGTAGATCGACTCGGCTTCCTCGGCAGTCAGGCCCGCCTTGCGGAGCGCTTCGTTGGCCTTCTCGGCACCGATGTCGCCAACGGTCACCTGACGGCGATGGATCCGGACGGCCATCAACTTCTTCATGACGTCCTCGATCTTGCCTTCGTCTCCTACGGAGAACATGGCGGCCATGTACTTCATGGGGAAGCGGGCCTGGCTCACCGTGCCGAAGAGGTCCTCGGTGCTGGTGTCGTAGAGCCAGTTGTCGGGCCAGACCTTGCTCTTCTCGTTGAGCGCGGAGTTCTGCGCCGAGTTGTCGACCTTCTTGACAGAGGCCATGACCGGAAGCAGGGGCGGCACGTAGAAGAGCATTGGCATGGTCCGGAACTCGGCGTGCAGGGGCAGTGCCATCTTCCAGACCTTCGTGAACTTGTAGATCGGGGAGAGCTGTGCCGACCGGATCGTCGAATCGGCGACGCCGTTGGCCTTGGCAGCTGCAATCACCTCCTCGTCAAAGGGATCCAGGATCATGTCCAGGTGGGCGTCGACCAGGTCCTTGTCGGAGACGCTGGCGGCTTCGTGGATCTTGTCGGCGTCATAGAGCACGACGCCCAGGTAGCGGATGCGCCCCACACAGGAGTGCATGCAGGCTGGCGCGAGACCGGATTCGATCCGGGGGAAGCAGAGGATGCACTTTTCGGACTTGCCGGTGTGCCAGTTGTAGTAGGTCTTCTTGTAGGGGCAGGCCGTGACGCACATGCGCCAGCCGCGACAAACGTCCTGGTTGATCAGGACGACACCATCCTCGCCTCTCTTGTAGATGGCACCCGAGGGGCAGGAGGCCACGCAGCCGGGATTGAGGCAGTGGTTGCACATCCTGGGCAAGTAGAACATCGCCATGCGCTCGAGCTGGAACATCGCCTCCTTCTCGGCCGGAGTCACGGCCTCGAGGTTTGGGTCGTTGCGCGCATAGTCCGGCGAGCCACTGAGATCATCATCCCAGTTGGGCCCGCTCTTGATGTCCATCGGCTGACCGGTGATCAGCGAGACGGGACGTGCTGTGGGCTGATCGGTCGAAGGTCCCGACTCGATGAGATCCAGATACTTGTAGGTGAATGGCTCGTAGTAGTCATCGATCTGCGGCAGGTGCGGATTGTGGAAGATGTTGGCGAGGCTCTTCTTGTGGCCGGCTCCCTTGAGCTCGATGCCATCACCGACTTTCTCCCATCCACCCTTGTAGATGCTCTGATCCTCCCACTTGGTGGGATAACCCGTGCCCGGCTTGGTCTCTACATTGTTCCACCACTGGTACTCCGCACCCTTTCGGTCGGTCCAGATGTTCTTGCAGGCGACGGAGCACGTGTGGCAACCGATGCACTTGTCGAGATGGAACACCATCGAAACTTGCGATCTAACGTCCATGGTTCAGTCCTCTTTGTTTCCTTTTGGTGATTGCACAGGTAGCCCGGTTCAAACAGGCCGACCATGGAAGACGACCTTGGTCATCTTCTGGACTGTGACGTGGGTATCGCGGTTGGGCGCGATCGGTCCCCAGTAGTTGAAGTGGTAGGTGAACTGCCCATAGCCGCCGGCCAGGAAGTTCGGCTTGAGGTGGATCCTGGTGAGACTGTTGTGTCCACCAGCCCGGCGGTATCCGCGCGTCTGCGACTTGGGGATACCGATCGTTCGTTCGGGCACGTGATAGACGATGCACACACCCTTCGGGATCCTGGCACTCACGCAAGCGCGTGTGCAGTAGACCCCGTGGTCGTTGTGGACCTCGACCCAGTCGTTGTCCTTGATGCCGAGTTCTCTCGCATCCGCCTCACTCATCCAACACGGCTCCATGCCGCGCGACAGCGTAAGCATGCGCAGATTGTCCATGTAGGTGGAGTGGATGTGCCATTTGCCGTGCGGCGTCAGGCAGTTGAGGATCTTGGCGTCACCCTTCTCCAGGGTCTTGCGGAGATCACCATAGGCCTCCGGCTTGGGAGAAGGCTTGTAGGTCGGTAGATGCTCGCCGTAGGCCAGGTAGACCTCATGGTCGAGGTAGAAGTGCTGGCGTCCGGTCAGCGTCCGCCAGGGAACCAACTCGTCGTAGTTGTAGGTGAAGCTCGAGTAGGCACGGCCGTCGTGCATCAGCCCCGACCACATGGGCGCGGTGTTGTAGCGGCGAGGCTGGGCCTGCAGGTCGGCATAGCTGTAGCTGACACCCTCCTGCCCCTTGCCGAGATGGTCCAGATCCAGCCCAGTCTTCTTGGACATGTTCTCGTAGGCCCGAACCGTGAGCTTGCCGTTGGTCAGGCTCGAGAGACCCAGGACGAGGTTGGCTGCATGCTCATCCTCCTCCAGCGACGGGAGTTTCTTGTCCCCGTATTTGACGCTCGGGAAGTGGTTGGACTCGACAATATGGTCGTAGACGTCGTCGCAATCGTAGTGGACTCCGTGAGCGCCCAGTCCATTGTTCCGGACCGACTCACCCAGGGCGATGAACTTGTCGTAGAGCCTGGTGTAATCCCGCTCGACCACGACCAGATTGTGCATCGTCTTGCCCGGGATGGCCTCACACTCGCCCTTGTACCAGTCTTTGACGGTCGGCTGCGAGATCTCGCCAGCCGAGTCGTGGGCCAGCGGTGCAGTGATGATGTCTGTCTTGGGCTCCGGCAGGTACTTCTTGGCCAGATCCTGCGTGATCTTGGCCAGGTCACGGAAGATGTTCCAATCGGTCTTGGCCTCCCAGACGGGCGCGATGGCCTTGGACAGCGGATGGATGAAGGAGTGCATGTCCGTGCTGTTGAGGTCGGCCTTCTCGTACCAGGAGGCCGCAGGCAGGACGATGTCGGAGTAGAGAGCCGAGGAGTCCATCCGGAAGTTGAGATCGATGATCAGGTCCATCTTCCCGGTCGGCGCAGTCTCATGCCATTCGAGCTCCTTGGGTCGGATTTCGGCGTCCTCGCTGATGGCATTGGAGTGCGTCCCCAGGTAGTGCTTCAGGGCATACTCATGGCCCTTCATGCTTCCCATGATCGCGTTGCCGCGCCAGATGTACCAGAGACGCGGGAAGTTGACTTCACCATCCGGGTTGCTGACCGAGTACTTGAGCTCCTTGCTCTTGAGCTTCTCGAGGACGTAGTCCTTGATCCCCTGTTCGCCCTGCGCGCCGTTCTCCGTAGCTTCTTCGCAGAGTTCCAGCGTGTTCTGTTCGAACTGCGGGTAGTAGGGCATCCAGCCCATGCGCACCGACTGGAAGATCTGGTCCGCCGTGTGCTGATCGGTCGTCGCGTTCTCGGGGACGGTGTTGTATTTGGAATAGTGTCCGTCGTAGCGATACTGGCAGCTGTTGATGTAGTGCCAGAGGGGCGCCTGTTGGAGTCTGGCTCCCTTCACCCAGTCCTTGCCGAAGGCGATGCTGCCCCAGGAGTCACCCGGAGCGAGCTTCTCCTGACCGACGTAGTGGTTGAGTCCACCACCGTTCTTGCCGATGCATCCGCAGAGCATCAGGGCCATGGCTGCAGCGCGATACATGAGGTTGGCGTGATACCAGTGGTTGATGCCGGCGCCGATGATGACCGAGCACTTGCCCTCGGAGACGTCGGCAGTATCGGCCCACTCGCGGGCGAACTGGAGCACGGTGGCCGAATCGACGCCGGTGAAGATCTCCTGCCATGCCGGCGTGTAGGAGGAGTCCTTGTCGGTGTAGTCGGCGGGGTAGTCCCCTTCCAGCCCGCGTGAGACGCCATATTGGGCCATGATCAGGTCGTAGACCGTCGTGACGGCCACCGTGCCCTCACTGGTCTCGACCTTGCGGACCGGCACGCCACGCTGGTGCGTGTTGTCGAGACCGAACTCGGTGAAACGCACCTGCCGGACCTCGTCCTTGACATCCAGCAAGCTGAGGCGTGGATCGTATTCTTCCTCGTCGATCGAGTTCTTGTACTCGAGGTTCCAGTGGCCGGGCTTCTCGTCCCATCGATGGCCCGAGGAGCCCTTGGGGATGACGTATTTGCCTGTCTCCTCGTCGATGTTGACGAACTTCCATTCGCCATTGTTCTGCCCAGCGAGTTCGGGAACCTCGTCGGCTCGAAGCAGACGACCCGGCACCCAATCATCGCCCTCCTTCTCGAGTTTCACGAGGAAGGGGCTGTCCGTGTATCGCTTGCAGTAGTCGATGAAGTAGGGAGTCTTCTTCTCGTGATGGAACTCTTTCAAGATGACGTGTGTCGCAGCCATCCAGAACGCGCCATCACTGCCCGCATGCAACGGGACCCACTGGTCCGCATACTTGCAGACCTGGCTGAAGTCCGGCGAGAAGACCACGGCCTTGGTGCCGTTGTGGCGGGACTCCGCGAAGAAGTGGCAGTCGGGTGTGCGCGTCATGTTGAGACAGGCGCCCATGTCCGCGATCATCTTGGAGTTGTACCAGTCGGCACTCTCGGCCACGTCTGTCTGCTCACCCCAGATCTCGGGATAGGCCGTCGGGAGGTCGCAGTACCAGTCGTAGAAACTCAGGTTGATACCACCCATGAGCTGGAGGAATCGCGAGCCTGCCGCATAGCTCAGCATGGACATGGCCGGGATCGGGGAGAAGCCCACGATGCGGTCGGGTCCGTATTTCTTGATCGTATAGATATTGGAAGCCCCGATGAGCTCCATCACCTCATCCCAGCTGACTCTCCGGAAACCACCCTTGCCGCGAGCCTGCTGATAGGTCGTGCGGGTCTCCTTGTCGTTCTGGATGGCTTCCCAGGCGCGCACAGGATCACCACCCGCATTGGCCTTCTCGCGCAGCCAGGCTTCCCACAGGGAGCGGCGGATCAAGGGATACTTGATGCGCAGCGGGCTGTAGAGATACCAGGAGAAGGAGATGCCACGCTGACAACCGCGCGGTTCATAAGGAGGTAGGCCGTCCTCCAGCAGCGGATAGTCGAGCTGCTGCGTTTCCCACACCACGATCCCGTCCTTCACGTGGATCTGCCACGAGCAGCCGCCGGTGCAGTTGACGCCATGCGTGCTGCGGACGACCTTGTCGTGCTGGAAGCGGTTCCGATAGAACTCCTCCCACTTGCGCGTCTCCGGAGAGATGATGTCCTGAATCCAACCCATGATACTTGCCTTCGTCTTCTGTGATTTTCCTGGTCGTGGTCGTCGTGGTCGTCGGTGATGTGCGCCCTAGTCGGAGACGCCCACCGAACCCATCTGACGTTCGAATATCTTTGCGTTGACCAAACTGGTCTTTCTTCCTCTCCACAGGAATCCCAGGAGAGCGAGGATGATCCCCACACCGACCACTCCTCTAATGAAGAGCAGCCATCCATAGTCGCGTCCGGCCTCCATGGGCGCTTCGACGTCGGCTTCCCAGAGGAAGGCGATGAGCCCCGTGGCCTCGGCCTTGCTGATGGGATGATCCTGGAAGGCCCGCTTCATCAGGGGGAAGGGCGGGTTGCTCAAGATGGCCGCCACGCCCTCACCGCCGAGCCTAGAGTAGGCCTTCGTCAGATCCTTGGACAGGACGCCACCGCCCATGACGGTGTCGTGATTGAGATCATGGCAGGAGTTGCAGGCCGGTCCGCCCGAGGCCAATCGCCGCCGCCCATCGAAGAGCGCAGCGCCGATCTTGGGATTGCCGGCTGGCTTGGTCATGTCGATCTTCTTGGGCGCACTGGCGTCGCCACCTCGAGATTCGATGAAGGCCAGGATCGAATCGACCTGCTTGGTAGTGAACACCTGGTCGGGCATCAAGGTCTTGTTGAACTTCTCGAAGATGGCAACGGCATCCGGATCCCCCGAGGCGATCATCTTGGTGGAGGATGGGATGAACTTGTGGAGCCATTCACTGCTGCGTCGCTTGTGGACTCCAGCAAGATCGGGGCCGACCCTGACGCCCCCGCCGACCGTATGACAGGCAGCGCAGATCGTCTGGAACAGTTTGGCGCCCTTGGCCGGATCCCCTTGCTTGTAGATCTCGATAGGCTCCTGGGCTGGAACCGGCGTTGCCGCGTGGAGGAAACCAACCCCCATGGTGAGAACAGAACTCGCCAGAAGGGCTATCGTTGTTTTTCGCGTGTTCATGGAAAGAACCTTCGTGATGGACCAGCACCTCATCCTGGCCGGCGGCCGGGTGGAAGAAGGGGCTTGGGAGCCCGCCTCACCCAGTGCCGGAGAGCTGGATCGAAAGAATCGGGGAACGATTCGTGGTTTGCGAGCCTCAGGAGGACTCGACGGTACGATGCCACCTTCGTGAGGCATCGGTGTGCGGGGAGACAAGTTCCGGGGAGACCAGGTCTCGTGGAGGCGTGCCATGGTCATGAATCCACCTCGGCCTTGTCCGGCATCTGCGGCGGAAGGAAGTCGACCAGGCCCGAGAGCATCGTCTCGTTCAGAATCCTCGTGAATCGCTCGACCGTCTCCTTCCAGGTGTAGTGGAAGGGGCAGGCGGTTTCGTCGGCGCAAGACGAGTTGCCGATCACACATCGCTTCCACCGTTCACCCGGCTCGAGAATCTCGATGACCCTGGCCAAGGGAGTCGTCTTGGGGTCGACGGCGAGGTGCCACCCGCCATTGCGTCCACGAACCGAGCGAAGGATCCCGTTGAGCGCCAGGGGTTGAAAGGCCTTGGACAGGTACGTGGGCGAAATCCCGAGTCGCTTGGCGATATCGGCCGACTGCACCAGCCCGCTCCTCTTCTCGGCGATGAGAAAGGAAAGTCCGCGAAGGCAGATCTCGGTGAGCTGGCTGAACATGACGCTGGAAGCTTAGGAGGCCGGGCCGAGACACATAAAGCGCAAACTTTGCGCCTTATAGTTTTTAGGGACTAGAGCCCATGCGCTCTACGCACTTGGGCCCACGAAGGGACTTAGGGCAATTCTCGGCGCAAAAGAGTCGTCTCAGCCCGCGACCTCAAATGGCCCGGATTCATGAGATCTATCGAGGTCAGAGGCGGTTCCGGCTAGGGTCATCGACCCAGAAAACCGTCTGACCACTGCCATTCGCCATGATTCGCAAGCAGCCAATACACATGTCACTTCAAGGAATCGGCCTCATCGCCCTGACCCTCTTCTCCTGCGGCCCAACCGTTCCCCTGGTTGCGCAGGGTGGCCCCGGGATCCCTCAGCAAGAGGGCCTGGATCGCTACGTCCGGATCTTCGAAACCAAGAGCGGGAAGGAGATCTCCCTGGAGACCTTGGCCCAAGGCCTGGCACCTATGGATGCCGTCTTCCTCGGCGAAACACATCTGGACGAGACGACGCATGAGGTCGAACTCGACGTGTATCGCCGACTCATCGGAATGGCAGGCAAGAAGGTCATTCTGGCGATGGAGATGTTCACAACAGCTGACCAGTCTGCCTTGGATGCCTACCTTGCGGGCGAGATAGGCGAAGCCCAGCTCCGCAAGAGGGCCATGATCTGGGGCAATTATCAGACCGGCTACCGGCCCCTGATCGAGTTGGCCAAGAAGGAGAAACTTCCGGTCGTTGGTTCCAACATCCCGGCCTCGCTCCGTCGCAAGGTCGGAATGGGCAAGAAGAAGGCCTGGGATGCCTTGAGTGCGAGCGAGAAGTCGCTCCTTCCGCCGAAGCTCTACCCCAACAGCAAGGAGTATTGGAAGCGCTTCAACCGCGTGGTGGGCGGCCACATGACGGGCTTCGACAAGGTCGAAGACCCCAGTGCCGAGAAGTTCCTCTACTTCGGCCAGACGCTCTGGGACAACCCCATGGCCTGGTCCTGCTCTCGCGCCCTGGCACAGAACCCGGGAAGCATGGTCCTGCACGTCAATGGCGGCTTCCACAGCCAATACCGCCAGGGCATGGTGCAGCAGTTCCGCAGGCGCAGCCCTGAGGCCAAGGTGGCCACCGTGACCATTTCCTCGGCCTCCAGCATCAGCGATATCGCGGCCAGCAAGGACCACGAACTCGCCGACTACGTCATCTACACCAAGCGACGAGGCTG
>JAJRTL010000280.1 GCA_024278315.1 Planctomycetota bacterium | reverse complement strand
TCTCATTGGCCACCCAGAGCTGATCGTAGCCCAGCGCCTCGCTTGTTTGGATCAGCTTCACCAGTGTGTCATAGTCCATCTGGTGCCAGAACAGCCCGAGTCCTATGCGAATCGTCATGGAACTCCTGCCTGCGGCTTCGCGTCTTCCAGGAGCGGCACAATCTCTTCAGCGAACCACGACATCTGCTCAATAAACTCCGACACGGTGTTCACAGCGAAGAGAAGCGCCGCGAGGTGAGTGACACCCGCTGCGCGCAGATCCCTGGCCTTGGCCGCCACTTCATCAGGGGTGCCGATCAGGTTGGCATCCTCGAAGGCGGAGGCTTCCTGTCCCCGAAGCGTGCTGGTTTGCAGGGATAGCAAGTGATGGTACATCTGGCTGCGGCGAAATCTGCTGACGGCCTCTTCGTGAGTCCTGGCCAGCAGCACCACCATCTGTGGGGCGGTTTCCAGAGAGCCTGGATCACGTCCCCGAATCTCGGCTTCCGAACGCAACACTTCCAGACGTTGGAGAAGTTGATGGGCCGGCAAGGCAGCCGGCATCCATCCCTGGCCATAGCGCGCCGCGCGCCTGACAGCGTTCAGACTATTGCCACCTACGTACAGCGGCAGCGGCTGCTGTTTCGGCTTGGGGAAAAGCTGGACGTCATGGAAGGAGTAATAGGTCCCTCGAAAGGATGCCTCGCGCTCGTTGAAGAGAGTCCGAAGCGCTCTCAGGCTCTCCTCCAGAAGACGGCCCCGATGGACTTTTCGCCCAGGCTGCAGCGCCTCGAATTCCTCCCGGTAGGCTCCCACCCCGACACCGACCAACAGACGGCCCCCGCTGAACTGATCCAGCGTCGCGATCTGCTTGGCCAATACAACGATGTCGCGGCGCAGCGGCGTCACCAGGACACCCGTGCCAAACCGGATCCTGCGTGTTCTGGCAGCCAGGTAAGCATAGGTAACCAGAGGTTCCCAATAGCGGGGCGGCTGGTCGAATCTTTGGCGCACGTACGCCTGAGTCGTCATGTGGTCATTGCCCCACACGGAGTGATAGCCCAAAGACTCGGCCCGTTCGACGATCTGGACCAACTGCTCCGGCGACGCAAAAGGAATGGGATAGATCATCCCTTCCATACATGTGGGCAACGCCACGCTCACTCGCAATGCCGGTCCTCCTCGTTTCGGCTGCGGGCCCTGGGCAGGGAAGCGCTCAGGGATCGATGATGTGCAGATCCCGTCCCATCGTGGTCAGCAGCACGTTGTCTCCATCAGACCCTACGACAAAGGGATCTTCTACGTGCAAAGCACCGAGGCCGAACTCGTAATAGGGTGTCTCAACATTGATCACCATGCCCGCTTCGATCTTCGTCTCCACGCCCGGCGCCAGGAGCGGTTGCTCATAGACCTCCGCCCCGATACCATGGCCAACGTGATGGCGGCGATAGTGCTCCGCCCCTGCCTGGCGAACAGCATCCATGGTGAGGTCAAAGAGCTCCCCACCCGTCATGCCAGGACGCGCTTCAGCGATGGCCCTCTCCTCGCCCTCCAGCATGGCTCTATATAATTGTCGGGCGCGGGGGTCCGGTTCGCCCAGGCAGAAATTGCGGGCAATATCGGACCAATAGCCTCGGTAGACGCAGCCAACGTCGAACCAGATAATGTCGCCCTTCTTGAGCGGCGTCCTGTCCGGCTCGATTTGACCCGCGACCGCATTGCGCCCGAAGCGTATGAGGTTAAAGCGCGGACTTGCCCCTTGACTGACGATGGAGCGAAGAAACTCGCGCGCCATTTCCTCTTCCGTGACCCCCTCGCGTGCAATGGCCACCGCAGCAAGAATGGCGTTCTCCGTGATGCGCGCTACCGCCCGGATGCGATGGATTTCCTCTGCCGTCTTGACCCGCCGCACCCAGCGGATCAGATCAGAGGCGGGTACGACGTCCATCTCAGGCAGGCGCTCTCCCAGAGCATCGAAAAAACCCGCGCGCAGCCCCATTTCGTCAACGCCGACGCGTTGATCCGCAAGCCCCATCTTGTGCAGTGCATCAATCAAACCGTCCAGCGGTCCCGCGGCACCGACAGGATCCACTGACATAGCCTTCAAGCGGCTTTCCTGCGCTGTGAGTTCCACGCCCTCCGGTAGCTCGCGATAGAACGTGCCGAAGTTCACCGTTCCCCGGATCTGGGGATAGCCGTCGAGGACTTGATCCACCTCTCCCGTCGAGGAGACGACGACGGGCTCGGTGGGCCGATCGCGCGTCACGATCGCATAGCACTGACCCTCATGCGGGAACATCCTCAGCGAGATACTCCAGACACCACTAAAATAATGCACGTTCTCCAGCGTCGTCGCCACCAGACCGTCCAGCCGGCGCTTCTCCATCATGGTCAGCAATCGTTCAACGTTGATGAGCATCGCTCTCCCTATGCCAAGGACGTCTCATACCGCCATCATGTCAGCGGCTTCCAAGATAAGCCTCGTATACCTCTGTGTTGTGCATGAGAACCTCGGGCTCGCCCTGGAATCGAATCGCTCCCAGCTCGAGCACAAACCCATAATCCGAGATCTCCAGCGCCCGGCGGGCGTTTTGCTCTACAAGCACCACGGTAGTTCCGCTCTGATTGATCTCCTGGATGATGCGGAAAACTTCCTTGACCAGAATGGGGGCCAATCCCAGTGTGGGCTCGTCCACTAGCATCAACTTGGGGCGCAGCATGAGCGCGATGGCAATCTCCACCATCTGCTGTTGGCCTCCGCTCAGGTTCCCCACGGATGTATGGCGCTTCTCCTGCAAGATCGGAAATCGTCGACATAGTGCGTCGATCTCCTCGGCCACAGCCCGGGTGTCGTCGCGGATGAAGGCCCCCATCTCCAGATTCTCCTGGACGGTCATTGCTGGAAAGTTGGTGCGCCCTTCAGGCACGTAGGAGATCCCTATCTTGAGCGCCTCAAGGGGTGATCGCTTGGTGATGTCCTTCCCGTCAAACAGGATCTGCCCGGCAGTGGGCTGCACAATGCCAAAGATGGTTTTCAGGAGTGTGGATTTCCCCGCCCCGTTCGCGCCGATGACAGAGACGATCTGCCCTTTTCGGACACCCAGGGAGACGTCCTTCAATACCTCGATTTCGCCGTATCCGGAGAAAACATTGCGCAGTTCGAGAATGAGGGGCTCACTTGCCAAAGTAGGCCTCCAAGACTCTGGGATCTTCCCGAATCGCTTCCGGGGACCCTTCGGCGATCTTCTGCCCATGGTCCAGGACGACGATACGATCGGAGATGTCCATCACCACACCCATGTTGTGCTCAACGACGAGAAAGGTCATGCCGGCGCGATTGAGTTCGAGGATGTGCTGCTTCATCTGTTCGACCATCGCCGTGCCAACACCAGCCGCCGGCTCGTCCAACAGAACCAGGTCCGGATCCGGGATGAGGGCACATGCGAACTCGAGCAGTTTGCGCTGCCCAAAGACCAGTTTGTGGGCAGGCTCCTCGCGCAGATCGGTTAGACCGATCATCTCAAGCAATTGCAGCGCCCGCTCAACGGCCTCCCGCTCCAGGCGCTGGATCTTCGGCGCGTGAAATGTGCGGCGCCAAAGATCCTCCTCCTGGTGCTGTTGAAGAGAGACCAACAGGTTGTCCAGGACGCTCAGGCTAGGGAATACGCGCACATTCTGGAAAGTGCGGCTTATCCCTTGCAGGACGATCTTGTCCGGGCGCTCGTGGGTGATATCGCGCCCACGAAATACCACGCGACCTTCCTCGGAGCGCAGAAAACCGGTGATGCAATTGAACAGCGTCGTCTTCCCGGACCCATTGGGGCCTATCAGGCTCACCAACTCGCCGGAGTAGACCTTCATGTCCACACAATCCACGGCCGTGACACCGATGAACCTCTTGGTCAATCCCTGTACTTCGATCAAGGCCCCGTTCGAGCCGTTATCGGCGATCAGGCGCTGCTCAGACATCTTCCCCCACCTCGACCTCGCGCGATCGATGCCATTTGTCCGTCATGCGACGGATCTGACCGTCGATGCCATCGGGCATGAATAACACCACCAGGATGAGGATCAACCCGTATGCCACTTGCTGATACGCGGGTGGGATGGAGAGAGCCCCTCCCTGCTCCAACAGGCGTGGAAGCACAGAGAAGATGACAGAGCCCAGCAGAACCCCGCGCAGGCTGCCGGCGCCACCCACGAAGACGATGATCAGCAGGTTCAGGGTATAGCTCAAGGCGATCTCAGAGGGGCAAACAACGGTCACGTACTGAGCCTGGAAACTACCAAGGGCTCCGATGATGCCGCCGCCCACCACGAAGGCCAACAGCTTGTAGCGCAAAGGGCGAATCCCCACCGCCGAAGCACGGACCTCGTCCTCCCGCACGGCGATGAAGGCGCGCCCGATTCGGGAAGAGGTCATCGCCTTATAGAGGACGATGGTGAAAACGACCAAAGGGACGAGCAGATAGTAGTATTGCAGTGGATGTATCACTTTCAGGGTGACATCGGTAAAGGGAATGGCGAACTCCGGGCGCGCAATGCCCTTTACGCAAAGCGGGCCACCCGTGAGGTCATACGCGTTATTGGCAATGAGCTGGGCGATGATCACGGCCCCCAGGGTCCCGATGGCGAAGGAGACCTCGCGCACTCGAAAGAATGCCACCCCTGCGACGAGCGCCAGGAGCGCCATCAGGCTTGCCGAGAGCAGTGTGTTGCCCAAATAGCCCAGCCCGAGGCGAGGACCCAGTAGCGCCGTGAGGTATGCTCCAATGCCGAAGAAAGCCGGATGCCCCAACGACACCGTGCCAACATGTCCAGCACTCAGATCAAAGCTCAGCGCGAAAACGATCCACATGAGCGTGTTGATCATGATGTTGATGGCGTAGCCACCTGAGTACTGCAGGGGCAGGGCCAGGACCAGGACACCCCCAGCCACCCACAACAGCCAGGGGCGCGCGCGCGCCAGGGCAGTCATAAGCCAATCCTCCGTCCAAACAACCCCTGCGGACGCAGGAAAAGAACGAGGATAAACAACCCGAAGGAAACCACATCCTTGAACGCGAAGGAAACATAGCCCGCGAAAAAGGATTCCACCAGTCCCAGAATGAAGGCGGCGTAGATGCTGCCATTGAGCTGCCCAAGCCCGCCCATGATGACCGCCGCCAGGCCCTTCAAAGTGAGCGACAACCCCATGGTGGGCGTGACGCTCAACAAGGGCGCGATCAGGGCCGCTGCGAGACCAGCCAGACCACCACTGATCGCAAAGGTTATCAGCGCGATGCGCGGCACGTCGATCCCGACCACCTGGCACATGTCGCGATTCTGCGATACCGCCCTCATCGCCTTGCCTAATTTGGTTCGCTTGACGAACCACTGCAGGGCGAGGAAAACCAGCACCGCGATGCCCAGGATAATGATCCGCTGCACGGAGAGGCGCAGCCCCAGCAGGGAGACGATCTTGGTCGTGAAGGGAGTTGGAACCTGCTTCGGGTCCGTCGTGAATATGATGAGCGCGACGTTCTGCAGGACGATGGATATACCCAATGTTGCGACCGCGTGAATGCGCCAGCTCTTGTCAAGCACAGGCTGCAACATCAGGCGCTCAATGAGCATGGCGAAAACGGCCACGATCAAGGTGACAAGAATGACGATGATCGGATAAGGAATGGCGCCCCAGGGCAGGTTGAGGAGGATAAAGAGCGCATACCCTCCCACCATAAAGAAGTCGCCATGGGCGAAGTTCACCAGTCGGACGACGCCGAAGATCAGCGACAGACCAGCCGTCACCAGCGCGTAGAGCGCCCCCAGGGTCAATCCATTGAGGAGGTGTTCCAGGAAGATTTCAAGCTGAAGCGGCACACTCGCCTCCGGGCCAAGAGGGCTTTTCGTGAGAAGTGACGAGTCCCAAAGTCAAGTTGCTTCTTTAGCTCTTGTGGAATCTCCAGCTATTCGCTGGCCATGCACATCCCAAGAGCGAGAAGTGCGGGAGGGTGTGTGAGCCCCCTGCCCGCACTTCTCTTCCAGGGGAGAATGTTAGTGTTCTACTGGAACGAGTTCGACGAACTGCACAAAGCGCACCTCGCCGTCTTCGATTGTGCTGACCGTCCCTTTGGGATAGGACTGATTGTGATCATCGAACTTGATGGTGCCAAAGGGGATCTCGACCTCGACCTTCTCGAGTTCATTGCGAATGGCCTCACGAGTCGCTTCGCCTTCGTTGAGGATCGCGTTCTTGATGGCCGTTCCAATGGCATAGCGAGTGGCGTAATAGGCCCAGCCGCGATGGGGGGAATTCGACTTATCGAAGCGGTCGAGGAAGCGCTGGTCCAGATCAGGGTCAACCCCGCCAGCCCAGAAGGAGAACTCAAGGATACCCTCCCCGATTGTCGGGTCGTCCTTAGTGTACTCCAGGAAGAGAGGAGAGGTCAGGCTGCCGCGGGAGAAGACCTGCACATCGAGGCCGACCTCGCGCAACTGACGCATGAACGTTGATCCGTCTCGCTCCGTCATGACCACCAGAACGGCATCAGGGGCGGAGGCCTTGATCCCGGTCAGCGCGGGGCGATAATCAGCGGTGCCCAGATCGAAGTAGTCTTCACTGACCACTTCAACTCCCAGGGCCTCGAACTGAGGGATGTATGCGGAGAGGGCTCCGCGGCCAAAGTCCGTGTTTTCCGCGACCAGGGCGATAGAATTAGCCTTCTCTGCCATGAAAGAAGCGAAGGCGGCCGCCATGATCAGATCGTCGGGGTTGACACGGAACTCCCAGATGTTCCCGCCGACACCCATCTCGTTATAGATGCCGGGATTGGTCGATGTGGCCGACACTGCAGGCGTTTCCCCCTCTGCGATAATGGGCAGGGCCGCAACCGTGGCTGAACTGCACCCCCCTCCCAAGAGGACATCGACTTGATCTACTTCGATGAGCTTGCGCACGGCGTTTACGGCATCTGTGGGGTTGCATTTGTCATCTGCCACGACGAGCTCGAGCGGGTGGCCCTCAATCTCACCTCCCAGGTCCTCGATCGCGAGCGTGGCACCCAACTGAAAGCCCTCACCGAGAAACGCGATCGGCCCTGTCATTGGGGCGTAGAGGCCGATTCTGATCGGCGCCTTCGCCTCCTCTGCCTGCGGCGCTTCTGTTGCCTCCGCTTGAGTCCCCCCACCGCCCCCTGCGGGCGCGGTCGCTTCAGGTGCGCTGGTTGGGGTTGCGGCAGGTGCACATGCCGCCAACACCATGGCAATTGCCATCACGAAGCCTAGATATCTCAGCCTGCTCATCTTATGCCTCCTGCTAAAGTGAACGGTGTGGTACGGACCGCCTTCCATACACGGCGCGTGCGATGCCAATCCGGTTGCGCGTTTTCCGGGCATGCATACGGGCTGTCGGTTTGAGCACCGGGCTAGACGCATGGCCAGCGGTCAAGCCGGGAATAATCCTGCGTGGAGGCATGTTTTCCTCAGGGAAACACCGTTTCACTAATTGACAGTGTCATAATCGCGCAGGTTTTGTCTTTTGTCAACATCATCACACGAACTGGAGGGGGCCTTGCCCCCCATCACAAGGCCCGACCCGACAATCCCTTGAGTACGCACATCGGCCCTGGCCTTGCGTGGCCGGGCATGATACACTCCTGATACGTTGTACCGCTAAACGAAACAGCGAGGGGGTCGTGGACACTAAATCCTATCGAGATCAACCCAATCAGACCCTGGCCAAGGGGCTCTTGATCTTGGAGGCCTTTACGCCTGAGCATCCAGAATGGGGAATCCGCGAGCTCGCACGTGAGCTTCGCCTGAACCCGACGACGGTCTATCGCCTGGTCTCGACCTTGCATAACGTCGGCTATCTGGAGCAAGACCCCTCCACGCGCCGCTACTCACTCGGCCCCAGGGTTATGAAGCTTGCCGGCCTCTATGCCCATCACAATCCCCTGCCCGCCGTCGCACGCAAGGTCTTCGAGAGTTACGCGGATCGATTCGAGTACAACTTCTACCTGGGCACGCTGACGACGCGCTTCGAGGGCGTGTACCTGGCCGTACTGGATGGCCGGGGGCCCATCAAGATCGTGGTGGAGCCCGGTGGATCAACAGGACTCCATAGCACAGCGCTGGGCAAGATCTTGCTCGCGCACCAGGACGACGAATACGTTGAAGAGTTTCTGAGGAATCGGCAACTCGAAAGCTACACCCCTCGCACCATCACTTCCCCCACCGAGCTCCGCCGACAGATCCGCCTCATCCGCCAGGAAGGCGTCGCCATAAACGACGGCGAACACCTGGATGATGTGGGCGCCATCGCCGTTCCTGTGTATAACGCCTCGGGCAAGGTCACCGCCGGCGTCAGCCTGGCATACCCCAGGCAT
>JAJRTL010000279.1 GCA_024278315.1 Planctomycetota bacterium | reverse complement strand
GCGGCCAGTCTCGCGGTTCGCCCCTTCTTCTCCGAGAACCTCGTCGAGGCCACGGGGAGCTTTGCCGAGATGATGCTCGCGCTCTCCGTCCTGGATCTCCCGTTCACGGCCGGTGATCATGTCATCCAGACCGAGGACTCTCGTTTGACCTTGCAGGCGGCGACCCCCCTCCTGCTGGTGCGCAAGGAGATCGCCGAGACGGAGCCTGCGGGAAAGGACACGCAGATCCTCGTCAGCCAGAACTACTACCGGCTCGACGAACGCTATCGCTACGTGGGCAATCAGCGTCGCGATGCCTACATCTCGGACGAGTTCCTGATCGATGTGGCCTACGGCTGCCAGATCGTCATCACCAATCCGACTTCGTCGCCGAGACGCCTGGATCTCCTCTTGCAGATTCCGCAGGGTGCGATTCCGGTCCAACGGGGTTTCTACACGCGTGGCTCTTCACTGGAGCTGGCGCCCTATGCGACGAGTTCGATCACCTACGCGTTCTACTTTCCGCATGCCTTGCAGGCCGAGCACTATCCGGTGCAGGTCAGCTCCGAGGCAAGAATCCTGGCCTTCGCAGCCGCTCGCACGCTCAAGGTCCTCCGTGAGCCCAGCAAGGTGGATACGCTCTCCTGGGAGCACGTGAGCCAGAACGGGACGAGCCAGGAGGTCTTCCAGTATCTGGACAAGGCCAACTTGAATCGCGTGGATCTGACCAAGATCCTGTGGCGCTTGCGGGATCGTGGGTTCTTCGATGGTGTTATCGCCAGGTTGCGTGAGCGGCATCGATACGATCGGGCCGTGTGGTCCTACGGGTTCTTCCATCGCGAAGCCCCCGTTGCGCGTGAGTATCTGGAGACGGTCGATGCCTTCGTCCGTCGGTGCGGTCGGAGCCTCGACTCGCCGCTGCTCACGATCGATCCCATCGAGAGGCACAGCTACCAGCACGTCGAATACGAACCGCTCTTCAATCCGAGGGCACACAAGTTCGGCAAGGCCCGGTTGATCCTCAATGCCGATTTGGCGCGGCAGTATCAGTCGTTGCTGTCGGTGCTTCGCTACCGTCCCAAGTTGGACGCGGTGGACTGGATGAGCGTGACCTACTATCTGCTGCTCCAGGATCGGATCGAGGAGGCCCTGGCGGGCTTCGCCAAGGTGGATCCGGCAGAGCTCCCGATGCGGTTGCAGTATGACTACATGCGGGCCTATCTGGATTTCTTCACGGATGACCACGCCCTCGCGCGGGGCATTGCGGAGAAATACGCCCGTCATCCGGTCGAGCGCTGGCGCATCCGCTTCCAGCAGATCTTGGACCAGTTGGATGAGGCCGAGGGCAAGGGCGTGACCCTCAAGGACCCGGACAATCGGGAGGCACAGCAGGGTGCTCTCGCCACGACCCAGGCCAGTATGGATCTCGCGGTCGAGGCCCGGCGCGTACAGCTCCAGTATCGCAACATCGAGAACATCGAGGTCAACTACTACGACATGGATGTCGAGTCCCTCTTCTCGGCGCATCCCTTCGTCCAGGGTGGCTCAGGCTCCTTCGCCTACATCCGTCCCAACTTCCGCGAGCATCGCAGCTGTCCCAAGGACAAGAACGAGCTCAGCTTCGACCTGCCCGACAAGTTCCGCAACGCCAACGTCCTCGTCGAGGTCCGCGCCGCTGGCCTCACCAGGCGCCAGCCCTACTACGCCAACTCCCTCGCGGTCCACCTTGCCGAGAACTACGGCCAGCTCACAGTCACGCAGAGCAAGACCCGCAAGCCCCTCCCCAAGGTCTACGTCAAGGTCTTCGCCCGCCTCCCCGGCGGCAAGATCCGCTTCCACAAGGACGGCTACACCGACCTCCGAGGCCGCTTCGACTACGCCTCCCTCTCCGGCAACGCCATGAACGCCACCCGCTACTCCATCCTCATCCTCAGCACCCACCACGGCGCCGTCATCCGCGAGGTCGCGCCTCCGACACGGTAGGCTCAAGGCGCGTAACTCTCCTGGGCACGTATCGCCATTGCGAAGCACTTGCAACACGTGCGGGAAGCCGGTTCGTCGGACGCCTCATTTGGGTCGGGCTGGACGTGCGTGAAAGCCGATGAGATTCAAGGGCGCTGTGGCCCGAGGTCACGGGTCTGTCACGAATGGTATACTTGCGCATTCACTGTAGTGTAGGCACTACCTCGCCTCTCCCATGACGACCGCTGCGTAACGAGGCGGCAGTCGACTGTGCTGAACCCAAGAGATAGAAATGAAGGAAATTGAGCAATCCGTGCGCGCTTTCATCACCGAGAACTTCATGGTGAGCGGGAGCGAGTCAGAGCTGAAGAGCACCGATTCCTTCCTTGAGAAGGGACTGATCGATTCCATGGGCGTCCTGGAGATTGTCGATTTCATCGAGGCGCAGTTCAGCTTCAGTATCTCTGATGAGGACCTTCTGCCTGAGAATCTGGATTCGATCCAGTTGATCACGGCTTTCGTCGCGCGAAACCGAGCCGGATAGCCTGAGCCTCGGGAGACGTTTCTTTGCTTGTTGGCAGTGGAGTGAATGCTTGGTTTCGAGATGGATCGTGAGGGCTGTTCGAATGAAGATTCCGTCCATCCGTTGTCTCTTTCCTGACGAAGCCGTTCTTCACGCCCCTCAACCAGGTTGTGGCAGAAAGTCGAGGTGCTTCCACCCTTGAGGGCTCTCCGGTAACCATGCAGTCCGTGAAGACCAAACTGGCGGGGGAGACCTGCAAACCGGTATCGATCGGGCAAGAAGGATTCCTTTTTCTGCATGAATTCTTCCCCGATGACCAGTTGTTCAATATCGGTCTTCGATTACACATCCGGGGATTGTTGGATGAGAAAGCCCTTCAGTGCAGTCTCGATGCCCTGGTCGGACGCCATGAGTTGCTTCGAACGAGCTTCCACCGAGGGGCCGAGGGTGTTTTCGCCAAAGAGCATGCGACTTCACAACAGGCTCTTCGCCATGTGGATCTCTCCAGGTGCGATGGGGCGAGCCGTGGTGCTCAGCTGGAGGTCCTGGAGAGGGAGGAGCTGTTTTGGCGCTTTGAGTTGGATCAGCTGCCGCTCTTACGGGTTACCCTCATCAAGATCGGTCGTTCCGAACATGTCCTGCTGCTTGTCTTGCACCACATCGTCGCTGATGGCACCTCTTTCTTCGGGCACTACCTGGACGAGTTGGAAGTGCTCTACAATGCATTCTGCAACGGCGAAGGTTCTCCACTGGAGCCAGTAGAAACCGGGTTCGAGGCGTTCGTTGATTGGCAGAGAGGGAGAAACGAGGGGCAGCATCTAGCGAGGCGTCTCACATACTGGAGGAAGCATCTTGCAGGGGCTCCTGCCAGCATCGACCTCCCCCGGCGGAGTGCGGCGAGTTCGAAGAGGACAGCAGTCGCAGGTCGTATCGAGCATTCGCCCTCGATGGCCTTGGGGCGTCGGATTGATGCCTTGGCCGAGGGGCTGGGCGTGTGGCCCAGCACGATTCTCTTCGGGGCATACTATGTCCTCGCCGGTAGATACGCCCGGCAGTCGGACTTGGTGATTGGGAACCATCTGGCCAATCGCAAGGGCAAGAAGCTCGCGAGGGTCTTTGGACCTCTGGTCAATGTAGTTCCCACTCGGTTTCAATTGCGAGATGGGGAGTCGTTCGGCGAGCTTGCCAAGCGCTTGCAGTCCACGGTCCTCGGCTCTGCAATCAATGGCGATGTCGCATTGGAACGGATCGTCGAGGACATCGGTTCGGGTCGTGAGGCTGGCAACAGTCAATTGCATCAGATCGGCTTCAACTACATGGCGTCTGGATTCCGAGACCACGATTGGAACGGTGCGTCGGTCACGGTGGATCGTATTTTTCCCGATGCAACGTATCTGGATCTGATCCTCGTTGCGACCAGGAGCAAGACCGGGTTGATCCTGTCTGCCGAGTTCAAGACTGAGGTCTATGAAGCCTCGATGGTGGATCGATTCTTGATGCACTATTTCGAACTGCTTACGTCCGCAGTGGAGGAGCCTGAGCGAGAAGCCGTTGGGTTGCCCTTCTTGACGCAGGACGAGTGCTCAGATCTTCTTGTCGAATTCAACCGATCGGAGCGAGCGGTACCAGAGGTCGTTGGAGTGCATGAGCTCTTCGCGGAGAGGGCCCGAGAGACTCCCGATGCCATTGCAGTCGAATTCCAAGATACAAGGCTCACCTACCGCGAACTGGATGAGAAGGCGAACCAGCTGGCTCACGAGATGCAGACGCGAGGGGCTGGCCCTGAGAAGCTCGTCGGACTCTGCCTGGATCGCTCGCAGATGATGACCGTTGCAGTCTTGGCATGTTTCAAGGTCGGTGCGGCCTACCTGCCCCTGGATCCAAGCTATCCGCTGAGCAGATTGCGATACATGATCGACGATTCCGGGATCAACTTGCTCCTTTCGGACGAATCCAGTCTCGCCCGTCTGGACAGCCCAGCCCTGGACACGATCCTGCTGGATTCGGACTGGGAGGAGATCAGCGGACGGCCGGTGCTTCCTCCGACGGTGGAACACTCTCGGGATCTTCTGGCCTATGTCATCTACACATCCGGGAGCACTGGCAAGCCCAAGGGCGTCGAGGTGACCCATGACTGCCTGCTCAACTTCGTCGTGAGCATGGCTGAGACTCCTGGCTTCACTCGTGACGACCGGCTCTTGTCGGTGACAACGCTCTCCTTCGACATCGCAGGGCTGGAGCTCTATCTGCCGCTCACAAGGGGTGGAACTGTGATCCTTGCAGGGCAGGATGTCGTTGCCGATGGAGCGAGACTGCTAGAACTTCTGCGGCATAGCAAACCGACGGTGATGCAGGCGACTCCCAGCACCTGGTACCTCTTGTTGCAGGCTGGCTGGATGGGAACACCGGGTCTGAAGGTGCTCTGCGGGGGTGAGGCCATGCCAGGAGAGCTTGCACGAGAGCTCTTCGAGCGGGTTGAATCTCTTTGGAACATGTACGGGCCCACGGAGACGACCATCTGGTCCTCATGTCAAGAGATCACGAACCCAGACCTGCCGATCCGCATCGGCAGGCCCATCGCCAACACACAGTTCTACGTGCTGGATCCTGCGATGCAGCCGGTGCCCTTCGGTGTGCCGGGCGAGCTCCATATCGGTGGACGTGGAGTTGCACGCGGGTACCTCCATCGACCAGAGCTCACACGGGAGCGCTTCGTCACGAACCCCTTCCTGGGAGGAGATTCCCAGGAGCGCATGTATCGCACGGGAGACCTCGTGCGCGTGCACTCCGATGGTGTTTACGAGTGCTTGAGGCGCCTGGATAGTCAGGTCAAGTTGCGTGGGTATCGGATCGAGTTGGGTGAGATCGAATCGGCGCTCTCAGCGCAGGCCGATGTGGATCGAGCGGTAGCGATTGTCTGGGAGGTCACGCCCGAGGACAAACGGCTCGTGGCCTACGTCATCCCGAAGGCGGGGGGCACGCTCGAGATTCCCGTCCTCCGGGATGCCCTCTTGGGATTGCTTCCTGCATACATGGTGCCGCAGCACATCGTTGTCATTGACGACTTCCCTCAGACGCCCAACGGAAAGGTAGATCGCAAGGCCCTTCCCCGTCCCGAGCTCGGGGCTGGAGTGGCGGAGAGGAGAGGGCCTCGTGATGACCTGGAGCTACGCATTGCGGCGATTTGGCAGGAGTTGCTCGGATTTCCCGAGATCGCGATCGACGATGTCTTTTTCGAGATTGGTGGACGATCCCTCCTTGCGATCCAACTGGTCAGTCGGCTCAATCAAGAGTTCGATTCGGAGATGGGGCTCGCAACCCTCTTCGAGAACCCCACGATCCAACAGCTAGCGGACGTCCTTCGGGCAGGTTGTCCAGAGAGCGGCCCCTTGGTTGTTCCCCTTCAGCCCAAGGGTGACAAGGCACCGCTGTTTTGTCTCTGCGGTGTGCATCTCTATTTCCCGCTGGCCAAGTCCCTGGATCCGGATCGACCGGTGTACGGAGTTTTTCTTCCTCCTGAGGAGGAGTTCCGCCAAGCGAATGCGGCGAAAGCTCTCCGTTCAGGGGAAGGCAGCTCGACGGTCGTCTCCCAGCTTGCTACGCGTTACAAGGAGGAGATCCAATCCGTTCAGCCTGAGGGGCCCTATCATCTCGCGGGAGTCTGCTTTGGCGGCTTGCTTGCCTACGAGGTGGGACGTCAGCTTCGATCTGCGGGTGAGCGCGTGGAGTCGGTCGTCATCATGGAGACCGTGATGGGAACGAGCCTGCAGTTCTCATGGTTGCGTTGGATAGTGGGGCACGTCAGGAAGGTCCTGCGTGTTGGACCTGGATATGCCTGGGCATCCCTGATCCGGCGTGCCTCTCGCCTGCGCAGAGGCAGTGGGGACCGTGAGATCGAACTAGCGGCAGATGAAGCTGCCCATGAGCAGGTCGCGGGTGCGGCTTACATCCAGGCCATGCGGGAACACGATGAACACATGGAACCCTACGCTGGGACGATCTTGTTCATCCGGGCTTCCAATCCACCAGATATGTTGGGATACAAGATCCCTCCCGGCGGAGGATTCAAGGCGCTCGCTTCCGGAGGCATTGTGATTCGCGAGGCACCAGGGGATCACCTGGGCATACTCGGTGAGGACAATGTCCCGCATCTGGTGTCAATCATTCGGGACTACATGGATTCAGATACGTCAGGCCTCTGAGTCTGCAGTGAGGCATGGGCTTTGGTGAGCTGATCCGTAGCAAGAGGATCGATCGGTGGGATCCCATCTCCCCTGCGTGTAGACGATGGAAGTCCTCAGTTGCATGTACCCCAATGTTACACCGACTCGAGGGGAGCGATTCGCCTTGCCCCATGTGGATTTTCGGGACCTATTGACCCATTGGGCATAGGGATGCCGAGGCTGGGAAAGGCTGATTCCAAGGGGTCTAGAGCCCACTTTCAGGCTAGATCGCATGACTCTTCAGATTGTCTCAGGTCCTCGGCGCTCCGGCGTCCGATGGTTCTGAGAAGGTCTCCAATTTTCCGCCGCTATTGACGATGGAGAAATTTGTCCCTCTACTGGCTGTAGGGCGTCGCAAAGAGCCTGCCTCCCGGTCTCGCGACACTCTGTTTCTGACCAATGCACCTTTTCTTGCGAAGTCATGTTCATCAAGCAAACGATCCCGATCGATCTCCTGGGTTTGTCTGCGAGTGACACACACGGTCTGCGCGAGGCGTGGGCGGTGACCATCCTGCCCTTGGATCGCGAGACACTTCTGAGGTGGGCTTGTGGTGACTGACCCCAAGCCTGGTCAGCGCCCCTCGAGTCAGCATCCTGACATGAGCCGTGAGGCGCTCCGATCTCTGGAGTACGATGTGGGTAAGCGGCTGATTCGATCGTTGCGGCGCTACCAGGCGGCTTCTGGACGCGGGCCTGTGTCATGGATACGGCGCAAATGGGCAGTCCTGTGGCATCGGATCTGGTCTGCCATCTGCAGTTCGGATATCCCCTTGAATCTGAAGGTGGAAGGAGGACTCCTCCTGCCACACCCCTTTGCCATCGTGATCCACCCAAAAGCTGTCATTGGTCCCAACTGCCTGGTGTTCCAAGGAGTCACGATTGGGATGTCTGGTTCCGATCCCAGGCTGCCGATCCTGTGCGGGCATGTCGACGTGGGTGCCGGCGCAAAGATCTTGGGGAATGTGACGATCGGTGAGCACTCCGTGATCGCAGCGAACGCAGTCGTCGTGAATGATGTCCCGCCAGGGACCCTCGTGGGAGGCGTGCCTGCTCGCATCCTCAAGGATCTCACGGAACCCAGCGGCCGTGACGGGGCCGCAGGACAAGATCATCCGAAGGTCGGTTCCAAGAGGCGATAGACCCGGCTCTGGAGCGGGACTATCGGGCTGGTCCGCCGGGCTAGGAATTGAAGTAGCTTTGTAGCTCCCCTCGGCGTCGGATGTCGACGGTCGCGCAATGAAAGCTGCCGCCAAACCTGTAGTTGTTCCGGAAGTGGACAGGGATGGGCTCGAATCCCCAATCTCGTAGAGCCTGGATCGTGGGGGTCTCACTGGCTTCCACGATGACCCGTCTCTCGTCCAGGCTCAGTATGTTCATCGAGAGCCACTTGAACGAATGATACCAAGGGTGCGATTCGGGGAGAGTCGAACGTGGCGCCTCAAGGAACTCCCATCCCGATTTCCGGATGGCATCAGGCATGTCCTTCATGGGGCGATCGGGGTTTACGAGAAACGTGCCTGGGCGCATCGGGACGAAGGTTGCGTCGATGTGGATGGCTCGATGGTCCTCGAACTCCACTCGGTGGACGCGGTAGTCGTCGCCGAGGTGACGTTCGATCCAGTCGATGCCCATGGCGTTGGTGACATGGCTCCTCTGGATAATGACATCACGACCGCAGCGGGCTATGTCTGCAGCATCGAAGAGAGGCTCGAACTCCGTGGTCACGTATTCTTCTCCACGCTTCCACGTCGGGTGGTAGCTTCGCTCACCCATCGCAGGCTTAGGTGCGGCTGTCCACGCTGCTCCCGCCTTGAAGTAGTTTTTGCACAGTTCCCGGTAGGCCAGGAATTCGAAGTATCGGGATCGCCAGGCCATGGGGGCCTCGAGGATCTGATTGCCGAACACGATCAAGACGTCTCGAGGATTGGCCTGGCAGTTCCCGCCCGCGCTGACCCACTCTGGTGTCACGATCGG
>JAJRTL010000019.1 GCA_024278315.1 Planctomycetota bacterium | reverse complement strand
GGTTCGCTCGGCATTGCTTCGATTCGACGACCCTCTTGGGTCGCCTTCATCTCGCGCAGCCGTCCTGAACTCGAAATGCGCTCGTCAGACCGCAAATGCGAGACCGGCTGCGCCGATCTCGCATTTGCTCACAACGATCTCATGAATAGTCCGGGCTAAACGCCTGACCCGGCGCTGGATCGGGCGGACTGGGTACGGGGCACAAGTCGCCGCGCGAGTCCTGCCGATAGATCGGGTATGCCAGACCCGGTCCCAGCCCAAGCCGACGCGCCTGTAGCCACGACGCCCGCGGCGGACTCCGCCAAGGCTCTGCCGCGCTCGCGCGCAGGCAGGTTCTTCCGGGCGCTGATCATGGATCTCGCGCGTGCAGCGAGCGTGCTCGTGCTCCTGCATCTCTTCGTGTTCCAGTTTTCCGTGGTCCGGGGCACGTCCATGCGCCCCAATATCGAGGATGGAGACCGCCTGCTCGTGGATCGTGTGAGCTATGCCGTCGCCGAGATCGACCGGTTCGATGTCGTCATCCTCAAGAGTCCGCATGATGACAAGGTCGACTACGTCAAGCGCATCATCGGCCTCCCCGGCGATCGTATCGAGATCCAGGAAGGCAGGATCTACGTGAACGGGCGGAGGATGGCCGAGCCCTTCGAGAGCTACCTGGATCGCGCTGGATCACGCAGCTACGTCGTGCCAGAGAAGAGCTACTTCGTCCTGGGCGACAACCGTCCCGTATCGAGTGACTCCCGGGAGGGCTGGTACGTGGCCTATGACCGGATCAAGGGGCGGGTCCGGGCCTGCGTTTGGCCGCCCAACCACCTCCGCTCCTTCTGATCCCTCGGGGGCCGTCCCTCTCCTTGCATCGGGGCTGCACTCTTCAGGCCCGCTCTGTATGATGTTTGCCCGCTCGCAAGCGGAGCATGAGGAGTGTGACATGGAATCCAACCCCAGACGAGGCGATCGCCTACCAGACGAGAACGACTTGGCAGATGCTCTCCTGGAGAGCAACGCAGAGGCTCTCTCTCATCAGTACATCGAACAGGCAGAACAGACTCCCGATCAGAGATTGTTCGGCCTCATCGCGAGCCCAGAAGCTCCCATTGCGCAGACCTTCCTGCAGATCGCCGTGCAACGAACGCCGGCACTCAAGGATCGTCCCGTCGAACAGATGGGAGATCTCGTAGGCGTCATGTCCTACGCCCTCCTGCGCCAGATCATTCTCAAGGAGGCGCCGCGTCTCTTGGATTGGTTGCCCGATCCTGACCCCGACATCATCCCTGTGCTGTTGGCAACGCCTGGAGGCTACAAGCTCGCCGGGATTCCGATCGGTTCAGGAGAGTTGGGTGGCTGAATCTCCGTCGGGGCCTCTGCGTGGCGCCAGGTCCGTCTGGATCGGTGGCGCGAGTCGTGGGATTGGAGCCGATCTCCACCGATCGTTGGAGGAGGAAGGTTGGGACGTGCTCCCTCTGGCGCGCTCCCTCGGACAGGACCTGGCCCAGCCGGACACGGTCGAGAAGTTGCTTGCAGAACGACCCTGTCCCTATGCCTGGTTGCATTGTGTGGGGGACTACCTCGAGAAGGAGATCCTCGAGACACAGCGCGCGGATTGGGAGCATCTCTTCGCCAGCAACTTCATCAGTGTGCTTCATGCGGCCCGGGCTCTCCTTCCGCGTATGGCCGCGGAGGGCGGAGGACGTTTCCTGGTCTTCGGGACATCGGGCCTCTCCCTGGCAACCGGCAAGGTCCGGGCTCCGGCCTACTTCGCGGTCAAGAGTGCGCTCCTGTCGGCCATCAAGAGTCTGGCTCGTCAGTGGGCCCCGCTCGGCATCACGATCAACATGATCTCTCCCGGCGTCATCGTCCATGAACACAGTCATGCCGAGAGTGCGCAGCGCATGGCGGATCGAATACCGGTGGGGCGCACGGGCAGGACCGAAGACCTCCGAGGGATCGTAGAACTGCTGCTCGATGACCGTGGTTCCTACATCACCGGTGAGGAGATCTCGGTCGATGGAGGATTGTTCCTCCAGGGCCTGGGCTGAATCGTTCGGGTTAGCGGACGCGGTGGAAGAGGCTGCCGAGGGACTCGCAGCGGATCTCCACTTCGCAACCCGGTTTGAGCGGTGAGACGCCTTCGGGCGTGCCGGTCGCGATGAGGTCGCCAGGACGCAGGGTCGTATGATGGCTCAGATGAGCGAGCATGTGGGCGACGTCGTGCACCATGAGACCGGTGCGCGAGGATTGCTTTTGCACGCCGTCGAGGTAGCACTCGATGGCGAGGTCGGGCGTCGCGTTCTCGGGGATGATTCGATAGGTGAAGAGATCCTCGTAGGGCACGACCCAAGGGCCGACAGGCCCAAAGGTGTCGAAACTCTTGGCGCGCACCCAGGGATGACCCTTCTTGCGATCCTCGCCTTGGATGTCGCGCGCCGTGACATCGTCGATGAGGGTGGCGCCATAGACGAGCATGCCGGCTTCCTCGGGCAGCAGGTCCTTGCCGCTCTTGCCGAGAACGAGACAGAGCTCGGCTTCGTGGTCGACGCGTCCCACCTCCGGGGGGAGCTCGACCGATTCGCAGGCTGGCAGTAGGCACTCGGGGAGCTTGTTGAAGAACATGGGTTGGGTGGGTGCCTCGGAACCGAACTCGGCGGCGTGGGCATGGTAGTTCTTGCCCAGGCAGAGGATCTTGCCGGGGCGCGGGACAGGAAGGCCGAACCTGGGGCGCCCCGCGAGTCGCGTGTGGTCGCCGAGATGGGAGGCCATGGCGCTGAGCCCCTCACCCGTCAGTGTTCCGTCGGCGAGTCGGGCGAGACTGTCGAAGGCACCCATGCCCAGGAGAGGGGAGAGGTCGTGCCACTCGCCCTCGTAGAGCATGCCGAGCGGGCCAGGCTCTTGCGGCGTGAGGCCAGCCAGGCGGAACCAGGCGCGGGGGGGGAGCCAACTCATCTTCGTTTCTCCAGCTGTCGATTCCAGTCACGGGACGCGACGTGTCACAGACTTCACTTGCGAAACCTCACTCGGAGAGTGCGAGCAGGGCGTAGGCGGTCACGACGAGAGGGTTGTTCTCCCACCAGCGTGAGTTCTTCTTGTTGGTCCAGGACCCATCAGCGCCTTGTTTGGTCTTCAGCTTCGCGCGCAGATCCGCACGCCAGTCCTTGTCCTTCACCTTGTCGATACCGGCGAGCGAGAGTGCGCGGGCCAGGGTCAGGTAGTAGTAGTAGAGACCCTGGTAGCGGACCATCTTGTTGGCGCTCTTCTTGGCTCCCGGGTTCTCCTCGAGGTTGTAGTTGGAGAAGCACCAGTTGAGTGCCGCCTGCAAGCGCGGGTCCTCCTTGGGCAGGTCGGCGAGGATGTAGCACTTCAGCAGTGCGTAGGTCATGGAGCCGTAGCTGCGCGCGACCTGTGCGCCGTCCGAGGTCTCGTCATAGCCGAAGGGGGAGTTGCCGGGGTAGTAGGCGGAGCCGCCATCGTTGCCCGCCCGGACAGGGACCTTGCGTCCGTCCTTGGTGCGACGTGTGCCCTTATAGCTACCCTTGCCCGGCAGGTTCTGACTTCGGCGCAGGAAGATGAGCGCCTTCTCTATGGCCTCGTGCTCGGCCGGAAGACCGGTCGCACGGAGGGCATCGAGCGCCATCTGTGTGTTGCTGACGTCTCCGCGTCGATCGCCTCCATAGCCGATGGAGCCATAGTCGCGATCGCTGACCACGAACCCGTTCTTCTCGGCATTCTGGATGGCCAGCAAGAAGCGCTGGGCCTTGCGGAGCGCCTCGGCCGTGCCTGGAAGCGCGCTGCGGCTCAGTGCCATGACTGCGGTGCAGGTCACGTAGTTGGGGAGATATCTGGAGAAGCTGCCGTCCTCCTTTTGTTCAGAGATGAGGTACTTGATGCCCTTCTCTATGACCTGATTCTCCTTGTCGGTCCGCTGGCTTTCGGGCTTGCTGGCCACGGCAGCCAGGCAGAGAGCCGTGATGCCGGGATCGGCTACCATGGAGCCGCCTGGGCCGGCGGGGACGAGCCACTGGCCGTCCTTCTGCGTGCCCATCAGGAAATCCACACCCTTCTGCTGGAAGGCCTCCCAGGGGCGAGCCTTGGCGGCACGTGCCTTCTTCTGGATCAGCATCTCGTACCTTGCGACCTGGGACAGGAGGATTTCGATGAGGTTGCTGCTCAGCATGCGGCTGGCGTACTGGAGGGGATCATAGGGCTCTAGAGCCTGATCCAGCTTGGCGCCCTCCAGACCGAACTCCTTGGCAAAGGCCGTGCGCAGCGCGCCCAGCTCCTCGGCGAACTGCTTCTTGTCGAGCTCGCAGAGCGCCTGGTAGGCCCAGGCGCTGGTGATGCGGACCAGGTTGGGCTCACCCCTGCCGTAGAGTCCGCTGTTGCGCTGTGCCTTTCGTAGCGTCTGGAAGGGGGCCCGTATGAAAGGCCCGTCCGAGAGATCGTAGTGCCTGGGCGAACGGATCGCGGCGATCAAGAACTGGGCGGCTTGCAGTGGCGTTCTCGGCGGGGTGCTGGCGAACTCCTTCAGGCTGTCGTCGATCTGGGACTTGAGGACCTTCTCTGGATCCTGGCCATGGCCCTGGGCAGCGAGGCTCGGCAGGGACAGAAGCAAGAGTGCGGTGAGGGAGGGGATCATGTATTCACGGACCATCGTTGTCTCCGGGCGGGACTCGAAACCGGACCTTTCCTACGGAGGTCCGTGCGGCAAGGATAGAGGCCAGGGCAGTCCTGCCCAAACGTCTGTAGCACCTTCCTGTTCGCAGCTTCTTGCAGAAGCCTCACTTTTGCCCATCTCGCCGCCATGCCTGCCACCGACAGACTCCTGCTCTTCGCCAAGATCCCGGTGCCGGGGCGGGTGAAGACGCGTCTCTGTCCTCCTCTGGGCCCCGATCAGGCGGCCGCACTCTCTGAGGCCTTCCTGCGGGACATCCTGGAGCAGAGCCTCGGCTTGCCAGGGCCGGGCCTGGGACTGGAGCTGCACTTCTGCGGGGGGGGGACTGCAGATCCGCCGCCCTGGGTCGAGGGGTACAAGGGGCTTCGTCTCTTTCCACAGGTCGGGGAGGACCTGGGAGCGCGGATGGCGCATGCCTGTGCTGCGGCCTTCGAGGACGGAGCCACCCGGGTCGTCCTGCGCAATACGGACTCGCCGCTCCTGCCTGCAGAGCGGATCCTGGAGGCTTTCGAGAGCCTTGCGGCTCCGGGGGTCGACCTGATTCTGGGGCCGGATCTGGGAGGGGGCTACTACCTCGTGGGGCTCGGGCGACCCTTGCCTGGGCTCTTCGATCTCGAGTCCCTGGGTTCGCATCGCGAGGGGGCCACGGTCCTCGAGGCCAGCAGGAGCTGGGCCCTGAAAGAGGGTCTGAGTCTCTGCCTCCTACGGCCCGAACGGGATGTGGATGAGCCCGCCGACCTCGAGGCACTGCTGCAGGTCCCAGTCTCCGATCTCGAAAGAGCGCCCTTCACGGCAAGCGTCTTGGATAGGATCCGGCCATGAACGAACGCATCCGAGCGCAGAAGCCCTACCCGATGGTCGAGCTGGCGCGGCGCAAGGCCGACCTCCTCGCGCAAGGCGTCGAGGTCCTGGATTTTGGCACCGGCGACCCCGTGGAGCCGACGCCCGAGATCATCCGCAAGGCCTTCGTTGAGGCCACCCCGGAGATCTCGCAGTACCCGACCGTGGCGGGCAGCCAGGAGCTCAGGCAAGCCTTTGCGGATTGGTTCGCGAGGCGCTTCGGCGTGACCTTGGACGTCGACAAGGGCATCCTGCCCGTGCGTGGGAGCAAGGAGGCGATGTTCCATCTGCCCTTGGCGCTGCTGGATCCGGAGAGTGAGCGCAAGGCGGTGGTCTATCCGGAGCCTGGCTACCCGGTCATGGAGCTCGGCAGCCTCTATGCTCAAGCCGAGACCCATGGCCACGCGCTCACGGCGGACAATGGCTACCTCATGGATCCCCGGGATCTTCCGGCAGAACTCCTGGCCAGGGCGGCGATCGTCTGGATCAGCTATCCGCACAATCCCACCGGAACCGATGGCACGCCTGGCTTGTTCGAGGCCTGGGTGGACGCACGTGAGCAGCACGGCTTCGTGCTCTGCTCGGACGAGTGCTACACGGAGATCCACTTCGGTGAGAATCGGCCCCATAGCCTGCTGGAGTTCGGAATGGAAGGCTGTCTTGCCTTCCATTCGCTCAGCAAACGCTCGGGGATGACCGGCTATCGCTCGGGGATGGTGGCAGGAGATCCCGAGCTCGTCAGCTGGTATCGCCAGTGCCGTGCGGCCATGGGACAGGCCATGCCCATCATGACCCAGGCGGCCAGCCTGGCTGCCTGGTCCGATGAGCATCATGTCGAAGCGAGGCGCAGGGTCTTCGGCGACAAACGCTCCCTCATGACCGAGGGCATGAGGGATCTGGGCCTCCAGGTCTGGCCTGCCGAGTCCACCTTCTATCTGTGGGTACGCGTGCCCCAGGGGCACACGGGTCAGAGCTATGCCGACCTCTGCCTCGACGCGGGGATCGTCGTCTCGCCAGGCTCCTTCTTCGGCGAGGGCAACGAAGGCTGGTTCCGGATCGCCCTCGTCCCCTCCCTCAAGGACTGCGCCGAAGCCCTGAGCCGCTGGCCTGTCGTCTGATCCACGGATTCGCGCCAGAAGGGGGCTTGCGCTGCCGCGGGGATGGCGGCGGATTGCTTGTGGATGCCCCCCTCGGTACAAGAGGTCCCCTGAAAACGACGAACCAGCCGACTGCCCAAAGGACTCCCATGAGCCAACTCGACGATCCCCGCCAGGCCCTGATCGAAGCTGCTGCCGAGAATCGAGAGCTGCTGAAGGACAAGCAGCACGAAGAAGCCGTCTTCTCCACGGTGGAAGACCTCGACAAGGGGCGTCATCGCGTGGCGACCAAGGACGAGAACGGTAGGTGGCAGGTACAGGGCTGGATCCAGAAGGCCGTGAGCCTCTACTTCGCCCTGGCCCCGATGGAAGAACACGACTCCGGACCCCTGCACTACCATGACAAGGTGCCGCTCAAGAGTGGGCTGGCCGAAGCGGGGGTGCGCATCGTCCCCGGCGCCGTCGTGCGCTACGGCTCCTTCTGCGAGCGGGGAGTAGTGGTCATGCCGGGCTTCGTCAACATCGGTGCCTATGTGGGCGCGGGCACCATGGTCGACACCTGGGCCACGGTGGGTTCCTGCGCGCAGATCGGCAAGAACGTGCATCTGGCCGGCGGCGTCGGTATCGGCGGCGTCCTCGAGCCTGCAGGCGCAAGACCTGTCATCATCGGGGACGATTGCTTCATTGGTTCGCGCTGCATCGTCGTCGAAGGCGTCGAGGTGGGTGATGGTGCGGTCCTGGCCGCCAACGTCTGCCTGACCTCGACGACTCCCATCATCGATGTCCGCGGTGAGGAGCCCGTCACCCATCTGGGCAAGGTCCCGCCCGGAGCCGTCGTCATCCCGGGGAGTCGCCGCAAGCAGTTCCCCGCCGGAGAATATGAGATCCCCTGCGCGCTGATCCTGAAGGAGCGGAGTCAGAGCACCGACGAGAAGACGGCGCTCAATGACATCCTGCGTGGCTTTGCCGTCTGAGCGCGAAGAGGCAAGATCATGAGCGAGCAGCCCGTAGGTGACCTGGAGCAACTTTGCATGGCTCTCCTGGCCATTCCCAGCGTGATCGGTGATGAAGGTCTGATCGCCGACTTCGTAGAGGCCTGGCTCAAGGAGAAGGGCTTCCACGCGGTCACGCGAGCGGGCGACAACCTCGCCTTCCAAGCGCGGCCCTTCCGCGAAGGAGTGCCTCGCCTGCTGCTGCTTGGGCATCTCGATACGGTTCCCGTCTCTGACGACAATCCACCGCGCATCGAGGGCGATACGATCTATGGGCTCGGCTCCTCGGACATGAAGGGAGGCGATGCCGTCATTCTTGAGGTCATGGCCAGGGCGCTCCTGGAGGAGTCCCCCTACGACCTCGCGGGCGTGCTCTATGCAGCCGAAGAGGGTCCCTACGAGGGTTCGGGCATGCCCGAGATCATGAGCGCCGCACCGGGTGCCTTCCAGGACGTGGACCTTGCCATTGCCATGGAGCCTACCGACAACCAGATCGAACTGGGTTGTCTGGGGACGATGCATGCCACCGTCGCCTTTACGGGTCAACGCGCACATTCTGCAAGGCCGTGGCAAGGGCGCAACGCGCTGCACATGGCAGCGCCTCTCCTCACGGCGGTTGCAGCGCTCGAGCCTCGTGATATCCAGTTCCACGGTCTTGCCTTCCGCGAGGTCCTGTCGGCCACGATGCTCGACTTCGAGGGGGCCCGCAACGTCGTCCCGGGGGCCAGTTCACTCAACCTGAACTTCCGTTTCGGTCCCGACCGCAGCAGCGAGGAAGCCGTGACCTGGCTGGAGAACTTCGTTCGCCAGGCCGTGGGCGAAGATCTCTGGGGCCAAGGGCTCGTGGGCATGGAGATCACGGATCTCTGTCCTTCGGGCAAGGTCTGCGGTGACAATCCCCTGCTCGCAAGACTCACCGAGGCCGCGGGCGCAGCTGTGGAGACGCTGGCCAAACAAGCTTGGACCGATGTCGGGCGCCTCTCACAGATGGGACTCGACGCCTTGAACTTCGGACCCGGCACGCCCGCGCAGGCGCATCAGGTGGGAGAGCACCTGGACCGCAAGAAACTCGCGGAGTCGCACGCCACCCTCTGCCGCTTCCTCTTCCCCTCGGCGTGAGTCGGTAGCCTGCTGGTTCGGCTCCTCAGGAGCCGAGGTCGTTCTCGAAGGCTTCCCATTTCTCGGCGAGGTCGGGAGCCAGGCGATTGATCTTGGCGACCAGTCTCTGGCTCAAGCTCATCGCCTCCTTCAGCGAGAGGATCTCGCCTCTCGTGGGGATGGGCCGGATGCACTGTGTGATGGGCGGATGCCATGACAGGTGGGGGAGGAGCTCTTCGCGTGTGCGCGCAGCGAGGATGGCTTCGGCGGTCTCGAGATCCACGAGTGCCTTGCCGGCGGGCAGGCCCTTGGGGTGGTTGCTCATGCCCAGAAGCCAGTCGGTCGTGACCTGATAGGCCTTGGCCAGAGCCGCGAGATTGAGGGCGCTCGGGACGAACTTGCCGTACTCATAGCTCTTGAGCGTGTTGACGGAGATGCAGGCCTTCTTGGCCGCATCCTCGAAGCGCTTGAAGCCGGCCTCCTGGCGGGCCTTGCGGAGTCTCTCGGCGAGGGAGGCCAGTCCAGGTTTCAAGGGGGTCTTTTGCGGGTGCATGCAGAGAACCAGATGGAAGGGACAGTGGGGGTTCGCGGAAGGCTTTTTCGCCGCCAGTCGAGCTTCGAGGGGGAGGGAGAATGAAGTCTCGAAGGCAGCTGTTTCTCTACTAGTGACCAGGATACTGTGAGCTACAGTCCACTTGGGGCTCATCGGGCTGCAGGCCTTGTATCTCCTGGCTTCGAGCCGGATGTCCTGCCTGAGAGCCCCAACGATCACGTGTCCCATGCGCCCTTGGCATGGGGGGAACCCCATAGAGAACCGATGTCGCCACGCCTCTCCTCTGCCGTCCTGCTGCGGCGAAAAAAAATGATCGTGACCAGGTCTTTCTGGTCGAACGAAACCCGAAGCTGCGCTTCTTCGGCGGATATCACGCCTTTCCTGGTGGGGTGGTCAGCCCTGAGGAGTGGGATCTCGCGGCTGGGGACAAACGGCTGGCCGTTTGGCGCTGCGCGCTGCGTGAGCTCTTCGAGGAGACGGGCGTCCTGGCTGCCACGGGAAGTCTGGATCTGGATCCGCAGGGGCGGGTTGATCTTCGGGGGGAACTGCTCCGGGCGGAGAGGCAGGACGCAGGCGTGGATGCATGGGACACCTGGGCCGAGCCCATCGGCGAGAGCCCCTTCCGCGACCTGGGTTGGATGACGACCCCGCCCTTCGCCCCCGTGCGCTACGAAACGCTCTTCCTCGATCTCGAGCTTCCCGAAGGCGAGGAGGCCACCATCGTGACCGGAGAGCTCGTGGGGGGACGATTCTGGGACGCGGGCGAAGCCTTGCAGGCCTGGCGGCGGGGTGAGATCCGGATTGTACCTCCCGTGCTCCTGATCCTGGAGGCCTTGGAGGAGGGGGGGATCGAGGATCTGGATCGGAGGGTGATCGAGGAGATGGATCGGCTTCGTGCGGGTCGGTTGCACCCTGTCCGGTTCTCTCCCGGCATCTTCCTGGCGGCACTCCGGACCCCTACGCTGCCGCCGTCGACTACGACCAACACGCTCCTGGTGGGTGAGAAGTCACTCTACATCGTCGACCCCGGGACGCATGAAGCAGCGGAGCAGGATCGTTTGTTCGAAAAGCTGAACGAACTCCTGGGCCAGGGGACGACGCTCACGGGCATTCTCCTGACACACAGTCACAACGACCACGTGGGCGCGCTCTGCCGAACTGCGCAGGAGTTCTCGTTGCCGATCCTCGCACACGAGATCAGCTTGTCGGAGATCTCCCTCGAAGGACTCGAAACCAGGGCACTGGCCCATGGCGATTGCCTGGAACTCGGACAGGCACCAGATGGATCCGAGGGTTGGCAGCTGGAAGCCCTCCACACGCCAGGGCACCATCCGGGGCATCTCTGCTTCCAGGAGAGCCGCTATCACGCACTCATCGCGGGAGACATGATCTCCACGGTGTCGACCATCCTGATCGATCCACCGGAGGGACACCTCGCCACCTACCTCCAGTCCCTGGAGGCTCTCCTGAAGCGGCCGCAGGGGACCATCTATCCTGCTCATGGCCCGGCGATGCCGGACTCGCACACCGTCCTGCGCCACTTCCTTGCGCATCGCCGCAAGCGGGAGGAAGCCCTCCTCGAGGCACTGACGCGGACTCCACGGAGCCTCGATGCGCTCCTGCCCTTGGTCTACGACGACGTCGATCCGAGTCTGTTTCCGATCGCGCGGCGCTCCCTTCTCGCGGGTATGCACAAGCTCGTGGAGGAGGGGCGCGCGCAGTTTGAAGACGAGCGTGGCCGACTCGCCTGACTCTGGCTGCTAGCCGGAGCCTGACCTGGTTCCGGGCTAGGAGCCGGATTCGGTCCTGGCAGCGGCTGCAAAGATCCAGCCCGCTGCGAGCCGCGCGGGGTCGGGGCCGGTCAGGCGCTCGCGGACCTCGTCCAGGGCTTCGAGCTGCTCGTCGCGCGCGGGGGAGGCTTCCCAGAGGGCCTCGAGCTCATTCAGGGCTTCGTCCCAGAAACGGGCGTCGCATTGCGCGTGCTCGGGAAAGACCTTTCTTCCCAGTACGAGATTGGGAGCTGCGATCCAAGGAATGATGATCTGCGTACGTGCGACGATCGCCTCGAAGAGGCCCTGGATCTGGAACACGACCACGAGGGGGGTGCGACAGAGTGCGGTCTGGAGACTGCTGGTTCCAGATTTGACGAGGCAGGCGCGGACCTTGCCGGTCAGGGGAAGGGGATCCGCATCGAGAATCTCAAGAGCGGGGAAGACACGTCCTTGGCGTTCCCATGCGTCGATGCGTTGGCGCACCAAGGCCAGCCCCTTGCTGCGGCTCTGCGTGAGCAGTGCCCGGGCTCCGGGATGTCGGTCGTAGAAGCGCTTCCAGAGATCCAGCATGGGGAGTAGATGGCGCTGAAGCTCCGCGGCCCGACTGCCGGGAAGAAGGAGGAGCGTTTCTTGGCGCGGCTCGGGTGCAAGCGCAGGAAGTCTGCCCATCAGCGGGTGGCCTGAAGCTGCGGTGGGGATCCCTGCGTCGAGGAAGAGACCCTGCTCGAAGGGAAGGATGCAGATAGCGCCGTCCACGGCCGCGCGGAAGCGCTTCATGCGCCAGGGGCCCCAGGCCCAGTACTGCGGGCAGATGTAGTAGAGCACGGGGATGTTCCTGCGCTGCGCGGCCTCGGCCAGCACCAGGTTGAGTCCGGGATTGTCGATGGGAATGAGCAGGTCCACCTGCTCCTCCTCGAGAAAACGTAGGAATCGACCTATGACACCGAAGTAGAAGGGCAGCTGCTTGAGGACTGCCGAGAGCCCCATCACGGCGCGATCCACGAGGTTGTCGCAGAGGTCGACGCCCGCCTTCTCGAGGGCTTCACCACCCAAGCCCGAGATGCGCAACTCTGGTCGGGCCTCGCGCAGGGCCATTGCCAGAGAGATCGCATGTTCTTCGCCCGAGGCTTCCCCGCAAGCGAGATAGACATGCTGGATGGATTCGATCCGGCTCCCCAGGGCCTCGGCAAACTCGCGGCCGGCAGCTGCGTTGGCCGCGTCGCGCCCGGATGGATCCTGCTCGTCCAGGAGTTTCAGCGCTCTTCGTCGGTGACGAGCCTTGCGCGGGAGAAAGAACAGGAGGTGCCAGGGCAAGGCGAGGACACGACCGAGTTCGCGCAGGAAGATCCGCAGCAGTGCCCCCTTCTTGGGGATGTCCGTCCTGCTGCGGTCATGGTCGGCCGTGCTCATCCCAGGTCTCGCTTCCGGAACAGGAGCAGGGTTGCGACGAAGAGAGCCAGGTTGGCCAGGATCAGCCAAATGTGTGTGGACCAGAAGAGACGCGAATATTCGACGTTCCCGGGAATCATGGCCTGATAGGCCTCATAGTCCGTGAGCTTGAAGAGGGAGACCTTTCGAACGCCGGTGATGAAGAAGATGCCGACCTGGAAGATCACGAAGGCCCCGATGCTCGTAGCGACCTGCACCTGCGTCTTCATGAGGACCGAGAAGAACAGGGTCAGAAGGAGGATGAGTTCGACGAAGAGGCTCGAATGGATGGCTCCGTGCACCAGACCATGCAGCGGTAGCGATTGGCCAGAGATCGGGGCCAGCCAGGCGATGGCCATCGACGTGATGAAGATCGGTACGATCAGGCAGAGCGTCAGGACGCCGGTGATCGAAAAGAGGATCTTGTCCCTGGAGATCGGACGGGAGGTGAGGAACTCGAACGAGCCCCGTTCCCGTTCCTTGGCGATCGTCCCCGTGCCGAGAAGGACGGCCGTGGCAATACCCACGATGTTGATGCCCTTGTAGAAATGCTGGATCGCCACATAGGCGGCATAGGCCGCCTTCTCCGCATAGGGGGCAGCCACGTCCCAGAAGAACTTCTTGAGCGAATCGGTGGGAGCGATGGCGCTGTAGAGCTTCCCCTTCTTGACGAAGATCTCTCGTGATTCTGGCCAGTAGATCAAGGCCAGGAACAGGAGGAGCGAGAGCAGCATCAGATAGAGCAGCGTCAAGGCCCGCATCTCCTTCCAGGTCTTCTTGACGATCTGCATCAGTCCACCGCTCCCTGGAAGAGCTCGTCGTAGATCTCCTGGAGGCTCGGACGCCCATATTCAATGCTGCTGGGGTGGAGCGCCAGCAGGACCTCCATAGCCTGGTTCATGTCCTCGATCCGATCGGCTTCCAGATGCAGCTCAGGGGGATGCTCGAGGATCCGGACACCCGGAGGGAGCGAAAGCTCCTCCACCTGCCCTGGCAAGCGCGCCCGCAGGACCAGGCTCAGCCGATCTTGTGCCGCCTGGACTTGTTCTTCGGATGCGATGCGACCATGCACCAGGTAGATGCAGCGATCCGCGACCTCCGTGAGTTCGGCCAGGTGGTGGGAGGAGATGAGGATGGAGCGTCCTCGGGATTTGAGGACGAGCAGCAGACGGTAGAGAGCCTGGCGCGAGGACTTGTCGAGGGCCCGGTCGGGTTCGTCGATCAAGAAGAGGGGAGTCGGTGCACTGAGGGCGATCCTCAAGGCCACCTTCTGCTTCATGCCTGCGGAGTAGTGTTTGATCTTTTGATCCAGGGGCAGGGGAAAGGCCTCCGCGGCGAGGCGGGCGATCTCGGGATCCACTCCCTCGTAGAAGGAGCTCGCAAACTCCAACATCTCCGATCCGCGCATGTGGTCGTAGAGCGAAGTCTCTCCGGGCAGGTAGCTGCAGAGCCTGCGTGCGCCCACGGGATCACGCGTGGCATCGATCGAGCCGATCCGGATGCTGCCCGCATTCCTGTGCAGGATCGAAACCAGGCAGCGCAGCAGGGTCGTCTTTCCGGCGCCGTTGGGGCCGACGAGGCCGAGGATCTCGCCTTCGCGGACTTCGAAATCCACGCCACAGAGCACCTCCTGGCCGGCGAAGGTTTTGCGTAATCCGCGAACTTCCAAGCTGGGTGGGGACATCGTGATCAGACGCAGTAAAGGAGGAAGTTCTCGATGATCTGCGCCCCTCGGGGCGTACGGAAGGACTCCGGGTGGAACTGCAGGCCGAATCGCGGCTTCTTCTTGTGCTGGATCCCCATGAGGATCTTCTCCTTTCCAGTGGCCCAGGCCGTGGGTTCGAAGCAGTCGGGGAGGCGATCCACGATCAGGGAGTGATACCGACAGGCTTCGATCGGGTTGGGTAGACCTTGGAAGATCCCCTCTTCCTTGTGTCGAATCCAGGAGTTTCGACCGTGGAAGATCTCGCTCGCTTGTCGAAGGCCACCACCCTCGGCAAGAGCCAGGGCCTGTTGCCCGAGGCAGATGCCCAGGATGGGGAGATCCCCAGGGGCCTGGCGCAGGAGCTCCAGCAGGCAGCCGGCCTCCTCGGGGCGTCCTGGCCCTGGGGACAGGACGATGGCCTTCCAGGATCTGGAAAGGAGTTCGCCCGCCGTATGCCGGTCGCTGCGCAGGACCTCCGTCCGCTCTCCCTGGTCCCTGAGGATCTGATCGAGGTTGAAGACGAAGGAATCCCGATTGTCAAGCACGAGAATCACAGCCGATACCCTCAGCGACGAGTTCTATCCGGTCAAGAAAAGCGCGTTCTTTTCTCTTATCGACACTCAGGCTTATGCTCTTGGCCTTTCCGAAACTCCATCGCACATGAATCTCGTCATCCTTGGTCTCGGTGAGGTCGGCTTCCATCTCGCCAAAGTTCTCTCCTACGACGGGCACAACGTGACCGTCGTTGATGCGGATTCGATCCGCGTCAAGCGGGTCGGAGAGGCCCTTGACGTGCAGACCCTCTGTGGGGACTGCAGCGAGCCCGGCACCTTGGATGAGGCCGAGACAGCTCTCGCGGATCTGGTGCTCGCGGTCACCAACAACGACAGGGTCAACCTGCTGGCGGGGTTCCTGGCCAAGCGTATGGGCGCGCAGCAGGCCATCGTCCGCGTCAAGGACATCGCCCCCTACCAGAACTATCGGACCTTCATGAGGAAGAACCTCCTCTTCGATGGGCTGTTGAGTTTGGAGGATCTTGCTGCGGAGGAGATCGCCAAGATCGTGCGACGCAACCAGGCGGTCTCTGTCGAGAACTTCCTGGAGGGCAAGGTGACACTCCGCGTCGTGCCGGTCAAGGAGGACTCGCCGCTCAATGGAGCCGTCCTCCGGGACATCAAGTGGCCCCAGAACCTCAACGTCGTGGCCGTCCGCCAGGATGGCAAACCGCTGATTCCCGACGGCAACTTCGAGTTCAAGGTCAATGACGAGGTCTACCTGCTGGGCAAACCCAAGGTCGTGGAGGACTTCGAGGGCTGGGTCGGGGCTCGCAAGGGGCGCACGCGCAACGTCATCGTTTTTGGAGACAGCAGCGTGGCCTTCCACACGGCACGAAGCTTGAGCCGACAGGGCGTCAAGGTCCGGATGTTCATCGAGAGCCGGGATTCCCTCGAGGAACATGCCAATCAGATCGATCCCGACATGAAGATCCTCCATGTGGGAGGGGCGGATGCCGAGGCCTTCCGCGAGGAGCATGTCGGCAAGGCCGATGCTTTCGTCGGGGCCTCAGAAATCGACGAGAAGAATCTGCTTGCCTGCCTCGTTGCCCGCGAGCTGGGCTGCCAACGGACCATCGCCTTGGTTTCCTCGCCCACCTACGCGGAGATCTACAAGGTCGTCGGTATCGACCGCGCGGTTTCCCCACGCCTCCTGTGCTCGGAGGCCATCGTGCAGCGAGTCCAGGCCGGCCGCCTCCAGTACCTCGCCACCTTCGATGAGGGGGCTGCCAAGGTTTGTGCGGCCAAGGTTGGCGTTGGGAGTGCCATTGCAGGCAAGATGCTCATGGACTCCAAGTTCCCCAAGGGCTGCGTCGTAGGCGCCATCCAGAGGGTCGAGGACGGTCAGGAGCAGGTCATCATTCCGCGAGGCAACGACGTCCTGAAGGAAAAGGACAACCTCATCTTCTTCCTGCTCCCGACGGTCGAGCAGAAGGTCTTCAAGCTCCTGGAAGAGAAGAAAAAGGACTGACGGCGGTACCCTCCTCTTGTTCTCACCGATCAAAACCCAGTTCCTTCGTCTCCTGGATCCCGCGCTCAACCTGTACATGGTGGCCAAGGTCCTGGGAGCCTTCCTGACGCTCTTCTCCTTCTTGATGGTCGTTCCACCGATCATCCAGCTCCTGATGGGTGAGGGCGTGGTGGGGCCCCGGGACGACAATGCCTTCCTGGGATTCGGTATCTCTGCTGCGATCGGGGGCATCACCGGTGCCTTGCTCTTCCGCATCGGCAAGAACAGCAAGGCCGAGTTCTTCCGCCGCGAAGGCCTGCTCGCCGTGGCCCTTGTCTGGTTCCTGTCGGGCTTCCTGGGAGGGCTTCCCTTCTATTTCACGGGTGTCGTGGAAACCGTCTGGGATGGCGTCTTCGAGTCAATCTCCGGCATGACGACGACCGGCTCGTCCATCATGGGGGCAGGAGGCAACTGGCTGATCGGGGACCTGCCGGTGGCCATCACACTCTGGCGCAGCCTCCTGCACTGGCTGGGTGGGCTCGGCATCGTCGTCATGTTCCTGGTCTTCCTGCCGGCACTGGGTATCACGGAGAAGAAGCTCTTCCAGGCGGAGGTGGCGGGTGTCTCCAAGGAGGGTGTGAAGCCACGGATCCGTGAGTCGGCGTCCGCCCTGATCCGGATCTACCTCTACATCACGATCTTTCTTGCGATGGGATACTGGATCCTCGGTATGGGGATCTTCGATGCCATCTGCCACTCCTTTGCGACCATTGCGACGGGTGGCTTCTCGACCAAGAACGGAAGCCTGGGGGAGTTTCAGAACCACTGGATCGAACTCTTGGCGATCTTTGGGATGTTCCTGGCCGCGGCCAACTTCGGCCTCTACCACAGGGTCGAGAGTCTCTTCAAGAAGGCGGCCAAGGGAGGGATCATCCCCAAGTGGGCCGACATGCCGAGGCCCAAGGACATCTGGGCCATCTTCTGGGGCAATCCCGAGTGGAGGCTCTACTTCTTCCTCACGATCGGTGCCTCGCTGCTCATCGGATTCGTCCTCCTGATCCAAGGGGGTGTGCCTGTGCCCTCTGCCGGGTTCGACCGTGTTCATGACTACAGCAGCCTGGGGGAGAGCCTACGGGACAGTGCCTTCCAGACGGCGAGCCTGGTCTCCTCTACCGGTTTCGCCAACAGCAACCTCCTCGCCTGGCCGATCCTGGCCCAATTCCTGATTGCCGTCCTGATGTTCGGGGGTGGTTGCTCGGGGTCCACGGGAGGGGGCCTCAAGCTGGCCCGCGTCCTGGTGCTCTTCAACTACGTGGGTTTCGTCCTGCGCCGTTTCATCCGGCCGCGCAGCGTGGAGCCGATGCAGATCAAGGGGCAGAAGGTCGACACGGGGATGCTGGAGGCCATCTTCGCCCTCTTCATCCTCTGGGTCCTGGTTCTCGTCTTCGGGACGGTTGCGCTGCTGATCCTGGAGCCGCAGGTCGATCTCATGACGGGTTTCACCTCGGTCCTGACCTGCCTCTCCAACATGGGGCCGGGCCTCACACAGCTGATCCCGGGAAGCCTCGATGCAGCCAATCCACTGGGCACACCCGCCAATGCCCTCGCGATGGACTGCAGCTCCTATGGCTCCTTTGGTCTCTACTCCAGCAGCACCAAGTCGTTGCTGTCCTTCATCATGATTCTCGGTCGCCTCGAGATCTACACGCCCTTGATCGTCTTCTTCCCATCCTTCTGGAAGGACTGATCTTCGTCATCGGGCTCCTCCCTGTCCCCAAAGCTGTCCTGTTACCAGCCCGACCGAGGAGGAGCAAGGTTCACTTCGAAGGTTGGATGGGCGTGCGATTCCCCCCTTCCTGCCCTCGGCTCTCCGTGGCCCTTCGAGGTCTGATAGGAGCAATGACTGCTGAGGGGAAGCGTGATCGACGGATCACAGTTGCCCCCCTTGCATCAGCGCATGGAGACCAGATTCGGGGAGGGAGGGCTCAGAGATCTCCCACTTCAGAGCCTCGGACACGGGGCCCTGCATGTTTCGGCCGCTTCTCTCGGGGATCACGAAGGATCGCAAGGATCTAGCCCGAACGATTCATGACCTCGATGCGTCTGACGGCGTCTTTCGGTCCAGGACCGCGAACCTATCGGTTCGCTCGGCATTGCTTCGATTCGACGACCCTCTTGGGTCGCCTTCATCTTGCGCAGCCGTCCTGAACTCGAAAT
>JAJRTL010000278.1 GCA_024278315.1 Planctomycetota bacterium | reverse complement strand
TCCTTGATCTGAGGTCGACGTAGCAGGAGGGCCAGGTCGGCAAGGAGCAGCGGTCGGGAGGCCCGAAGGCCTCGTTGGCTCCTTACACAGACTGGAGTGCAGTCCGCGTCAGCGACCGCACAGGAAAAACCCAGTTTTCTCTGAGTCATGGATCCAGGGGCCCGAGACGACCGGATGGAGGACCATGTGCGGGCTCGGAGGAGCAACGAGGCCTGCCAGGCCCGCAGGGTGACCTCACTCAAGGGGGCGCGGAGCCCCTGCTGGCGGTGTGCCTGCGCCGGGACCTCTCCGAGTCTGGGCTCGTCAGAAGGAGGGTGCGTTTCGCGCATGGAGGAGACTATCGGGAATCGATGCGTGTCCCGCTCCCAGGAGCCTGTCCCGCTCCCCGGAGCCTGGGATTTGCGTGTCCCGCTTCCCATAGCCATGCGTTACGCAGGATCTACCGCTTCTTGTGGCTCTTGGGATCCGGAGCACTTCCTCCGGCCTCGGAAGCCTTCTTCGCGGGGACCTTCTTCTCGGCCGCCTTCTGCTCGCCTGTCTTCTTCTCACTGGCCTTCCGGCGCGCACGTCCTTCCAGCAGCTTGTCGAGACGCGCCTGGTAACGGGCCGCATCCAGGGACGGAAAGAGACGGAAGGCCGCTGGCACGAAGTCTTTGCCCAATGCCAGGTAGAGCTCCGCCGCCTCGTCGCGCTTTCCGGCGAGATAAGCGGCAATGACCTGCACCGAGGCCCCGTAGAGGCGAGACGCCCGGGGCTGCTTGCGCTTGCCGATGCCTTCGAGGTAGAGGCTGACGTCCGCGTAGACGCCTCGACGCTTCAGCCAGACCACCTGGTTCTCGAGTTCGCCCTTGCCCCCGATGTCTCGCAGGGCCCTCCAGTACCAACGTGGCACGGCCGTGTCAAAACGCCGCGTCTCGAGGCACTCCCTTCCAAAGGCATACATCTTCTCATGGGTGCCGCCCCAGCGCGGACGCAGAGACCAGAGCATCATGGCATAGGCCTCCTGGTGGTCGAGCTCAGCCGCCACAGCCCGGTCGAACCAGAAGCGGGGTTCCCAGTCTTCACCACCGGAGGCATTGCGGACCTTGATCATCCATGTCGCTGCCTCCGGGTATTCGGGGTGTAGCTTGTAGGCCTTCACAAAATGTTTCTGGGCGACATCCATATGCTCGGAGAATCCCTTCCAGCCCTCCTCGTCCACACTAGCGGCGGATCCTCCTCCACGGGCCACCCAGGCCTTGGAATGGGCCAAGGTGCCCTTGGCCATCTCCACGACCCAGGGATCGATGCCCCGAGCCTTCTCGACCAGCCCGATCAACCTGGTGAGGGGCGGGATCAACCTCTTGCTGGTCGGCCAGGTCGTCATGACATTGACCTGATACCAACGGACGCGTTCTCCCCGATAGTTCTCCTCGGTAAGGGCCTTGGCGAGGATTCCGGGCAGGAGTGCTTCGAACTCCTGGGCCCTTCTTGTCTCCTTCCGTCTCTTGTAGAGATTCCGAAGTCTCTGTGCGACGAAGAAGCGCTGTGTCGCCGAAGCATCCTCGTGATCCAGAGCCTTCCAGACCTCCAGGAGGAGCGGTAGGCTCCCCTCGCTCGGACCAGCGTTCTGCAACAAGTTGCCCAGGATCTGCGCGAGAGCTGGATCTTTGCAGCCCAGTGCGCGGGCCTTGGTTGCGGCGCGAACGATCTCGGCGCGCAGCTCTGCATCCTTGGGAGTGAGCACAAGGAAGGCCGGCCACGCACCCAGGACGAACTCTACCGAAGGATCCCAGCCAACATCACGCTGTTCACTCTTCTTGTAATCCTCGAGCAGGCGCTTGCTCTCCCAGTCTGCCCACCTCCGTAAGAACCCGATCCGCATGGGCGCGTCCTTGCCACAGGGGATGGGCTTGGCCTGGTAGACGGATTCCTGGGCGACCAAGGGCAAGGAGAGGACAGCGAAGAGCAGGAACACGGAAACAGGGAGGGATCGCATGGCAGCATGGAGTCGGAGGGTCTTTGCACATCGTGGATCGGGGCACACGGATTCTACGGACTCCCAGACAGGAATCGAGCCCCGACAAGGGCCCGGTTCTCGGCGATCTGACGAAAGAATCAGGGCTAGCCAGCGGCGCAGCTTCTGGATCTTGCCGAAGTCGCAGGCGAACCGAAACTCGGAACTGGGACACCCGTCTATTCCCGGAGATCTTAGCCCGAACGATTCATGACCTCGATGCGTCTGACGGCGTCTTTCGGTCCAGGACCGCGAACCTATCGGTTCGCTCGGCATGGCTTCGATTCGACGACCCTCTTGGGTCGCCTCATATCTCTCGCAGCCGTCCTGAACTCGAAATGCGCTCGTCAGACGGCAAGAACGATCTCATGAATCGTCCGGGTTAGGGCAAGAGACTCAGAGAAATTCAGGACACGCATCATCCGGAGAAGGGGGGAATTCAGCGTGCGGGTCGCTCAGGGTTCCAACCGGATCGAGAAGGGAATACTCATCCGCTTGCGTGCCGAGCTGTAGCCACCGAACCATCGGTTGATACGCCCGTGCATCTGGGGGTATCTGACCTCGACATCCAGCTTGCCAACAAGTTGGCCCGCCTGCGTACGCTGTTCGTTGGCCCATCGCTTGAGCGGAACGGTCAGGTGGAGCTTCTTGTCGTGAGGCCAGGTGACACGACTGACGGCCCCGTAACCCATGGACCGTGGAGATTTGCCATCGTTGTAGAGCGTGGTGGCAAGGAGCGGCTTTCCCTCAGCGTTCGCGCTGGTCTGGACCGGGTCGACATAGAAGCGGACGTTGTGAATGTCGAAGTTGCTGTGCCAGGCCGACACAGTCAGGTCCAGGGACAGATCCTCGTGGAGAGGCTGGGTCTTCGGGATCTCAACGAAGACCGTAGGCACAGACCAGAAGAACTTCGGGAGAATCCCGAGGTAGAGACTCGGGGGGCCCAGAAGAATCAGCCCCCAGATGATGTTCCTCTTGCGTTGGATCATGGCTTCCCCTTGGACAGCCTGGATGATTCATGAGATCGCCACGAGGTAATGAATCATCCGGGCGAGGCCAGGGAGCTGCGTTCAAGGCCCTGGCGGTGACAGGAAGCTCTTCGGCAATCTGAGCAGGGTGGCTTTCCGGAGATATGTGGCGCCGTTCTGATCCCCATGTCGTCGTGATCGTGACAGCAGGGAGGCTGCGAGCGACTCGCGCGTCCGGGCCTCAATCCTTGATCTTCAGGCGGTGGCCGCAGAGGATGCGATTGAGGGTGGGGAACTGGATGTCCGTGGGCTTGGCTTGCGTGGGTAGGGTCTTCTGTGTCATGCCGGGCGCGAGCCAGAGGCGCATCTTCTGGAGTGCGCCGGACTCCTTCCAGGTGATGTCGAGGGGGACGTTCCAGACGCGTTCGCCGCTGGTGCTGTTCTTGATGTCGACGACCAGGCCCTTGGACGTGGGCTCGAGGGTGCCGGTGATCTTGGGGATGCCCTTCTGGTAGATCCACTCGCGGAAGAAGCGGTCCCACTTCTTGCCGGTGTTCTTTTCGAGGATGGCTTGGAAATCGCTCGTGTTGGCGTTCTTGTAGCGGAAGGCCATGTTGAAGTCCTTGACAGTCTTCCACCAGACGGCGTCATCGTTGACGTAGGTCCGAAGCGTGTTGAGGACCCAGGCACCCTTGTAGTAGATGACACCCGCGTAGGCCTCAGCGGAGTTGACGTTCTTGCCGCGGAAGAGACGTCCCTGTGGACTCATGGCCATGCCGCGGATGGAGGCGAACCAACGATCCGCAACCTTTCGGTCCTTGGTTCGCTCCAGGTAGACCGCCTCCGCGTAGGTGCCGAAGCCCTCATGGATCCAGAAGTCGCCCCAGGTCTTGGCCGAGACGCCATTGCCCCACCACTCATGGGCGGATTCGTGGATGAGGATGTAGTCGTAGAAGCGGTTGCGTCTGCCGTAGCGGCGATCGGGAGGCAAGCCCTCCTTCTTGCGCCACTTGGGATAGGAGGAGCCGTAGGCCACGGCCGTGGAATGCTCCATGCCCCAGAAGTTGGTCTCGACCAGCGCGAACTTGCTCTTGGGGAAGGGGAAGGGGCCGAAGGCCTTGGCATAGACCGCGAGCATGCCGGGCACTTCTTCGAACTGGACGTCGGCCTTCTTGACGTTCTCGGGGAGCACCCAGTATTCGAAACTGTCCACGCCCGTGCCCTTGACCGAGAGCTTGACCTTGCGATGCACATAGGGCGCGACGTTCAGCGTGACTGAATAGGTGCAGAGCGGATACTCATGTCGCCAGGACCAGGTCGTCCATTGGCCGTCCTTGCTCTTCTTGCTCCCGAGCAGCCGGCCGTTGGCCACCGCGGTGAGCCCCTTGGGCACGGTGTATTCGATGAGCATGCCACGATCGGGCTTGTCCTCGGGATGGAAGAAGCTGGCCTTGCAGGGCCACCAGGACTGTGCACCCGGCCCTTGGCAGGAGGTGTTGATCCAGGGCTTGCCGGACGGGGTCTTGGCCCAGTGGAAGCCCGAGAAGCCGCGCCCGCGCGGGCTGCCCGAGTACTGCACGGCGACACTGAGTTGCTAGCCCTTCTTGGCGCGCTTGCCGAGCTCGATGCTGAGCAGGCCTGCCTTGCGGCTCATCGAGAGCTTCTTGCCCTTCCAACCGTCTTCGACGGAGCCATTGACGAGCCAGGCGCCCTCCTCCTTCAAGTCCTTGCCGATGTCGAGAACCAGGGTCGACATCGAATCGGCCACGACGCGAAACTCGACGCCCACCCGGCCCGAGAGCTTTTTCTCCTCAGGCTGTACCCGGAGGTCCAGACGATAGAGCTGGACGTCGTAGTCCTTGCGTGGATCGGTACCCGCGGTCTGGAGGAGCGGGAACAGAAGGAGCGCAGCGATGGGGATAGGCATGAGAAGTTCTCCAGGGGGCGACGCGAGGTGGGGCTACAGGATCGCGAGCGGATCTCGGTCGACTTGGGAAACGAAGACCCGGACCTTCTTGCCGAGATGATCCTGCAGCCATTCGCGAAAGAGCGGCAGGTAGCCACGCTCGGTGTTGCTGTGTTCGGTCAAGACTACGCTGGTCCCCGCTTCGCGGTGAGCGAGGACTTCGTGATGTTTCATTTCTCCGGTCAGGATCAGGTCTCCCTGCTGTCCGTCGACAACCGAGCTCCCCGCGCCCGCGCAGAGCAGGAGGCGGCCGATCGGCTCCCCCTCTGCGTGTCGTGCGGCCATCGCGACGCGAAGGTGCTTGAGAGCCAGGTGCTTCTTGATGCGGCGCAGGAGCGCCTGGATCGATTGAGGCTTGTCGAGTTCCAGGAGTCGGCCCTGACCCAGGCGTGGGTCGGGCTCGCCCACCACTGGCAGGATCGGGCTGTGCGGTTGGAGGCTCTGGATCTTGCCCTTGCCGAGCCCCTCTGCCAGCCAGTCGTTGACGCCGCCGATCATGCAGTCGAGTGCCGTGTGCGGCGAGTAGACGGCGATGCGCGCGCAGAGCGCAAGGCTCACGACGCGTTGGATCGGCTGGGCCTGCGTGATGCGCGGCAGACCACCGAAGATCAGGGGGTGATAGGCCAGGATGAACTGCGCCTTCATCTTCTGGGCTTCTTCGAGCACGGCTTCGGTCAGATCCACGCAGAGCAGGATGTGCTGGATCGGTTTCATCGAGGG
>JAJRTL010000277.1 GCA_024278315.1 Planctomycetota bacterium | reverse complement strand
GGCAAGGGCGTTCTCCTGTTCTCGCCTCTCCTCTGGCTCGTTCCCTCTGGCATCCGTCGTTTCGGCCGCAAGGCAGGGGCAGAGATCCTCGTATTGGTAGCCATCCTCCTTCTGCCCTGGATCCTCACGTCCTTTACTTCAGGTTGGCACTCGAGTCAGGCCTGGGGGGTCCGTTATCTCACCGCGGGAGCGGTCATCCTCACGGCTTTCACGGCGGCGACGATCCTCGAATCGCTCAAGAGACAACCACAGCGATTCCTGAATCTCGCCCTGGTCCTTCTGACCGCACTCTCGCTCCTGTGGAACCTGGGGGGCTGGGCCACGCCCTACCGCGGTTGGTTCGATCTTGTGCTGCGCCAACCTGTCCAGGCAGAAGTCTTTCCCAAGGTGATCCAGGCCAAGGGTGACGTCCACCAGACCTTGTTTGCCAGCCCTCGTCTATCGCCTCTCCTGGGCCATCTCTCCTACGCGAGACTCTGCCTCAGTGGAGCCATTCCCGCTGGCCCCTCTACCGAGGTCTACCAGGCCCTGGTCGGGATTCCCGTTGAGACGCGGCTCCCTCCGGCGCCATTCTTTCCCGAGGATGCAGGGTTCCGGCACTTCTGGTGGCTCGGCCTTCGTTCCCGCTTCGCCTCCGTCCTGCCCCTCATTCTGGCGGCTCTCCTCTTCTTGCTCCTCGTCGCGACAGGTCTCTCGCTGCGCCGTCTTTCACGTTCCTGAGCCGAAGCGCTCAAGAACGCGAGAGGAACTGTCGATAAGAGCGACAGTTCCTCTTCACCGGGTGGTGGAGGGAATGGCCGAACCGTGCTGGGTTACCCCTTCCTGCGCGTCGGCTTCCCCGCAAAGCTGGAGGCTACCATGCTCCGATGGATTTCCGTTCTATGTGCCTGCGTCGTTCTCCAGGGCTTGGGCTCGGCCCAGATGCCGACCGAAGCCAGCGAAAAGCCCGCCGCGATGGACGTCATCGTGCTCAAGAACGGCAGCCGATTGGAAGGGCGCATCCTCTCGGAAGATGAAGAGCTGGTCCAGATCCTGATTGGTCCTGGGCAGAAACTGGGCGTTCGCAAGAAGCGGATCAGTAGCTACGAGCGTCGGAGCGATGAAGCGGAGACCGAGAAACGAGAGGGCGAGGAAGCAGCTTTCCCTCTCCGTCCACGCAGCGACTGGTTCCGCATCCGCAATGCGGAAGGGCAGATCGTGGGAACCCTGCATCTCGTCGCCAACGCCGAAGACACCAAGGTCTTTCGCCTCGAGGAGCAGTGGACCTTCCGTGAGGGGCGCAAGAACACGCTCGTGTCGCGAATCGAGCGCGTGAACCGTGAGGGCAAGCCTGTCTCGCTCTACTTCCGTGAGGCCGTCATCGACACGAAGTTCAACAAGATCCTCTCGGAACGTCTCTTCCAGGGGAAGATCTCGACAGACTCGATGGTCGTCTTCGAGCGCACGATGAAGGGAAAGAAGGAGAGGTTGCTCGGATTCGAGAAGGGCAATCTCTTCCCGCTCTACGTCCGGGAGAGTCTGCGCCAGGGAATGGCCAAGAATGCCCGCTCCTACCATGCTTCCGTCTACGACGTCATGTCGGATCTCTTCGAGCTGCGGACCTACGAGCTGGAGCAAGACGATCCCGTTCCGGCTAGTTACTTCCCCAAGCTCATGGTTCGCAAGGGTTCTGGTCTGCGCATCCAGAGCACGAGCAGGGGAAGGACGGTTCGGGAGTGGGTCGCTCCGGGCGGTCGCGTGCTGCTCATGGAGATCAATGGGCTCGACCTCGTGGCCGAGCCGATCGAGGCCAAGGAAGGCCTTTCGATCCAGAAGGCAGATCATCTGGATCGCAAACAGCTGAGCCCGGCTCAACAGAGCCTGGGTGGATTCGAGGTTTGGTTGCCGCGTGCCACCTGGTCCTACGTCAGGGCACCCCAGGGCAGCCGTGTGCTGAAAGCCTTGGCTTCCATCCCGGATGTTGAGGCCCGCGCCGTGCTCCTGGATGGGTTCCGCGATGAGATCGATACCCCGGAGGCGGCAGCACGGATCCTGCTTCAGCGCTGGAATCTGGATCATGCCTGGTTCGAGGAAAGCGAGAGTCGCGGCATCCAGATCCATGGGCGACGGTGGATCCGGGTCCTCGGCAAGGGCCGGGTCCGAGGTGACAGCGGACGCAAGGTCCCGATGGCTGGCATCCTCTACCTCACGAGGGCCGATCAGGGATGGTTGCTCCTGAGCCTGGCGGGCCCCCGCAAGTCCATGGACCGGCTCGAAGGCGAGGCCCTGGAGTGGGTCCGGAACGTCCGGACCGAGGACGATATTCTGGGTCGAAGGTGACAATGCCCGGAGCCCCTGTTCGAATGCGGCTCTGTTGTCCACGCCACGAATCTCATTCCTGATCCCCGTTCTCGATGAGGAGGCCCGACTGGGGGCCTGCCTGGACTCCTGTCTTTCCCAGAGCATGGGGGACTTCGAAGTCCTGGTCGTCGACGATGGTAGCCAGGATGGCTCCGTGGAGATCGCCCGGCAGCATGCGCGGTACGATCCGCGCGTTCGCGTACTGCTCCGCCCGCACAAGGCGCAGGAGGGACCGAACCTCCCTCGGACTCTCAACTATGGGCTCGCCGCCTGTCGTGCCTCCTTCGTCGCCCGATTGGACGGCGATGATCGGGCCACTCCGGAGAGGCTCTCCTGGCAGCTTGAGCGCTTCGCGCGGGACCCCGAGCTCACGCTCGTAGATGGTCAGGTGTCCTTCCTTGGACCCGGCGGATCGGAGGCTGGCGAGGGCATGTGCGTCTATGGCGCGTGGGTCAATGCCATCCTCGAGCCGGAGGACTTCGATCGAGCGATCTTGCAGGAGAGCCCTGTCGTGCATCCGGCCGCCACGTATCGCAAGCAGGCCATCCTGGATCTGGGCGGATATCGCAGCGGTGACTTTCCCGAAGACTACGATCTCTGGGCGCGCCTCCACCTGGTGGGAGCGCGTTTCGCAAAGGTGGGGGAGATCTGTGTAGAGATGCTCGATCACGGGGACCGGCTGACCCGCCGTCATCCCTCCTATCGCCGCGAAGCCTTCCGGGCGGTGGCCCAGCTCTGGATCGAGGAACGCCTGTTTCGCCCTGGTGTACGCTTTGTTCTCTGGGGAGGGCCCGGTCGTGCGCGTCCTTGGTTGCGCTGGTTTCGCGAGAGGGGCTTTCCACCGGTTGCCTTCGTCGACATCGACCCCAAGCGTATCGGCCGCCAGAAGGGAGAGGATATCCCCATCATTGCACCTGCGGATCTCGCGAGGATCGAAGCCGACCATCTTTTCGTGGCCATCAACCAGAGAGGTGTCCTGGATGAGATCCGGCTGGCTCTCGGTGATCTCCGTCCCGACTGGCGAGAAGGCCGGGACTGGTGGGCACTGGTCTGCTGAGCGCAGCGACAGGTTCGTGGTCCAGGACCGAAAGGCACTGTCAGGCGCTTCGAGGTCATGAATCGTCCGGGTTAGCCCATGGGCTCGAGGCGATGACGGAGCTGGAGAGCCTGGGCCACGTGGATCTCCTCGATCGTGCTGGATTCGTCCTCGTCAGCGATCGTGCGGGCGAGGCGAAGCACGCGCGTGATCGCGCGAGCGCTGAGGCGACCCGAGCGGCATTCTGCCAGCAGGACCTTCCGAGCCCTTCCGATGAGCATGCGACGCAATGGATCCTCAGCGAGTTCGCTGTTGAGCAATCCGGCGTTCCTCTGTCTCTGTAGCTTGCGCAGAGCCGTGACACGTTTGCGGAGCGTGGGACTCACGGGGGCGTCCTCGCTTCTCGTGTCCAGCAGGTCTTCGGCCGGAACGGCTTGCAAGACGAGTTGGAGATCGATGCGGTCCAGGAGTGGAGCGGAGATGCGCGATCGGTAGCGCTGGATTTCCTTGCCGGTGCAGCGACAGGGGAGGCTTGGATGGCCAAGCAAGCCACAGGGGCAGGGGTTCATGGCCGCAATGAGTTGGAAGGAGGCAGGGAAGACGTAGGACTCTTTGGCTCTTCGGATGTGGACATGACCCTGCTCGAGAGGTTGTCGCAAGGATTCGAGCGCCTCCCGTCTGAATTCGGGTAGCTCGTCGAGGAACAAGACACCCCGATGCGCCATGGAAATCTCGCCAGGGTGTGGTGGAACCCCGCCACCGACCAGGCCGACATGGCTGATCGTGTGGTGAGGGGCGCGGAACGGTATCTGGCCCCGCTCCAGAGCTTCGGCGGCACGTTCTTCGAACTCGGCATGGAAGGAACCCTGTATGCGCAGTACCTCGAGTCTCTCATCGTGAGAGAGCAGGGGAAGGAGCCCTGGCAAACAGGAGGCGAGGAGGCTTTTGCCGCAACCCGGGGGACCCGAGAGGAGGAGGTTGTGCGCACCCGCAGCCGCGAGGAAGAGCGCCCGGCGTGCGCTCTCCTGGCCACGCACGCGCGTCAGGTCGGGAACGCCGGGGAGCTCCCCAGAGATGAGTTCGTCCAGTGCTGGGATGGAAGGGCAAGCACTCCTGCCTTCTCTGACGATGCGAAGGGCCTGGCCCAGATCTTCGGCCGGGAGGATACAGGGCGAACCCTGACTCGCACGCAGCGCGAGGGCGGCGCTCGCGATGGGGCAGAGGAGGTAGGGGATGTCGAGTCGACGCGCCAGCTCCACGCGCGCAATCGTGCCTGGCACGGCGCGGAGCCGACCATCCAGATCCAGCTCACCGACGAAGAGAGTCTCGGCCAGGCATGTTGCCGGTACATATCCGCCGACCGAGGCCAGTGCGACCGCGATGCCCAGATCGAAAGCTGATCCCGCCTTGCGGTTGCGTGCCGGCGCCAGGTTGACCACGACCTGGCCACGGGGGATGTCGAGTCCCTGGGCCTGGAAGGCCGTCCGGACCCGATGATAGGCCTCCCGGACGGCCGCGTCGGGAAGGCCCAGGATGCGTGGCGGACTCGATTCCGCTCCGAAGACGGAGGCCTGGATCTCCACCAGCCTTGCCTCGATTCCCTGGATGTCGGCGGAAAGGAGACGCACGGGGCGGGGCTTGGGTGCGGTGAGAAGGTCGGCAAGTGGATCCATGGCAGTCTGATCGCCGCATGCCATATGTGTTTCGTCTCTCCACCCTGGATCCTCCGGGCTGACCCCCCCATAAAAAAGGCGGATCTGGCCCTCACCAGATCCGCCGAAGGACTCTGTCACAAGCCCTTGTTTCCTTCCATCTTCTTCTCCGGCAGGCATTCCGTTGGGTGGAGGAAAGTCTGCCGGCCTCAGTAACAGGAACGCTTTTCGGGCCTGGATGTCGCCATCGAATCCTGCAATCTTTGGGAGTGGGCTGGTTGATTCGGGGAAACCAAGCACAAGTTCAGGCTCAGGCCCAGGCTCAGGGGCGGGGGAGACCCTGGTTGCGATCCTCGAGAATGTGGCGGATCTCCCGCTCGAAGGCCTCTAGCTCCTCGATGCAGGGCAGGCTGGCGAATCGCCACTCCAGGAGTGCTGGATTTATGTTCTTGAGGTCTGCGAGGATGTCCTCGATATCCTCGTCCGGTCGGCCCAGGCGGAGGACCGCCTCATGTCCACCCCGGTTCATGAAGGTGGCAAAGGCCGTTTCTCGGTCCTGAGCCATGTCGATCAGGAGCCCTGCTTCATGGAAGCGCTCCCGAAGCTCCCTCGTGGGCAGGTCGGAGCCGCCCAGGAAGAGAAGATGGAGAGGCGTGGGCTCGGGTCGCAAGAGCTTCATGAAGGCTCTATCGACGCGGAGAGCAGCAAAGCCAAGCCCTCTCCGGAAAGCCCCGAGGGGGCGGTGGGATGGGGGCTCCCGATCTTCAGGCCCTTCCGCCCGGTTCTTTTGCGAGGATCCTGTGCCTCACTGTTGCCAAGCCGTACAAAAGGGATCAGGAGTCTGCGCCATAGAAAGTGTGGAGCCCAGTCGAGTTCAGTTTGGCCCTGCTTGACCCGGAGAAATGCAGGTGAAACCATCGTTTCATCGAGGCTTCTTCGGATTGAGCAGGGTGAACCCAGACCGATCGGGGACCGCAGATTCTCTGGCGCAGCCTCTCGAGCGATTCATGACCTCGATGCTCACAACGATGACGTGAATCATCCGGGCTGGGAACCCCGGATCGACGGCCTCGTCGAATCCGCCGGTTTCGTGCAATCCCTGTAGAAATGGAGACGGTGATGAGTCCCCTTGGCATCTTGCGAACGTTGATCTTCCTTCCCCTCCTGTTCCTGCCTGCCTCCGAGGGAGGGCAGCGAGAGGCTCGAAGCCGCCTCATTGCACGCGATTATCAGGGGGCCATCGAGCTCCTGGACAAGATGATCGAGGAGAAGTCCTCGGATTCGGGAGCCAAGGGGCTGGATCGCCTGCGGTACTTCGTGGCCCAGGCGAGACTGTTGGCGGGTCGACGTGATGAGGCGGAGAAGGGATTCCGGGAACTCCTGAAGAAGCATCCGCAGAGCTCCTATCGGTCCTTGGCCCAGTTCGGCTTGCTGGAGACCTTGGAGGGGAATCGTTCGTTTCAGGAGGCAGCCGAGATCTACCAGAAGGCGGTCACAGGGTTGCTATCACCGGAGCGAAGGGCGGTGCTCGCCGAGAATTATCTGCAGCTCGTGCAGGAGGCCCTGGCCAAACAGAAGCCGGACCGGGGGGCCGCGATAGGATTCCTCGACCTGGCGCTCTCCTTGCAGCTTCCCGCGAAGATGGATCAGCGCCTGAGGGAACAGGCCGCCCGTCTGGCCTTTGAGGGCAAGGACTGGAAGCAGGCAGGCCGACGCTACGAAGCCTTGGTCAAGGCGGAGAGAGGTCAGGTCTACGGGAAGGGGAATGGCAAGCCAGCCACCGAACTGCGTTTTCAGCTGGCCCGATCCTGGGCCAGGGGAGGAGACCGAGCATCGGCCCAGAGGATCCTGGAAGACCTCTTGAGGGAGGAGCTCACGCCGAGCCGGATTCCCGAGGTTCTTCTGGAGTTGGCCAAGAGCTTCGGCCCGCCCGCCCAGGGAGCTTCTCTCTCCCGTGGCGTAGACATCCTGGGGCGTATTCTGAGGGAACACCCCGACTACGAGAGAGCCGCTGAAGTGGCCTACACCCAATCCCAGTGGCAGGGTTCGTTGGGAAGGCTCGAAGCGGCTTTGGACTCGATCGGCACTCTCGAGAGCAAGTATGCCAAGAGCCAGGGAGATTGGGTCGCACGGGCAGCGGCCGACAGAGGTCTGTACCTGGGAAGGCTCAAGCGATTCGAAGAAGCCATCCACGCCTGGAGGGACTACCTGAATCGCTTTCCGGCGCACGGACGTTGGATGCAAGCCCAGCGAGCCATTGTGGACCTGGAGCTGCAGGCCGCTGCTGAGCTCAAGGCGAGGGGCAAGGAGCACTATCCTCAGGCCAGCCAGGCCTATCGGTCCTTCCTCATGGCCCACCCTCTCGACAGCCGGTCCTCTGGGATCTACCTGACTCTGGCATCCATGCAGATCCAGCTGGAGAAGTGGGACGAGGCCAAGAAGATCTTTGCCGAGTGCGCGAGCAAGTATCCGGGTCGGAACGAAGCCTCCGAAGCTGCCTACCGCATGGGCGAGATCCTGGAGACGCGGCTCGGGGACTATCCCGGCGCCATCGCAGCGTACACCAAGGTTCCCGGCGCATGGGCTGGTCGTGCGAGACAGAGACTCGTCGTGCTGCGCAAGAAGAGCCTCCAGCTCCAGACCGAGAGGATCTTCCATACAGGTGAGAAGGCGCAGGTTCTGGTCACCACGCGCAACATCCCCTCGCTACGCCTGCGTATCTACAAGCTCGATCTGGTGAACTTCTTTCAGGGCACGCTGGGCAAGGGACGCATCGAAAACCTGGCGATCGAGGCCATCTCTCCCGACAAGTCCTTCGACTCCAAGGTCGAGCAGTACCAGAAGTACCAGGAGACGCGACGCGGTATCGAGATCCCCTTCGAGGGGCCCGGTGCCTACGTCGTGAAGGTCGATGATGGGACCTTCGAGGCCACGACATTGGTTCTGGTCACCGATCTTGCCGTGATCAGCAAGACCTCTCGCAAGGAGCTCTTCGTCTTCGCGCAGAACACGCGTGAGAACCGCGCCTTGCCCGGAGCCAAGATCATCGTCACCGATGGCAAGAAGATCATTGCCGAGGGCAAGACCGACGCGAAGGGCAGCTACCGGTTCAGCGGCAAGGAGGTCGGGCTCGCCAAGCGTCTCCATGTCCTGGCCTCCACGGACAAGGGCAGTGCCGCTTCGACACTGGATCTCAGCGGCCTCTTCGTGTCCCAGGGTCTACAAGCCAAGGCCTTCGTGTACACGGATCGAGGTCTCTACCTTCCTGGATCCGAGGTGCATGCCAGGGCCGTGCTGCGGGATGCAGCCTCGGGTCGCTACCGAATTCCCGAGGACAAGAACTACCGTATGGAATGGGTCGATCCATCCGGGCGGCTTCTGGGGCAGGAGGTTCTCGAGCTCAGCCCCTTCGGTACGCTCGAGGCGGCCTTCCACGTGCCCGGAGAGGGTGGCCAGGGGAACTACTCGCTGCGCGTCGTGCGTGTCAAGGATGGGGCACACATGGGGCAGGGCCAGGTCAAGGTCGGTTTCTTCCAGACGCCGCGGGTTTCCGTCAAGGTCGTGACGGAGCAGAGAGTGATCCTGCGCGGCGAGAAGATCGAGGGGCGTGTGGAGGCACGGTACTTCTTCGGTGGTCCTGTGAGGGATCGGGCGGTCATCGTGCAAGCGTCGATCGCAGGCCGCACGCATATCCTGCAGGGGCGTACCGACGAGGCTGGAGGCTACTCCTTCAGTTTCGATACGGATCGGGTCCTGGGTGACCAGACACTCGTCGTGAATGCGTCCATCCCGAGTGAACAGGCCTTTCGCAACGAGACCTGGTTCCTGAGACAGACCGCATTCGATCTGTCCCTCGAACTACCCAGCTCGATCTACGTCGTGGGGGAGGACTTCGAGGCGAAGGCGACGGTCCGGGGATTCGATGGCAAGCTCCTCTCCAGGGATCTGGACTTCGAGCTCTATCGAACCGAGACCGTAGGCGGCATCGTCCGCGAGATTCCGGTTGCCCGCAAGGAGACCCAGAGTCTGGTGGAAAAGGGAGTGGCCCTCGCTGGATTCCCACTGGTGAAAGGAGGGCAGCACCGCCTGCGCGTCTTCGCCAAGGATCGATTCGGCAACACCATCGAGAAGAGCCTGGGCTTCTTCGTCTCGGGCGAGGACGACAAGATCAAGCTACGCCTGCTCTCGCGTGTCCAGCATTCCAAGGTCGGCGATGAGCTGGTCGTCCGCGTGCTCAATCGTGCCGGCCCCAAGCTCTGCCTCCTGAGCTATGAGGGTGACGGTGTACTTTCCTTCGAGAGCAAGGTCTTCCCCAAGGGAGAGACGACCTATCGCATTCCCCTGAAAGAGGAGCATGCACCCAACTTCCAGCTGGCACTCTCGATGGTGGACGGCAAGTGGCTGCACCAGGCAAGTCGCCACTTCTTCGTGGACCGACCCCTCGAGGTGGAGATCCAACTCGACAAGAAGCGCGTCCTGCCCGGGGGCAAGCTCTCCGTGATCGTGAAGGCGACGGACACGCGGGGCAAACCTGTCCAGGCCGAGTTCAGTCTGGCGCTCGTGGATGCCGCCCTCCTGCAGATCCATGCCGATGAGAGTCCCAGCCTCTATGAGGTGTTCTATGGGCCCTCCATCCGCCGGTCGCTGGCGATGAAGACGCAGAGTTCCTGCACCTTTCAATACCGTGCCCGGACCATGGGCGTCAACACGGACATTCAGAAGGAGACAGCCAGTAGGCGGCGCTCCCTGTTCGACAAGAAGCTCAAGGAGTCCTGGGCCAGCGACGACTTCACGATCGGGCGCGGAGCCAAGGGTGCGGACAAGGCGGATCGCGCACGGGTGATGACCGTTCGTGGGAATGCAGAGCTTGCGAAGCTCAACGATCGGTTGGAGCAGCTCGAGAAATCCCTGAAGCCTGGTCAGGCCTACGCCCAGGGGGTTCAGGGACGTTACAAGAACCGGCCGGGCCAGCCACTTCAGAGGAGATTCTCCAGGGGGATAGGTGGTGGCGCCGGAGGCGGCATGTACCGCGGGCCCGGAAACATGGTTCCTCCCGCGATTTCCGGTGGGGTGTTCTACGTCGATGGTGGGGATGGTCGCTTTGCTGGTCGCTCTGAGAACTTCTTCACGGTGGGCCTGGCGCAGGTCATCGAAGGCAAGCCTCTGGGGGATCCTGGCCGTGCTGCACCCAGGGCCTCGAAACGTTCCCTCTCCGTATGGGTGGGGAGTGTCCAAACCGACGCACAAGGCATGGGGACGATCCAGATCGATCTGCCCGACAAGTCTGGCCGTTGGAAACTCCGGGCCCGTGGTGTGAGTGCAGACCACCTCTTCGGGGAGGCGAAAGCCGAAGTCGAAACTGCCAAGGAGATCATCGTGCAGCCCGGGCTGCCAGGTGTGCTGACCGAAGGTGATGAGGTCATGGCGGTCTTGACCCTGCACAATCTTGGCCTGAAGGCACGATCCACCCAATACTCTGCAAAGCTAGGCGACGCTGAGCTCGTCTCGGGCACGAGCGATGTGCCCGCCCAGGGCAGCCTGCGCGTGCCTCTCCCTATCTCGGCCACCACCGCGGGAACCGCCTTGGTCGAGGCACAGGCCTCGTCCAAGGATGGTCAGAAGGACTCGATTCGCCTGCCGGTCGTGATCCGACCCTGGTCCCTGCAGGAGAGGGCTGGTGTTTCAGGGATGGTGAACGGGAAGAAGAGCATGAGTACCGAGCTGCCCGCGGGCACACCCTACAGGGACTATGAACTCCAGATCGATCTGGGGCCCGAGGCCCCGGATGCCTTCCTGGTCCAGAGTCGCCCTGGACTGAGAGGGACCTTGAATCAGGGCCGGCTCCTGGACTATCTCCCGGCGACGCAGAGCAATCGGGCTGCGATGGGGCTGGCGGCCCTCTCGTTCTATCGCTATCTCAAAGGTGTTCTGCCCGCGGAGAAGGGCCGTCTGGCACGCCTCAGGAATCGTGTGCAGACCGTGGTCGCAGCGATCCAGTCCATGGAACAGAAGGGCGAACTCACATGGATCGGAAAGAAGGGAGCTGGCGACACGCGAGCATCGTTGTTGGGTTGGCTCTTCCTGGAGCAGGCCCTGGCCGAGGGCTTCACTGTAGATGCCAACGTCCTGGGACGTTTTCGCAACAGGCTCTCACGGCACCTGCGCAGTCGGGATTCGGAGGAGGCCACCCTTGCCTTCCTGGACAAGGCCGTCTCGGGCCAGGCCGACTTTGCGCGCTTCAACTCGCTCTATCGCAATCGGACTCGCATGGACCTGGGTTCGCGCTCGCGACTCGTCCTTGCGGCACTGGTCATGAAACGACCTGAACTGGCCAAGGAACTCACCGAGACCATCGCAGGGGAGGTGGCTGCTGGCATGGCGCAGACTCCCCGAGCCAGCGAGGACCGGAAGTTCGTTCCGACTGTCCGGGTCGAACCGATCCTCTGGGGCCTCCTGGCCCTGTCCAAGAGTGGGGCGCATCCCGAGATCAGCTCTCGGGGCGAGACCTGGCTGTGGTCGCGGCGCCGCGCTTGTGGTTGGGCCAACGGTATGGCCACGGCACTTGCCGTCGAGTTCCTGGCTTCGAGAAGCCAGGGGCCTGCACGGGTGGCCAGCGAGGTCACTCTCATCGTCAATGACAAGTTCCGCAAGGCCTACTCCTTCAAGGATGATCCTTCCTACCGTTCGATCTCGATTGCGACCGAACATCTCGTGAGTGGGAAGAACAAGATCCGGATCGAGACTTCGGGGGCGGGAAGCATCCTCTATTCGGCGACGCTGACGGCGCGCACCTTGGGGATGCCCGAGAGTCGACTGGGGCAAGAGAATCTCCGCAGGGAATACTTGCAGGCTCAAGGGAGGCTGGATGGCCTTGTTCTGGCAGAGGGTTTCCGGTCCGTCGAGGGGCTCAAACCCTGGAAGAACCTGGCCACGGCTCTTCGCCTAGGGGAGAGCCTCCGGGTAAGGGTTCACTTGTCTCCGACACGCGAGATGCGAAGGGCACTCGGCAGCTATGTCGTCGAGGAACCTCTGCCTGGCGGAGCCATGGTCCTGAAGGACGAGGTCACGGGCAACTTCGATTCGCTCGAGATGGGGCGCGGGTTCCTGCGGGCCTACTTCAGCGGACGCAAGGCGGACATGCGCCTCGACTACGTCTTGAGAGGGGCTATGGAGGGACGCTATCGTGTGCTGCCGACGCGGCTCCTTTCGATCGACAACCCGGGGTACGGTTTTTTCGGCAAGTCAGCCTTGCTACGGATCGTGGGAGCCAAGGGTGAGATCAAGGACGAACGCAAGGCCACGCCAGATGAACTCTACGCCCGTGGCACACGCCTCTTCGATCGTCTGGATCCCAAGACCCTGGCTACATCCAAGACCCAGCGGGACGAGGCTCGGAGGCCTCTGGAGACACTCTTCACCGAGTATGGCAAGCATCTCCGGGCCCGTCACTTCAACGAGGTCGCGAGACGTCTGCTGACCCTGTCGTTGATCGATGGTGCCTACAAGAGGACCGTCGAACTCTTCGAGGCCCTGAAGGACAGGGATAGCGCCTATCAATTGGGTTTCGACGACATGGCCAAGGTCGGTCTGGCCTACTACAAGAGTGGCGAGTTCGAGCAATCCGTGAATATCTACGAGGCCATCTCCGAAGCCGCATTCCTCCGGGAAGCGCAGATCGCGGGGACGCTGGATCGCATGGGACGTCTCAAGGACTCCGTGGCCTTCATGGACAATCTCTTCCTGAGCTTCCCGGGCCTACCGATGATCCGGACCTCGATGTATGGCCTTGCACAGAAACTCAATCTGAAGGCTGACGAACTCGAGAAAGCCAGGCGTCCACGAGATCCCAAGGTCGGATCTCCCATGGAGCTGCGTCGGAAGGCACGCGATCTCTGCTATGAGTTCCTGCAGCGGCATCCCGACGATGCGGATGCGGATGAGGTCACGTTCACACTGGCCAGCGTCGCGATCGAAGCCGATCAGTACGACGAAGCCTTGAGCCTGCTCCAGGGTGCGGTCAGGGCCTATCCCGAGTCGACGTGGATGGATGACTTCCTCTACCTCACCGGATACACGAGCTACCTGAAGGGGCAGCATGATGCGGCCTTGGCCATGCTCGAACGCGTGGCTACCGAGGATTTCCCGCAGGGGTCGGGGCGCAGGGGTCCGAGTGAGAGCAAGTGGCTGGCGATCTTCCTTCAGGGACAGATCCACCATGCTCAGGGACAACCTGCTCTTGCATTGGCTTCCTACAAGAAGGTGCTCCAGCGATTCACCGAGGCGAAGGAGGCTTCGAACTACTTCGAGAGTCGGCGTCTGACCCTGCCCGAAGTCACTCTGGTACTGCCCGAGGCCAAGAGCCAGGTGAAGCTCGAGTGGCGCAACCTCGAGCGAGTGGAGATCACGGTCTACAAGGTCGACCTCATGCGGCTCTATCTCATGCGCAAGTCGCTGTCGGACATGGGCAAGGTGCAGCTCTTTGGAATCGCACCTTCCCATCGTGAGACCCTGAAGCTCACCGAGGGGGTGGACTATCGTGACCATGATCGCAAGCTCGAGCTTCCTCTCGAAGAAGCCGGTGCCTATCTGGTCATTGCACGATCGGGGGAACTCCGGTCTTCGGGCCTCCTCCTACGCACGGACCTGTCCATCGATGCACAAGAGCTCCCGGGAGAGGAGCGCATCCGGGTCAACGTCAAACAGAAGGGTCGCTTCCTGCCCAAGGCCGATGTCAAGGTCGTCGGAGCCGTGGATGGTCGGATCCGCTCCGGCAAGACGGACCTACGCGGCGTCTTCGTCGCGGATGGCCTGCGCGGCAAGGCCACGGTCCTGGTCAAGCAGGGGGACGACTACGCCTTCTACCAAAGCAAGTCCGACTTCGGAGGGCGCCCAGCCCTGAACCGGAAGGCGCAGAGCATCCAAGTCCGGAACAAGGCGGACTTCAATGCTCTCAAGGGCAACCGCGCCCTGAACTTCTTCAATCAGCAGAAGCGCAGTCAACAGATCCAGGATCTGTTGCAGAACGCCGTCCAGGGCGTCGAGATCCGCAAGACCAAGTGAGCCAGGCTCCCAGCCGGACTCACTTGCGCGGCCCCCGTTCTCGGCTCTCGATCACGGGACTACGCGCCAAGCAGCCGCCTGACTACTTCAGTGCGGCTCGCTTGGTGATCTTCGCGATGGCGCGGTCGAGTCGGCCGTCCAGATAGATGATGTAGCGGGTCCAATCGACACCCATTACCTTCGCATCCAGCACGGTACCGGATTCGATGACATCGACTTCGGGGTTGGCGATGGATGCCGCCGAAGCGACTTCTACGGAGAAGTCGCGGATGTAGGATGTCTGTGTCGTCACGGCGATGTAGGCACGAGATCCCACACCTCCGCCACCCTTGCGCTTCATGGCTCCACTCGCGATCGCTTCCTTCGCCTTGCGAAGAGCGGGCAGCGCGATCGGAGATCCGAGGTCTCCGAGGACTTCGGCCGTCCGGGCCTTGATCAAGAGCGGAGCGTCATAGCGGATTTGCCGACTCAGGTAGGTTGCCGCGTCATCGACCCGATTCTGGTCGAAAATCTCCTGGAGGATGTCCCGACGATTGGGGCCATCAGGGAAGCGCACCGCCAGTCTGTAGACGAATGCCTGGTTGCTCTTGCTGTCTTCCATCAGGGCTCGTCGTGCCAGGATGCGGCGATGTGTGGAGAGCGCCTCTTCTGCGTAGTCGCGGAGCAGCTGTTCGACCTTGCCCCGTGCCGCCGGTTTCTGACTCTTGGCATACTGTGTCAGGCTCTTCTTGCGCCTTTTCTTCTTCTGTGTGGGCTCTGGTTTCTCGGCCCTCGCAGACCGTTCCATCTCCAGGAGACGGACCAGAGCGCGGGGCGTGACCTGGTTCTTGGCTTGACGGATCGGATGTCCCTTGATCTCGTTGGCCTCGAGCATGATGCGGCGCGCCTTGGTCTCGAGTTTCTGGCGGCGACTGAACTCTTCCAGATAGCTCCGTGCTGCCAGCTCCTCCACCCTCTCCAGGCCGGGCACCTTGTCGTTGCGTGCGTAGAGCTGGCCGAGAAGCGGCCATGCCTTGTCGGTCAGACCGTTCTCGAATGCCCACAGGGCCAGCTCTGCTTGAGCGAATGCCTGCTTCGTATCCGTGCCAGCCGCAAGCCTGTCGAAGGTCCGCAGAAGCGCTTCCCGGGAGACGAATCCGTCGACCTCGTTGTCGCCATAGCTGACTCGCTTCCCGCCCCACTTGAGCGACCATCCCTTGCGTGTCTTGTGGATCAAGCCATGGAGGCGGCTCCCATTCGTGAGCTTGAGTGTGCCTTGTGAACTCTTTCCTACGGCAAGACCCTGGTTTGTCGCAGCAGCCGGTTCGCTCCTTGTCCCACTCTGTGGGGCCCAGCAGGGTAGTGCCGTCGTTGAAAGCAAGATCTGGAGGAAGGTCGTTGTCAGCATCTTCGTTCTCCTGGCTATGTCCATCAGCGAAGGCTGGGCAAGCGCTTCGATGGGGCCTATCTTATCCTTTCCACGGATATTGGATAGGAAGGGGAGAAGCCAAGTTCCCCCATCTTTCGGGAATCCTCTTGGGTGTCGGCTCGCGGTTGTCGACGAAGAGGATACAGGCATCCCCCCTTGGCGAGGCAGTTTCATGAAGTCGTTCCCACTGGTCATCCTCTCTCTCCTTCCTTTCTCGAGCGCAGTCGCTCAAGCACGTGCGCAAGCCGAGCAGGGGCAGGACTTCCGTTCTGTGCAAGAGTTGGTCGATGCCGTCGACAAGGCCCAGAACAAGCTCGACGACGTCCGATTGATGTTGGAGATCGTGAGGCAGGTCCCTACCGAAGGTGGCAAAACACTCAAACTGCGCGGTAACGCTACGATTCGTGTGCTCAAGAAGGGGGGATCGAAATTCGCCAGGATGGACCTGGAGTTGAAGACACCGGTGGGCCCGATCCAGCTCCAGAGCTATCAAGGACCCGGTGGACTCTGGATCCACTATGCAGGAGAGCTTCGGGGGGAGTCTTGGTTGCACTACTCCAAGGAGTTGTGCGATCGACTGGAGAAGGCGAGCAAGGTGCTGGGTTCGAGCGGTGGGCTGCAACAGTCCGGTGGCAGCGCCCCGACATCCTTCCTCGGAGGTTCTCTCATCACGAGCCTCTCACGATCCTACGATGTGTCCTTCGGCAAGCCGATGGCCATCGATGGCGTTGCGTGTTACCGGTTGGTATTCACATTGAAGAAACAATCGGAGGTTCCGCTACTGATGCCACGTGGAAGGCCCACGCAGGTGCAGCTCTTCATCGGGCAGAAGGACCTGCTGTTGCGCAAGCGGATCGAACTCCAGGGTGGCAAGGTCTATCTGGAGATCAAGTTCCTGGGCATCAAGGTCCAGGCGGGCCTCAAGAAAGAGGACCTGATCCTCAAAGCCGGAAGAGGGGCCCAGTTCATGGATGCCCGAAAGGACCGTCTCTCTGCCAACATGATCCAGGAGACCCTGGCACGTCTTGCCGAGTGGGAGGCAGATCAGAGCCAGAAGGAGAAGGAGAAGGAGGCCGCTGCAGCCTCGGGTCGGACCGGCACAGGAGCCTCCAAGGCAGCAGATGGGGACGGCAAGCGATAGGCGCTGCGGTCGAGCTGCCTCAGGGCTTGCGTGGCAGGATGTCTGCTCCACGATCACTGCCCACACGCCATTCGCCCGCAGGATCCCGATGAATGCGGATGTCTCCCGAACTTCCTGTTCGAAGCAGAGGAAGGCCAGGGGCCAGGGCATCCAGGAGTCGACGGTCGATCTTGCGGCGTGATCCCGTCGAGGCCAGGCAGTAACGAGGTCGGAACCGCTGCACGAGTCTCTCGAACCGGCTCCCTCCACTTCCGTGGTGGGGAAGGACCAGGAGGTCGATCCGGGCCGGGAGATCGGGCGCTCTCAACAGTGCAGCCGTTCCCGCCTCCTCCTGATCTCCGGTGAGGAGAAGGTCCGGCCCCTCGGCAAACCTGTGGTAGAGAGCCAGACCTCCATCATTGCTTCCCGCCAGATCTCCATTGTCGTGGGGGGAGAGCAGCAAGGTGTCGGGGGATACCCACGAGCGGGCTCCCGGGGGTAGGAGGCGGACGTCGAGAGCCTCCTCTTGGAGGAGCCGTTGGATCCACGCAACCTTGGGGGACTCGGGGAGCCAGATGCGGTCGATGTCCAGGCGGAGGAGTAGCTCTGGAAGTGCCGCCGTGTGATCCTGATCCGCGTGGCTCAGGATGAGGTCGTCGATGTGAGCGGGGCCTCGCTTTCTCAAATGCGCGAGGATGGCACGCGTCGATCGCCGGCCCTCACTCGAGTCTCCGCAATCGAAGACCAGGGTCTTGTCCGACGTCTCGATCACGGACGTCAGGCCGGGCCCGATCGACAGGAGTGTAAGGCCCTCATGTCGAGTGCCGCTCCATGGGATGAACCAAGGGAGCAGGGGCAGGAGGAACGCTGTGAGGAGCCACTTTCGGGAGCGCAGCAGAAAAGCCAACGTGGCGAGAGACAAGAGCAAGATCAGGGTCAGATCCTCCGGGGGGAGGTAGAGAGGACGCAAGGGCGCTCCCGGTAAGGATGGGGGTGCCTGGACGAGGGCGAACCAGGTTCGCCCGGTGATTTCGAGCAACAGGGAGAGCGGAGGGAGGAGCAGGGGGAAGGGTAGTGCGAGAAAGAAGAGCAAGCCCAGGGCCAACATGAGGAAGAGGAGGGGCAGAAGGATGGGGGTCGCCAGGATTCCCCAGGGGGCGAGATGTCCGAAGTACTGGAGGGACAGGGCCGCTGTTCCGATCTGTGCTGCGATCGATGCGGCCAGGAGTGTGAACAGGGGACCTCCTGCATGCAGGCGCCCCAGAAGGGCTCGCAGAGCTTGCAGGAAACAGACCAGTGCCACGGTGGCCGCATAGGAAAGAAGGAAGCTGGGGGAGGCAAAGTCCTCTGGGAAGAGAACGAGAACGACGAGGGCAGCGAAACCGATGCAGGCAGCTATATCGAAGGGCCAGCCTCGCACCCAGCAGGTGCGCCAGAAGAGGAAACCCAGAACCGCTCGAAGTACAGGAGGCTGACCACCGGTGAGCCAGGCGTAGCCGAGCAGAAGAGGGGCCAGGATGCGCAGCTCACCACCCAGGATCGAGAAGAGAGGACGCAGCAGCCAACTCATGAAGCTCGCGAGGAACAGCGTATGCATGCCGCTGATGGCGAGCAAATGACTGAGTCCCCATCGGCGGTGAGACCTCTCGATCTTCGCCGGCAACTCTTCGTCACGGCCCAGCAGGAGACGGTGCACGAGCCCGGCGACGTGGGGCGAAAGATACCGTGCGAGTTGCTGGTCCAGGTACGTTCTCAGTTTCAGTCGAAGCCCTCTCAGGAAACCGGAGCGAAACTGACAGAGCGCGAATCGGGTCTGGAGGGAGGAGTGGTTCGGAGTGCGATCCCAAAGGGCCGTTCCTTCGATCCAGCTTCCTTCGAGGAGGGTGCCCTGGTCCAGGCTGAGGGTCAGGACCTGAGCGCCGACGCGGATCCTGGCTTCTACTCCGCCGAAGCTCCTTCGCCGACCGTCCTCCAGCAGGACGCCTTCGAAGCGGACGAGTCGGGACTCCATAGGACCAGCGTCGGTTTGCCATCGAGCTTGGGTTTGTTCCAGGGCTCCCAGAGCGCCCACGAAGAACCCCAGCCCCAGGAGTGGGCCGCTGATCCGGGATGGGATGGACCGTCTGGAGAGCGAAGAGAGCCATGGGATGGGGCGGTGGAGAGCCAGGAGGGGAAACCCCAAGCCCAGTGCAGGAAGTCCGAGTTGGGCGGCGAGGACGAAGCCCAGAGCCGCGAAGAGCCCCAATCCGAGAACGGGAGGCCAGGTGGATTCAGGGTGCTCCATGCCACAGGACTCGCCCGATCTAGACTCTGGTTTCTCGCCATGGCAGAAACGGCGCTCATGCTTCACAATGGGGACCATGGTGCGCCGACTCTTCACTCCTTCGCAGGCCAACCGGACTCTGACCCTGGTCCGCAAGATCGTCGTCGACATCCTTGCCGCCGGATCCTGTCTCCGCACGCTGGCCGGGAAGATCCACAATCAAGGTGGGAGGCCCCAGGAGGGGCAGCGCGACCGCTTAGAGGAGATCAAGGACGAGTTGAGTTCACTCATGCGCGAACTCGAAGCGATCGGATGCACCTACAAGGACTGGGGCTTCGAGTTGGGCCTCGTCGACTTCCCCTCGCGCATCGATGGCCAGGCTGTCCTCCTCTGTTGGAGAAGCGATGAACCAGAAATCCTGTGGTACCACGGCTACGAGGATGGCTTCGCGGGACGCAAGTCCATCCCGGCGGAACTCCTGGCAACATCGGACGCCGAAGCCTAGCCCTGCCCGTGCCCCACAACTTCTCATGGACAACAACAGGATTCGACTGGAGTGAGGACAAGGCAGAGCCCTGGACCTTCGGTAATATTTACCAGGACTCTCTCGGCCCCAGCTTGGCCTCAAACTCTGAGCTGAGCTGAGCTGGGTTGGTTGAGGCCGGGCTATTG
>JAJRTL010000276.1 GCA_024278315.1 Planctomycetota bacterium | reverse complement strand
GTGGGCGCGGACACTGTCTGCCGAAAGCGAGAGCGGCTCGTACATGCCGTTTCCCGTTAACGTGTACCAATCGCCAAGTAAGGCCATCTCGTTGTGAGGGATGAGACGGCTGGTTCTCGTTGAAGGATCTGTTGCGATCACGAACAGCTTTCCGGCGTTGCTCAGGAAGCGACCGTAGGTGGTTGGCACCAATTGGCGGCATCCCCGGTCACCACACACGGTTGGCAGGTAGACGCTTGGCGCCAGCTGGGACTGGTCGGGACATCCCAGAACCGTCCGATTGTACACTCCCACCTGGAATCCGTCCTTGGCCTTCCTGAGAATATCAAGCCAAGCCCACCTATTCTCTAGCTCTCCCCCTGGCTCAAAGCGGCTGAGAACCGAATCCCAATCAGGAAGTCCTCCAAAGAATCCTCGGATCTGATTCATCGAGTACAAGCCTGCTGGATCAACCCGATTTGCGGGATTCTGTTCCGTGTATATCCAACGGTTGATGGATAGAGGTTTGGTTGCAGTCCCCCGGAAAGGATCGGCCGTCTGGAAGATTCCGGAGCGCGAGGCGTAGTACCTAGCCCTCAAATACACCAGTCCCGTCCCATCCACCTGCTCGCCGGTGAACTGGAAGGCCGTGGATGCCGTGCCCGAACTGCTGAGCACACTCCCGAAGGGCTCATAGCTCTGGGCGAGGGTCACGGCCGCGCTCGTGTCCGTCAGTTGCCGCACCGAGCCCAACGCGTCAGGGATATGGTACTGCCAGCCGCCAGGCTGCGCCTCGCCAATGCGGCCATGGCCGTAAAGGTATGTGCCCTCCTCGCTGGCCAATACCTGGGTGAGTCCAGCATTGAGGTCCAACGTGTAGAAGTTCGGCGTGCCGTCCACCGTCTGCTGCAGGCGGTCCCCCAGGCCATTATGTTAGTATGCCAATGCTCCCTGTCGGGCGCGTTTCGGAGTACGCTTCTCTCGTTAGGAGAACGGGGATGCGGTACCCCGGGCACGCTGCATCTGGGCCAGCCGACTTTGCGTATGGGAAGGTTTCGACCAAGCCCGCCATTGTGTTTGGCCAGCCCGTTCGACTTCACTTAACTGGGAACTCTGCGTAGAGAGAAGCCCGAATCTGTGTGTGAGGCAGTGGCCCAAAAAAGAACGCGCCCGACCTTGTTGGCAGGGTCTGCCAGCTATTTGCATCAGGAGCTTATCATCATGACCTCCAAAGAGCTCTCTCCCAAACGCTTCATCGGCCTCGACATCCACAAGCACTATCTGCTTGCCTTCGGCGTGGATGCCGACCTCAACCGGGTTCTTGGCCCGCAGCGGATCCGGTTGCTCAACCTCAAGCGGTGGATGAACAAGACCCTTCGCCCGGATGATGCCGTTGCGATTGAAATGACCACCAACACCTGGCAGATCTACGAGGATCTGCTGCCTCATGTCGGATCTGTCACGGTCGTGCACCCTCCGCACGTGGCGCTCATCACCCGTTCTTGGGTGATGAATGACAGGATCGCCTCTGCGACGTTAGCCCGCCTGCTCGCCAAAGGCCTGCTGGCGGGAATCTGGGTTCCGCCAAGGGAGGTTCGAGAACTGCGTTCTTTGATAGCACAGCGCAGCAAGATGACCCGCCTTTCAACCCAAGCGAAGAACCGGCTGCACGCCATCCTGCACAGCCATCACATCCGACCACCAGCCGGGGACATCTTTCATCCCAAACAGCACGAATGGTGGTTGGGTCTGGATCTTGATCCTGCTGAGGAGACCATTCTGCTGTCCAACCTGGAGACGCTCACCTTTGCTCGTCAGCAGATTGAGCGAATCGAGACCACTCTCAAGGCGCTGGCTGCGCAAGATGGACGCGTCATTCGTTTGGTTCATCTTCCTGGCATCAACCTGATCAACGCCCTGACCATTCTGGGTGCAATCGGTACGATTGAGCGCTTTCCCTCCCCGAAGCATCTGGTGGGATACTCAGGCCTGGGTGGCAGGATACACATAAGCGGAAAAACAAACCGCACCGGGCGTATCACCAAGGCGGGGAGGCGGGACCTGCGCGCTGCCCTCGTGCAAGCGGCGCAGACCGCCGCCAGCACCCATCCTCACTGGAAAGCCGAATTGGCTCGCCTGAAGCCGCGCATCGGGCGCAATAAGGCCATCGTGGCGATCGCTCGCAAGCTGCTCATTGCCATCTGGTATGTGCTTTCCAAAGAGGTCCCAGATCGATTCGCGAAACCGGAGATCGTAGCGCGTAAGCTGATGCAGTACACCTACGTGCTGGGCAAAGCCAACCGTCCTGCCGGACAATCCACGGCGCAATTCGTCCGCCAGCAGTTGGATGCGCTTGGTATCGGAGCGGATCTCACCGAGATCCCGTGGGGCACCAAAAAGCCGCCTCTGCCACTGCCACCTTCGAGGCTGAGGCCTTCAAGAAAGTGAAAAACTGTCGAGTCCCAGGTTACGTCTCAAGGCAACGCTCAACTCTTCACACGTGGCTTAACTAATGTTCTTCGGCTACTGTGGCCATGACTCGGTCAATCTTCTTAAGGAGGACCAGGACTTGGTCAATGGTCGTGACTTCGACCAGGCGCAGGTCAGATGTGTATGCAGATGTATCAATGCTGAATCCAACTAGATATTCTCCGTATCGTGCAACGAAGTGGCAGCGCGGGATATCGCTAGTTGTGCATCCCAGTCGCCACGTCGCAGCGGTGGGTCGCCAATGGGCCAGACCGGGCGGGATTGTCGATACTTCGCGGTCATCGTAGAAATACTTGCTCTCTGTATGCACGAACGCGTCCGCAGCATCACGTTCGGTACAGAATCTGAGTATCTCCTCGAACGCCCCGCCACTTCCGCCATCGACCGGGATGTGGAAGAAGACTATCGTCGCCTCGATGCGCGCAGGCCCTCCGCCGAGAGGAGCCTTTCCAAGAGGTGCATGCGGCCCCTCCGGAGATTCGATCCAGCCCTCAGGGAAGTCATCCTCATTAAGAAGCAGGTTCTCTATCTGAAGTTGGGGCATGCTCCCGCTCATCTTGCTGCCCGCGCAGGCAGACAAGGACAGGGTGAAGAGGAGCGCAAACGGCGTGCCCAGGAGCAAGTAACCTTTCTTGTGTGCTCTCATCTAGCCTCCACCGTCAAAGTATCCATTCGGGTATGGCCAGGCTGGATTGTTGTAGGCCTCAAGTGGTTCAGCCTGGTGGGCTAAACGCGGAGAGAAGACCTTTAAGAACGTCGGGAAGGAGCCCAGATTGGAGGGGTAGGGCATGACGTCAAACAGGTCAACTCCCAGATTGACCGCTGCAAAATCAGCCGGATCATCGAATCCGGTTTTCCACCATCCAAAGGTCATATGGACCTCCAGCACTTCGATTCGGGCGAGCAGGCAATCTATGTCGATGCTCCTATCGTGCAGGAGCGGCACGAGGCTCCTCAGAAGCATTCGCTTGTCCGGATCCCTCACCTCTGCCCAGGAGGCGCCCGCATGGAGCTCGAACTCACTGAATCCGGCCACTCTGCCAACATACCCATAATGAATATTACCTGGAACCGAATACTCGAACCACTCACACCCATCTCTATGGCAGAGTGCAATAGTCTCTCCTCGGAATTCGCGCTTGATCCGGTCCTTGAAGTCCCATCTCGAGCCATCCGCCACTAAGGAGTAGAAGTCGACGTACGCGAAACCCTTGAACAACAGAGCGAGGGATTGCGCGTATCTCTCTTCCAGCAAATCCTCCGCGATCTGATTGAACTCCGCAATCTGGAGTACCCGTGGGCTTGTCGCGTTCGCGCGCATTTCGCGGACGAGCCAATCGGTGAGGTTGCGGTGGTCTTGTGGCGAGGGCGGGTAGAGCCCTGACGGGTCAGTGGCGTTCACCGGGTTGGCCGACACGTACAGCCACGGGCTGTAGCTCATCGGGTGGTTGGGGTCTCCCCTCCACGGGTCACGGCTCACAAAGCGGCCAGTCATTCCCCTGTAATACCTGGCCCGCAAGTAGGTCAGTCCTGTTGCGTCCCGCTGTTCACCTGTGAACTGCATCATCGTTGCAGCCGAACCAGAGCTTGTAAGTGGGTCTCCAAACGGCTCATAGCTCCTCGCTAGCGTGATCGCGGCGCCAGCATCGGCCAGTTGTCGAACGCTTCTGAGTGCATCGCCGAGGTGATACTGCCAGCCGCCAGGCTGCGCCTCGC
>JAJRTL010000275.1 GCA_024278315.1 Planctomycetota bacterium | reverse complement strand
TAGAGGTAGCTCTCGGAGAGAACATAGGCACCGGAGCTGAGCGCCGTGTAGGTATCCACGCCCGACATCTGGATCAGGTCGTACTTCTGCCTGGTGCGACGGATGAAGGTCCGCCCTTCGGCCGCGATGAGCTTCATGTCCTGCCTGCGCTCCAGAAGTCCATGCCAGTCCTTGAACTCGCCCTCGAAGAACTTCAGCGTACGCGGATTGATCTCGACGCCCGTGATGTCTTTGGCCTCGAGGTCCACCGCGTAGCGCAGGTCCAGACCTCCGCCGATCCCGATCACCAGGACCTTGGGCTTGGGTTCGATCTCGTAGCCGATCGCGTGCAGATCCTTGACCGAGGCCGGATCGTCCTTGGCCGGCATGATCCCGGGCGCATCCCCATCCTGAAAGAGGATGCCCTGGTGCAGTCCAAATTTCTTGAAACGCGTGTCCGTCAGATACTGCAACCGTCCCAACGGCGTCCAAGCGCTCTTGCTGATGGCGATGGGTGAACGATCCGTGAGCCCCGGAGTCTGGGCAGGGTCCTGGATCCGGTTCGAGTAGTCCTTGGTGTAGGAGGCGATGAACTTGGAGTCGGCCACATCGAAGGGGAAGATCTTCTCCGCGAAAGGCAGACCCGTGAGAAGGAGGACGGCAACGATGCCCGAGACAACGCGAAGCCCCTTGCTCTCGGCGGCAAAGGCACCGATGACGGCGCCCATGGCCACGGTCACCAACAGCGAACCCTCGGCACCCAAAGGCTCGAAGGTCGCGAACAGCACGAAGCAGCCCAGGCCGGAGCCCAGGAGATTGACGAAGTAGAGCGTGGAGACGCGCTCCTTCTCCTTGATCAGCGCCAGCGAAATCACGTAGCCCGCAAAGAAGTAGGGCAGCATGAAGACGAGGAGGTACAGAGCCACCCGTCCCTTGTCGAAGTCCTTGAAGAAATCGACCGCCACCTTGCCCTCGCCGAAGAGCAGCTCGGCATGGTGCGTCAGCAACAGAGGGCCGGCGAATGCCGTGATCGCAAACAGGATCCCGGCCACGGCCGCCGAGTTGCCGCCGCGGCGGTTGCGCAGGAATCCGAACAGACTCAGGAAGGAGCCTGAGGCGCCAAAGCCCAGGATGGCGATGGAGATCACGAGGAAGGCCAGATGCTGCCAGAGCGCAAAGGCGAAAATGCGCATCTGCAGGACCTGCAGGGCCAGGGCGGCAACCGAGATCAGGAAGACCGCCGCAAAGAGGCCTTTCTCACGTGAGGAGGATGTTGGATCCGTCATAGAGTTCGAAGGAGAGAGGTTGGCCTGAACGATTCATGATCCCGATGCGTCGCGGCGATCTCATGAAACAGCCGAGTCAGGGCAGAATCCTACCGGCAGAATCCTACTCCCTACAGATCTCTATCGTCCTTCGAATCGGCGCTGCTTCTCGCCCAGCACGCAGAGCAGATTCTTGAGTCGCGCGACGAAGTCCTGAGCGGCCGCCTGGGCGCGCGCCGATTCGTTGCGCAGGATCTGATCCCGCTCACAGGCCTCGGCAAGTTTCTCCATCATCATCACCCGGCGCGCGGCGTCGAAGGGCTCGTGGAGGACACTGTGCGCAAGAGGTCTGAGCTTCTTCAGGAAGCTGGCTTTCAGGTCGTAGCGTGCGCTCAGTTCGGAGAGGAGACGGTCGGTGCGCTGCTCTGCGTGAAGATCCATAGGGGATACCTGATCACTGCTGCGATTGGGAGGGCCGGACGAGCACTTGCCGCGTCCAAGTCAAGACTACCCCTCGGAGAGCGTGGAGGCAGAAACAGGATGGAGACGGCCCCTATGTCCCTTGCCATTGCGATTTCGATTGGTGTCCCATCCTGGGAAGCCTGCTGACGAGCGAGTAGGCTTGCCCCTGTGACGCCGCCAACCTCAACCGACCCCATCGCCATCCGGAAGGCCCTCGAGAGCGGGACCATCCGTCGGGTTCTTGCCGTACGCGCTTCCCGCCTGGGGGACCTGCTCATGACGTTGCCCGCGCTACACGCATTCCATGAGCGCTACCCCGAGGTCACCATCAGCTTTCTGACCAACGACTACTCGCGGGCCTTTCTCGAGAACGAACCCTACGTCACGAAGATCCACACCTTTGCTGGCCGCGAGCGCGACCTGCTCGGCAGCAAGGGCAAGCCCATCCGACAGGAACTCCAGAAGGAGGGCTTCGACCTGCTCCTGGCCTTGCGCCCTCGCAAAGAACTCATGGCTCTGGCGGAGAGCCTGGAGATCCCCTACCTGTTTCCTCCGGGCGAGCGAGGAGACGACCGTAAGGACCTGCATGTCGTCCAGCAATGCTTCGATCGCATCGCCCCCCTGGATCTTCAGGGCAAGCCCGGCCCGATGCGCCTCTTCCTTGCTGAAACGGACCGCGACGCGGCCAGGCAGCGGATTCCACTAGGCGAGGGTCCGCTCATCCTTCTGCATCCCGGGACGGATGAGACGAAGCGCTTGTGGTTTTGGCGTGGCGTGCGCAGACGCACCTGGCCCCAATCCCACTGGAGCGAGCTGATCCAGGGACTGGAGAAGCGGCTGGGCGCACGCGTGCTCCTCAGTTCGGGAAACACCATCGAAGGGCGATGGGTCCAGGAGATCCTCAGGCGGAGCGACTCCGAGGCCACGCACCTCAGCCGACTTCCCCTGCGTCAGTTCTGCGCCCTCTTCGAACTGTCCGACCTGATCATCACGGGAGATACCGGGCCACTGCACATCGCAGCCGCACTGGGTCGACCCGAACTCTGCCTCTTCGGTCCCTCTCCGGCAGCCTACACGGGCCCTTGGAATGACAAGGCTCGCGTCCTGTCTCTGCAACTCCCCTGCTCACCCTGCCAAGGCAAGAAGGTGCGTTGCCCCCAGAACGTCTGCATGACTGAGCTACTGCCCGACAGGGTCCTACGCGAGGCTCGTCGCTATCTCGACGAGATGCCGCAACCAGCCACACCGAAGGGCTCCCTGGCCTGAACGATGGGGCCTGCACGATGGGGCCTGCACGATGGGGATGGACCTATTGGCCTGAACGATTCATGACCTCAATGCATCGATCTCATGAATCATCCGGGTTAGTAGGTCGTCGGGGACGCGAGGCGCTGTTGCCGGGTCTTCAGGCTGACCTGGTAGCTCTTGAGCTTGTTGTAGAGCGTTTTCGTGTCGATGCCGAGGATACGCGCGGCCTGGGTCTTGTTGCCATGAGTGCTGGACAGCACACGGAGGATGTGACGCTTTTCGAGCTTCGCCAGGGACATGCCTAGCAACTTGTGCGGCTCGGGCTCACCAAGACATTCGAGCAGCTTGTGCCCCACGTTCCTGCCGTCCAGGAGGATGTATTCGCACTGCCCACCTTCGAGCTGACCCTTCAGCTCCTCGAAGGTCGTCAGAACCTCCTTGGGCAGAGGAAGTCCGCTGGCGAGCGTCTCGAGCTGCTCGAGACCATCCTCGTCGGGCGAAAAGATATACAAGGCACCGGTTCTAGGCATGTGGCCACTCCACGTGAGCAATATCGAGCAGTCGGGCAGATCCGCTCGACCCATTGGAAAAATAGCAGGTGAGACGAAGTCCAGGACTCGACTCAGGCAGAGGACATCTCTCCTACTTCGGGGAGAAGCCCGGGTCACGGTCCGAGCCAAGAAAAACTCGGAAGAGACGACGTCTCGGATCGGATTCAAAAGACAAGGGAGACAATCAGAGGAGGAAGCACGTCCTAAGCAGTGCTGCAGCCCGGGTTCCGATGAGCAGGGCAATTCTCGGCAGAAAATCCCGGCACTCGCCCCAAGAGCCTGTACGTCAGGCCAGCACGAACGGTTTGTGAGATCGTTGCGAACAAATATGCGACTGGCGAGGCCAACCCGAACGATTCATGACCTCGATGCGTCTGACAATCTCACGAGTCATTCGGGTGAGCCTTCCCTCGGTAAGACGATCCGCTGCTCCGTCGAGGCACGAATCTCAGAGCTCTCACGGGCAGCCCTGATCAGGAGCTCGCGCAACAAAGCCTTGTGATGCACACGATTACGCCCCTTCTTCAGGCTCGTGGCTCCATCTCCACCAGCCGCGATGAAGGAGTTGGTGGCTACGCGATACACCCTCTTGACCTCGATGGGCTGCCCCACAGAATCCCACATCCGACCCACCAGGGGTCCCTCCGAGCCACGCAGTACCTCGTAGCGCATTCCACTGACCTCGAAGGGACGGTCGGCATTCACGATTCCCTGGGTCAGGACCTCCCGAAGCTCCGCGCCGGTCAGATCCATGGAGACAACGTGGTTCTTGAAGGGCAGAAGCTGGTAGCTCAGGCGCAGCGTCAGGGGCCCCGTACGCATCCGTGTGCGCAGCCCTCCCTTGTTCTGGACTCCGATCTGGGCCTGCCCCGCTTTTCGGATCAGATCTGCCACCAGATTGCCCGCAGGAGTGGAACCGTAGGTGCGCAAGGAACCGAAATCACCGACCAGCTGGCCGATCGGGCGATCCCAGCGCGCACGGATATCCGAGGTCTCCTCTGCCAGCCAGGCCAAGACGGCGGGGTCCGGGGGATACCGCGAGGCCAGGAGCGGCAGGTTCTCACCCTTCAGGAGACGGATGCGACGTCCAAGGGGGTCGACAAGGAGCTCGATCCGGTCCATCTCCTTGGACCGTGCACCGGTCTGGACGATCCAGGTCGATCCCACCTGGACGGGCCTCTTGAGGCTCGTATGGCTGTGCCCCCCCAGGATGAGCTGCACCTCGGGGAACCGCTCGGCCAAGGCCTTGTCGACAGCCAGACCACAGTGTGTCAGCAACACGATGGCATCGCAGTCAGCTCGGAGCCTCGGCATCCAACGCGCAAGGGTCTCGATCTCGTCGCCGTACGCGAGGCCACCGAAGGGTCCCGTCGACACGAGGCGCGTTCGCTTGGTGATGAGCCCAAAGATGCCGATGCGCATCCCTGCCACACAGCGCACGATATAGGGTCTCGCCCAGGCAACGGGCCGGTGTGATCTGCCATCGGTGATATTGGCGGCCAGGACCGGGAAGGCTGCTTGGGCGCACAGCTCCCGGGTCCTCTTGAAACCGAAATCGAACTCATGGTTGCCCAGGGCGGCACCGTCCACGCCGATCCGATTCATGAGTTTCACGACGAGGGCACCCCGGCTCTCGTTTCCCTCGGGAGTTCCCTGGAACCAATCACCCGCATCCAGCAGCAGGAAGCCCGCATCCCTGTCGCGAGCAAGCCTCCGCTGCTCCGCGACGAAGCTTGCCCATACGGCATACCCCCCCCGACCTTCCTCGAGCGGCTGCACCTGTCCGTGGAAGTCGTTGGAATGTACAAGGACCAGATTGGTCCGTGGATCCAGATCCTGCGCCCCCAAAACGGTCGCAAGGAGGACGGGCGCCAGGGCTGTGCAGAGAGTCCGACGTGCAAGAGGGAAGGCAGGGGAGGCAGTTCGTGCTAGGGTCATACGCGACAGCATAACCCGAACGATTCATGACCTCGATGCGTCTGACGGCGCCTTTCGGTCCAGGACCGCGAACCGAACGGTTCGCTCGACATTGCTTTGATTCGACGACCCTCCGGCCCCCGCGGTCTCCCGTCTCCGATATCCGTATGCAGCTTTTCACGTTTCTTCGTCGCCCGACCTGCCAGCAACCCGCCGATCAGCGACTCGTTCGAGAATCCCTGTGGCCGAAGCAACGGGAGCCCAGACGCCCCTGGTTCGCCGCGCTCAGCTTGCTCCTCTGCCTGGCTGGCTGTTCCGTGCCGGAGAGCAGCGGAGAGCGGGACTTCGTGGACCTCGTGCCAGACGGAGAGCCAGGCCCCGCGCAGGGTCCACGCTCCGGTCAAGGACCCGATGCGCAGCCCCACTCCGCAAGAACTCCCATCGAAGCCCGATCCGTCCAGGGCAAGCCCTTGCGCGTGAGAATCCTCGGCGACTCTGGACCCTGCCTTCTCCTGCTCGGCGCCATCCATGGGGACGAACCGGGCTCGCATGAGCTGGTGCGTGATTTCGAAACCTGGCTGCGAGCCCACCCCATCGAAACGCGCGGTCTTCGTTTGGTGATCTGCTCACCGCTCAATCCCGACGGACTCGAAGCGGGCACGCGCCTAAATGCCCGAGGAATCGATCTGAACCGCAACTTCCCCTCCAAGAACTTCCAGGCCTCGGCTCGACGGGGTCAGGCACCCCTGTCTGAGCCAGAGAGCCGCTACCTCGCCAAGCTGCTCGAAACCTACAAGCCCGCCCTGGTCATCACGGTCCATCAACCCCGCAGGAGCGTCAACTGGGATGGGCCGGCCGAGGGCCTCGCCCGCGCGATGGCCCGCCTGAACGGTTATCGCCCCGAGGCCACCGTGGGGTATTCGACCCCGGGCAGTCTGGGATCCTGGGTCGGCATCGATCAGCAAATCCCCATTCTGACCCTGGAGCTGCCCCGAAAGCCGGGCCCCAAGGGTAGTTTCTTCGAAGAGAACCGCAGAGCGCTCATCCTTGCCATGGCCAGCCTCCGGACCATGCCCCCACCCGCCACCAGGTCGGATCGGACCTCGACGACTCCCCACATCTCCCAGTAGCCTGAAGGTTCCAGAACCAGACCGCTGCTC
>JAJRTL010000274.1 GCA_024278315.1 Planctomycetota bacterium | reverse complement strand
CAGCGCGAAGGCCAGCGCCCGATGGCTCTTCTGCTGGCCATCGGCGAGGACCTGGAGATCTGCCGCGAGTTCGCTCGCGTGGGCGTAGCGTTCGTCGGGATCCTTGGCCAGCAACCGGACGAGGATGGCTTCCAAGGCTTCACTGGCCTCCGGTTGGACTTCGCGCAGCTTGGGCGCCGGTGTCTCCAACTGGGCCTTGAGGATCTCGCGGACCGTCTTTCCCGAGAAGACGGTCTTGCCGGTCAAGAGGCGCCAGAACGTACAACCGAGCGAATACAGATCGCTGCGTTGATCCAGTGGCTCCTTGCGGATCTGCTCGGGCGACATGAAGTGGGGTGTGCCAGCAGCCTTGCCCTGATGGGATTGTTCATGGCTGGATGCCAGTCCCAGATCGCAGAGCTTGGTGCGCCCTTCCTTGTCGGTCATGAGGTTGTCGGGTTTGACATCCCGATGCACCAGACCGAGCTGTTCGGCATAGGCCAGTCCTTCGGCCGCATCGCGAACGACCCGAATGGCCTCTTCCACAGGCAGGCTGCCCTCCCGTTTGAGCCTCTCCTCAAGACTCTCCTGGAGAAGCTCCATCGAGTAGAAGGGGCGCCCTTCTACGTCGTCGACATCGAAGACCTGGACGACGTTGGGATGGTTGAATCGTGCCGAAGCGCGCGCCTCCAGGAGGAAGCTCTCCACGAACTTGGGATCTTCGGCGAGTTTGGGATTGAGGACCTTGAATGCCACCTTGCGGTGCAGGGAGAGTTGGGTCGCCTCATAGACGCGGCCCATGCCGCCGCTGCCGAGAAGGGAGTGGACCTCATAGCCCGCGATCTGGGTCGTGCCGGTGAGCCAGGGGTCCTTGTCGCCCTTACCGTTTCTGGGTGCAGGCTTCGCTGGGGCGGCAGGCTTTGCCTGGGCCGAAGGCTTTGCTGGGGCGGCGGGTTTGGTCTTGGCAGCGGGTTTCGCTCTGGCGGCGGACTCCGGGTCTTCGAAGACGATTTCCTGCGAGCCGATCTGGATCCGATCGCCATGGCCCAGTCGGATCGCACGGATGTTGCGGCCATTGACGCGCGTGCCGGCGGGGCTGCCCAGGTCCTTGAGGCCGAAGCCTCCATCCTGCAGGGAGCGGAGCACGCAATGGAGCTCTGCCACCTCGGGGTCGGTGAGTCGCAGGCTCGCCGCAGAACCGCTGCCGATCGTGGTGGGAGTCTTGGGATCGAGAGGGAGCGGGTCGCCCCCGGTCGTGAGAAGTCTGGCCATCGTCTAGGATTCCTCGGATCCAGCTCCAGCGAAGAGGGCACTTCCAATCCGGACCAGGGTCGAGCCCTCCAGGATAGCACCTTTGAAGTCCTGACTCATGCCCATGGACAGTTCGTTCAGATTGGGGGCCAGGCGGTCCCTGATTGCGCGCAGGCGAGCGAAGAGCGGGCGGGCCGATTCGTGGTCGGTGCCGCGCACGGCCATGCACATGAACCCCTGGAGTTCCAGGTGGGGGCACTGCGCGGCTTTTTCCAGCGCCGACTCGACCTCGTTGGGCGGGAAGCCCTGCTTGCTAGCCTCTTCGCTCAAGTGGACCTGGATCAGGCAGGGGATGATCTGGTCGCGCTCGGCCGCCAGCGTCTCCAGGCGATCCAGGATCGCGAGGCGGTCCAGGGACTGGATGCGGCTCATCGTGGCGATGGCCTGTGCGGCCTTGTTGCGCTGGAGGGTGCCGATGAGCTCCCATTGGATCGGGAGTCCGCTGGTCAGGAGATCCGCCTGCTTACTGGCGAGGGACTGCACCCGGTTTTCGCCGAGCAGAAGCTCCATGCCGAGCTCCTCCATCGTCTCGGCCAGAGCCAGGGTCTCCGAGCCGGTGGCGTATTTGCTCACAGCCAGCAGGCGAGGGAGCGGGCCTGCGCGTCCGGCAGCTTCGAAGCTTTTCTGGATCTCTGCCTGGATGGTTTCCAGGTTCTTCCGGAGTCTCTGATGCCGGGAACTCATTCGAGCAGGGTCAGGCGCGATGGTGGCGGTTGGGGGACGATGGGGCGACCCAGGCTATGGTGCAAGGAGACGCAGGTGAAGCTCCTTCTTCCTTCGTTCGAGACGCCAGTGACCCCGGGCTTCCACACACTTGCCCGAGGGCAGTCGCGCTTCCAGGAGGTGGCGCGCCTGCCGCAGCAGGGCGCGGGACGGCCGGGCCTGTCCCAGGCTCTCGAGAGCGAGCGAGAGATAGCGTTCGAAGGCCCAAGGCGAGAGGGCCTGGAGTCGCGTCAAGGGGAGCACAGGCCTGGCGGTCAGGGCTGGGCCCAGGGGGAGGTCTTGGAGTTCTTCGTGGATGTGGTTGGAGAAGGCCAGAGCCTCTTGCTTGAGGGCGTTCAGGGCCTTCCAGGCCCGAGGATGGGATCGGATGTCGGCGAGGAGTCCATGACGGATGCGGTTGCGTGGTGAGTGACCGATCTCGGCATTGCTGGGGTCCTCGATCCAGGTCCGTCGCTGCTGCAGCAGGCTGTCCACCAGCTCACGCTTGGGGAGATCGAGCAGGGGGCGGTAGATCCTCGTCGGGAGATCCGTGGAGGGGGCCAAGGGCCGCTGCGCGGGAATCCCGGCCAGCCCCAGGGGGCCCGTGCCGCGCATCAGCCGGAAGAGCAGCGTCTCCAGGTCGTCATCGAGGTGGTGCGCCAGGAAGAGGAGGGAGGCATTCAGGTCACGGGCGCGCTTCGAGAAGATCTGGTAGCGCGCTTCCCTGGCCCAGCTCTCACCGGATCCGGGAGCGGGCTCGAGACGATGGACTTCGCAGGGCAAGCCCAGGCGTTCGCAGAAGGCCTGGGCCTGCAGGGCCTCGCGCGCCGAACCGGATCGAAGGCCGTGGTCGATGTGGATCGGCAGGAGGGTCGGCTTTGCCTTTGGGGCAGCAGAGGAGCGGACGAACTCGTGGAGGAGCAGGAGGAGCGCGCTCGAGTCGGCACCATGGGAGAATCCCACCAGCCAGGGATCCCTCACCTTGGATGTGGAGAGGGCTCCGAGGTCCCTCTCGAGGATCCGCACGAAGCCCTGGAACAGCTGGGATTCGCGCAAGCGGGGCGCAGTTCCCTTCCGGAATGCGTTCCTTTGCGACTCTGGAGTCTGGCCCTCTGCCTGGGTATCCTCTTTCGCCTTCATTTCCCGTGACACAATACTGCGAACTTACCTGAAAGGGGCTCGACGAATGGCCATCAAGATCGGAATCAACGGCTTCGGACGCATTGGACGCATGGTCTTCCGGATCATGGAAGAAGACCAGAACGACTTCGAAGTCGTGGCGATCAACGACCTGGCACCTGCGGCCTCACTGGCGCATCTGCTCAAATACGACACCGTCCACGGACGCTTCGGCAAGATCGTCGAGGTCGAGGAAGGCGGCATGAAGGTCGCTGGCCGGAGTGTCAAGATCCTGGCCGAGCGCGACCCGGCGCAGCTGCCCTGGGGAGACCTGGGAGTCGACTTCGTGGTCGAGTCCACGGGCATCTTCGCCACGCGCGAAGCCTGCGCCAAGCACCTCGACGCCGGAGCCCCCAAGGTCCTGCTGACCGTGCCGCCCAAGGGCGAGATCGACCGCATGGTCGTCCTTGGCGTCAACGACGCCGACCTGCAGGCGGGCGACAAGATCATCAGCAACGCCTCCTGCACGACCAACTGCCTGGCGCCGATGGCCAAGGTCATCCACGACAACTTTGGCATCGTCAAGGGACTCGTGACGACCGTGCACGCCTACACCAACGACCAGCGCATCGCCGACATGATCCACAGTGACAT
>JAJRTL010000273.1 GCA_024278315.1 Planctomycetota bacterium | reverse complement strand
GAGTTCCACCAAGGCACGGATGAGGTCGCTGGCCGCCTTGATCTTGAGGCTGTCTCCGGCTGAGGGGTGGTTGTCACGGAAACCCCTGTAGGCGGTGACGACGGCTGGCAGGAGGCTCTGATCCTTCTTGTTCCCATTACGACCAAAGGCCTTGTTGGCAACGATCTCTCCCTCGAAGAACTTGGCTTCGGCCATGGCCGAGGCCCGTGCCTGCGCGGCTTCCGATGTCGTGGGATCGTTGAGCGGATCCTCTGTGAACTTGTAGTAATCACTGAAGGCACGCTTTGCAGCTTCTTCGTCGCCCTTGCCGATCTCACAGATGGCGATGCGCACCCGCGCCAGCTCGTAGAATGGAAAGGACTTCTCGATCTTTCGGTAGTTCTCGATGGCAAGATCATATTTCTTGGCGGTCCGATAGTCATCGGCGCGGTCCCAGCTGATCTTGTTCTTGTCCTTCTCGGTTCCGAACTCGCTGACCATGTCCTCGGCTTGATCCTTCAAGCTGTCGAAGAAGGGATCCTTGGTGAGGCTCTTCTTGCGCTTGGCCGCCAGCTTGAGATTGCGGATGGCGAGATTGCGGGTCTTGGTATCGGAGACACGTCCGTACTGCTTGAGCCCCGCATAGAACGCGTAGTAGGCCTCGAGATAGCGCTCCATCTTGATGAAGGCCACACCCATGCGAGCGTAGGCAATGAGGCCGAATCTCGCCTCATCCTCCTTGTTCTTCAGATTACGGAGGACACGCTTGAAACCTCGAATGGCGTTCTGGTACTTCTCTTCCTGGAAGTCTCCATTGGCTGCCTCGAACAACGCGTCCGCACCGACATTGGCACTGGAGCCTGCGAGGATTTCGTTGAGCAACCCTCGGGCCCTGAGTCCTGTGGGGTCTCCAGGGTGTCTCCTTGCTACCTGCTTGCAGGCCTCAATGACGCGCTCCTTGCTGCCCGGTTCGCCGCTCTCGTACTCAGCCTGTGCGCCATTCAGCAGTACCAGGTCCCCGAAGCGCCGGCCGATGGGGGCATCCAGCTTTGCCCTGTCGCTCTTGTACTTGTTGACGGCCTTGATGACACCTTCGATGTTGCCTTGCCGGAGACGGATGTTGGTGAGCTTCTGGTATCCGGACTCGAGGATCTGCCACATGATCCCGGCCGTGCTGGCAGATACAGGAGCGTCCTCGTCCTTGAGTCGCTCGGTCACGACGACGATTGTGTCCTTGAGGTAGCTGATCGCATCATCGGTGTGACCCTGGACATCACTGGCCTCACCCATGTAGAGGAGACAGTTGACTCCGACCGCCGTCTCCTCACCGAACTCGAGAATCATGTCCTCCAGGAAGAGGAGGACCTCATCGGCTTTGATCTTGCGATCGCGCTCGATCGTCCTGGCCCAGAGGATCATCAAGGCAGCCTTGCGCATCCCCGAGAGGGCCTTGCCAACTTTGGCCTGGATGTTGCCACGGGACTCGATCCTCTCGTAGATGTCCCAAGCCTCGTTGGCTGCCTTCACACCTTTGATGAAGACCTCCAGGGCCTGGCCTTCGTCCTCTTTCCGCTTGTCAGGATCCTTGGTGATCCCCAGCTTCTGGTGGATGAAGTTGCCGTAGTATTCACAGACCTCTGCGACGGTCTTGAGCACTTCGACGGAAGCTTCGTCTCGTCCGTACTGCGAGAGGTAGTTCTCGAACTTCTCCAGAGCCTTCTTGAGCTCAGCCTCTCGCTTGTCCAGGTCTCGGATGCGCTTGGACCCCTGGAAGGAGACCTCCGCGTCCACCTGAGCCAGGAGGCGTAGCATGGCGGCGTCGCTCTGCTCGGTCTTCCGCAGATCTTCCAGCAGATCGCTGGCCAACTGGACGAAACCCCAGTCCTTGGCGAGGCCTTTGATGAACTTGATTTCTCTCAGCGCTTCACTGTTCTGTGCTGCAAGGTCTTGTGCTGCAAGCGTCGAGGAGGAGGAAAGACCCACTAGGAGGGCCAGGACAAGGGGCAAAGAAGCCATCTTCATCGCGAGTTCTCTCAAAGGGAGTCTCCGCCGAACCGCGCGATGTGAAGGGGGACTGCCCACGCGCGGGAAACTGAACGGAAGATCTTAGCGGAGGTTCAGTAGGTTCCAAGCAGGGGGTGGCACAAATGGGTGTCGACCAGTCTCGATGGGGGTCCGGTACGTGCCGCGAGCACACCCTTGGAGGGGTGCGCTCGCCGGCAGGGTACGAGCTGTGCAGCCGGGGGGCCGTTCGGTGAGATTACCGGGACTCGTAGGGAACGGGCTCGGTCTCCTGTGGGATCACGACCCGGGCCTGCATCAGGATCAGCGTCTTCAGGTGGGACTTGGAGGTGCCCTTCTTGCTGAAGAGGAAGCTCAGGAGGGGAAGGTCCTTGAGGAAGGGGATCCCGCTCTCAAGGAACTGCTTCTCACTGGCCTTCATTCCGCCGAGGAGCAGCGTGCCGCCGTCGGGGAGGGTCACGGTGGTCCGGACCTTGTTGAGCAGGAGCTCAGGCAACTGAATCGACACCTGCTGCCCAACACCCAGGGTGGTCGTGAAGGTCGGGATCGGAAGCTTGAGCTTGGCCAGGGTCGGACGCAGCTCCATCAAGATGAAGCGACGATCGGCGGACACCACGGGACGGACATCCAGGATGACGCCATCCCGGATGATGTCGACGACGGGGTCGGCCACGGCAGCTGCCTGGGCGATCTCGACGTTGAAGTCGCGGATGTAGCTGAACTGGTTGGTGACCATCAGGTTGGCACGTGCTGTGTTGTGCACGAGGATCCGGGGAGCCGACAACTGGAGTGCTCTCTCCTGCTTGGAGACTGCGCGCAGCACGGTCTCGACCTGGGTGTCATCCAGGAAGGTCCACTGCAGGCTCAGTCCACCGGCATTGTTGATCCGGTCTCCACCCAGAGAGCGGTCGAAGATGTTCTCGGTGCGGGCAAGGAAGTCTCCATCGCCGCCATCGTCGTAGAAGATGCCAGGTGTAAAGTCCCGACCGATGTTGCTGTCGTCAGGGTTCTGACCGTAGTCGTTGAACGCGAACCCTTCGCGACCCCCGAGTCCCTTGCCTGGGATGCCGGACGAGCTTTGATCGCCCAGTCCACGGAAGTCAACGCCGATCTCCTCGAGGAAGTTGTCCTCGACGGTCAGGAAGCGCGCCTGGATATCGACATGGACCCCCGATGCCTTGCGCAGGTCATGGAGCAGGGATCCGACCTTGGCCTGGACCTCTGCCGTCTGGGTCACGATCAGGCTGCTTCCGCCGGCCTCCATGATGTCCACCCCATCGCGCTCCCAGCTATCGGGATCGATGTTGGCCTTGATCAGCTCTTGGAGCTTACCGATGTCCACGACGATCGGGGTCGGCTCTTCTTCGTCTCCGCCGCCGTCATCACCGTCACCGATGCGCTGCTGGATATCCCGGCCTGGGTAGTTGGAGAGGGGGTTGACGATCTCACGCACATCGTAGATGTGGGGGATCAAGTCTCCCGAACTCTCATCCTTGGTCTGGATCCAGACGACACCGTTCTTGATCCGCCAGCGAAGGGGGGTGATCTCGGCGATGGTGCCCAGGGCTGCGCGAATCGACTTGCGCCCGATATTGAAGCCGGTCAGCGTCGTCTCTTCCTCATCCAGCTCGGCCACCTTGCCACTGATCAGGAATGTCAGGTTGGTCGCACTCTTGTAGAAGTCGACCCACTCCTCGATCGAAGTTTCGGCGAAATCGTGATCGACCTTGGTCTCCTCGAGGACCTTGAGGACGGCGATGTTGGCTGAGTCATCCTCGCCACGACCTTTGCCATGGCTGAACTCGAGCGGCTTGCGGTTGATGACGTCGTCCCGCCAGTGCTTGATGTTCCACTTGATGGTGTCCGTCTGCATGACGTCTGCGGTTTCCATCTGCTGGAAGGTCCGCGCCCACTGGTGATTCCATTCCAGCTGGATCCTGTCCATCCTCTGATCGTGGACAGCCCGCATGGCCAACTCATGGAGAGCCTTGGCTTCTTCGTTGAGCGGGTCGAGGTTGATCGCCTCGTCCAGAAGCTCGACCGAGCGACCATAGAACTTGCTTTGGAAAGCGAGGTTGGCCTGCTCGAACAGGCTCTGCACGCGAGCCTGACGGCGGATGTCCGCCTGTCGCTCCTGTGACAGGATGGTCTTGCGTGCCTCGTCGGCTTCGATCGATTCCAGATGCTTTTGATAGGCCTTCTTGTCGGCGACCGCCTGGGCCAGCAGGGCCTTGAGTTCCCGCTCGGTCTCACTGCCTGGGCGGAACCACGGGGAGTATTTGAGTGTGAGCAGGGACTGCTCGTAGGCCTGGATGGCCTTGTCGTATTCCTTCTGTTCGCTTGCGAACTTGCCATCGCGCTTAAAGCCCATGGCGCGTTCGAGATCGCGCTGCTTCTCGATCTCCATCTCCCAGTCATGGCGGCGACTGTACTCGCCGAGGCTCTCCGTCCGATCTCCGATGGCCGCGTTGGCTCTCCGGAGAAGGGCCACAGCCTGTTCGTTGTTGTTGTCCAGGCGGCGCACGTCGGTGCAGGCCTTGATTACGTCCTCCCAGAGCTTGAGATCCGCAGCACGATTGGCCTTCTTGAGGGTCTCCTGGATCAGGAGCTGGGTCTTCTGGCGGATCAACTCGTCCTGGGGATCCGGTGCGGGCTCGGGGTTCTGGCCTGTCTTGGCCCCATCCCCCTGCACGACGGCGCTGCCAGTCTCCCGATCATAGGTCTCCCGATCATAGGTCTCCCGATCATTGGACTCTCGGGGGTAGGAGGCCTCCTGTGCCTTCCCATCTTCGAGTCGAGAGGGTTCTTGTGCAGCAAGCGGGTCTTGCTTGTCGGTCGCTTCCGAAGTACCGGAGCAGGAAACGAAGATGCCATTGGACAGCCCGAAGGCCAGTGCCAAGGAGAGGAGAGCAAAACGACTCTTCTTCATGTGGAAACCACTCGCGTAACGTCCCTCGTGAGAGGGAGAGGAAAGGCGGGGAGAGAGGACGTCCCGAAGCAGGCGAGATGACTGGTTCATACTTCGCGGTGGGGTTCGAATCCCTGGGGCTTCACCGCACACGTTGCGGCTCTCCCCAAGAATCCCGAGTCAGGATCACCAGTCAGGATCACCAGTCAGGAGTTCTTGTCAGGAGCTTGTCGTGGTCGGCGTTTTCTGGGGCAGAACCGAGATTCCTAGCGGGCCCGGGGCAGGGACAAGTTGCGAGATCCTCGGTCTTGCGGACGTGACCAGGGAGACAGGGACTCCCCGCTGATCGCGGCTGCAAGGGGAGGGACGGTAGCCGACCTTCCCAATTCCGTCAACATGTGAAAGGGAAAGCTCTTCGGGCTGAGTCAGCTTTCCCGCAGGGGGGGAGGATCCTCGGGGAGCCCCAGCGTTCGCAGAGCCAATTTGATGTCCTCCCAGGTCTCCCTCTTGGCACTCGGGTTGCGGAGGAGATACGCAGGGTGCCAGGTGACCACGACGGGCCTGCCAAGATACTCGTGGACCCGACCTCTCAGGCGTCCCGCTCCGAGTTCGGTCTCCAGTAGATGGCGTGCGGCGACCGCCCCCAGACAGATCAGGATATCGGGATCCACGGCATCGATCTGGGCCTTCAGGAAGGGACCGCATCGTCCCTGTTCCTCGGGGCTCGGGTTTCGGTTCCCAGGCGGTCTGCACTTGACGACGTTGGCGATGTAGACCTCCTTGCGGGCCATTCCCATGGCTCCCGCGATCATCCGTGTCAGCAGCTGCCCGGCTTTGCCGACGAAAGGGATCCCAGTCCTGTCCTCGTCGGCACCGGGACCCTCTCCCACGAAGAAGACCCTTGCTGTGGAGCTGCCATCCGCGAAAACCGTGTGTTGGCGGCCCTTGTGGAGGGCGCAGGCAGTGCAGGTGGCCACTTGGGCCTCGATCTCCTCCAAGGAGGGGGAGCGCGTGGGGGCCGTCGTGGGGCGTGGTGTGGGGCAGGAGGCTGCGGCGGTCTCCGCCGCGCTCTCTGGAACGGGCACCATGAAGTCCGCGCCCAGAACCCGCGTCCAGGCTTCCAAGCCGCTTCGCGGATCCCATCCACGAGTTTTTGCCATCTCTGCGTCGTCCATGGTCACATCTTGCCGGGCCAGGTCCCCGACAGCCAGTCCTGGCCCTTCTCCCTGCTTGTGGCATGATCTTCCCGATGAATTTCGGTGAGAAGACCCTGGAAGGAGAGAAGACGCGTCCGAGGGCCAGGGTCCTGGTGCTGATTTTCGGCCTTTGTCTGGTCCTGTCGGCCTTGGCCTATCTGCCTGGGGTCAGGGGGGAGTTCCTGAACTTCGATGACGACCGGACGGCCTTGCAACCCCTCTCCGAGACGGTTCAGCCAGGCGGAGAAACCCTGCCTGCATTCCAGGACGATGTCCTCACGAGCCTTTCGCTGATCCTCGATCCCAGGCGCAAGATCGCCGACGTCTACTATCCTGTGACGTCCCTGAGCTTCTATCTGGACTGGAAGCTCTGGCAGCACAAGGTCGAGTACCGGGGGCGTGAGCAGATCGGCACGGGCCCTCTGCCCTATCACCTCCACAACCTCCTGCTGCATGCCTTGGTGGGATTCCTGCTGATCCTGCTCCTCCTGGATCTGGGGATCACCCTGCCCCTGGCCACGGCCGCCACGCTTCCCTTCCTGGTGCATCCTGCGCTGGCAGAGGTCGTGACCTGGATCTCCAGCCGAAAGGACCTGCTGGCAGCCATCTTCGCACTCCTGACCCTCTGGCGTGGACGGATGGCCCTACGTGAGGGGCTGGCTCTCTGGCCCGTCTGGCTCTTCGCTCTGCTGGCTTGTCTGAGCAAGGGGAGTGCCCTGGTCCTGCCCTTGCTGGCCTTCCTTCTGTGGCGCCCGCCCTTCCTGGAGGGTCAGGGTGAGAGACGATTCAGGGTGCTCTTCGGAGGATTGTCCCTGCTCTGTCTCCTGGTGGCCCTCCATCAGTACGTGCTCGCCTCCAGTTCCGGTGTGACTGCGTTGCCGGGTGAACTGGCAGCTGTTCCGGGGACCTTCCTGCACTATGTCGGTACGCTGGTCTGGCCCGGTCAACTGGCGGTCCACCATCCGCTCTCCGTGCGGAGTGTTTTCTCCGAGGCCCCATGGATGAGTGCTCTGTGGCTGGGCCTGTTGGTTTCGGTGGGCGTGGTTCTCGTGTATCGCGGACGATGGCGCCTCCCGTTGACGGGTTTGGGCATCCTCTTCTTCTTCCTGGCGCTGCTTCCCTACAACAACTGGATTCCCGGAACGACCAACGGCGCTGCCGATCGCTATCTCTATCTCGCCTCCATGGGCCTTGCGCTCGTGCTCGCGGGTATCTTCGCCAGTATCCCCGCAGGTCGTCGTCTCCTGGTTGCCTTGTCCGCCTCGGTCGTCCTGGTGGGCACCTTGGGGGCTCTGAGCCATGACCGCTCGCGGGCCTTCCATGATTCCAAGGCTCTCTGGCAGGCCAACCTCTCGGTGTATCCCGACGATGCCGTGGGCCTGATCATGTTGGCCTTGGTCCGATTCGATGAGGCGCAGTATCTGGATGAGGGTCGGGAGGAGGGTCTACAGAAAGGCCTGGACCTCCTCGCTCGCGCGTATGAGGTCGCGGAACTACCAGAACACCGATTCGAGGCTGCCCTGACGCTCTTTCGTGCGTCGCACCGGATTGGCAGGATTACTTCCAGTCTGTCCTGGGGTCGCAAGGCTCTCACGGAGATCGATGAGCTCGCCTCCGCAAAGCTTCCACAGAGGATCTCGATTCGCATCGAGCTGATCTCTGCGTTCCTTTCGGCTGAACAATGGGATGAGGCAAGCGAAAGCCTCGAAGAAGGCTTCGAACTCTATCCCGATCAGCCCGAGCTCGTGGCGCTCCAGATCCAGATGTTGCTGGAGGAGGACAAGGGCGGGGATCGCAAGAAGCGTCTGGCGGAAGCCAACCGGCGCTACGAGAAGATCCGCTACAGCAGCCAGGTGGGTTCCTGGACATCGCTGGTCGGGGCCCGGTTGCTCCTGGCGAAGGGCAAGAACCTGGAGGCGATCCGGGAGGTCGAAGCGCTCAAGCGGTACGTGGATGCCCAGACCATCCTCCCCGTCTATCTCGCCGAGGCTCTGTACCTGCTGGCGGCGCGCCCCTATCTGGAAGCAGGCAAGCCTGCGGGGGCGGTCATCGAACTCACCCGCGGGTTGAAGCTCGTACCCATCTCGGTTCGATTGCGTCTGCTCCTGGCGCCGGTGTACGCCAGTCTCGCGCGATACGAGGAGGCGGAGGCCTGCTTGAGGGATGCCCGCAAGATCCGGCCGGGTCCCGATCTGGATCGGGCCTTGGCTATTGCACTGATCGGACGCGTGCGCGGCATGGTCGACAAGGCCCAGGTCGAGGACTATGCCGCCTTGGTCGACGAGATCCAGGCCCTCGCTCCAGGTCTGCCGGCAGTCCTCTGGTTGCAAGGCCGGGTCCTTTGGGGTCGCAAGGACAGGTCGGCTGCCCTGAAGCTCGTGCGCAAGGCTCACGAGGCTTCGCGTGGCGATCCACAGATCACTCGGGACTACCTGACCCTTCTCAAGGCTGTGGGATATGCCTTCTTGCTGGCCAAGAGGGAGGATGAGGCCTTGGCGACCTTCCGGGAGTTGCTTGCCAATACACCTCCCAGCATGAAGGGTGACGAGAAGTTCATCCTGGATTTGCTGCGGCAGCACTTCGAGCGGCGCGCCAAGGCGGCGGCCAGGGCCCTCAAGGCGGAGGAACTCGCGGAGGCGATCCGCCTCTATCGGTCTGCCCTGGAGATCCTGCCAGAGGATGTAGGGGCACGCTTCAACCTGGGCATCGCCTGGTTCGTCAGCGCCGAAGCAGATGGCAAGAGCCTGAAACAGGCCGAGGAGCAATTCCGCCGGGCCCTCCATGAGGCGGAGAGGCAGGAACTCGACCCGTCGCGGATGGTCTTCTACCTCTCCTTGACCTGGATTCGTCAAAAGCGCAATGCGGAGGCGCGGGAACTCCTGGAACTGTACCTGGAAGGAGTCAAGAAGAGCCTCATCCTGGATGCACGTATGAAGGAGAGGATGAAAGCACAGCTCCAGAAAATCCCTGAATGACGCGGGAACGCAACCTCCTGAGGTCAGAAAGGGCTTTTCCATTTCCCGAACATCCGATCCGGGTTAGGATCCTGCGCGATGGCATTGGCCCGATTCCCGCTGCATGCGGAGGAAGGCGATGCCCTGGGATCCCGGGCCTGAGGCTCTGGATCCAAGAATCCTGGTAGGAAGGCGGGCGGCCGGATCACCGGGACAGTGCGACGAGCGATTCCAGCATGTCTGGAGAGGGATCCGAGGGGACCCGGCTTTTCGCGGATGTTGTGGGTTCTCGTACCGAGGTTCTTCACATCCCGACCGGTCAGGTGCTCGGATCCTATGCGTAGTCGCAGTACCGACTAGTCCATGGGAGGAAATATGAGCCAGAAGGACACGATCCTGGATGTGCTGAGGCGGGCCCAACAGCCGCTGGAGCCAAAAATCACCAAGTCCGCAGGAGAAACCCCGGCTGCGCGCCGGTCTGCGAAAGATCGGAGCCGTCGGAAGGACCAGGGGCCGACGGGCCACGAGAAGTCTGTGGGGCGTCAGGCCGGAATGCAGGGGCTTCAGCGATTCGGGCATTGGATCTCGGGGGATTTCAGTATGCCCCGGGCCGGACTCTACCTGGGATTGTCGGTGGCCGTGGTCCTGGCATTTGGAGCCTACAAGATCGGGGTGCGGCGGGGGCAGATGGGGAGTTCCCGCACGCTGCAGAGCGAAGGTCTCGCGTCCTTGAAGACGCCGAAGGACCTCCGTGGTGCCTATCTGGAAAATCGGAATGAGGGACGGGATCAGGGGAAAACATCTGGTATGGGGCCTCTAGCCCATGGTGATTACCGGCGGATCTCCGAGCCGGGCAGCCCGGTCGAAGTGTCTGGCGCCGATAGCAAGGTCGCGCGGGACGCGACGCTTGCCAAGGGCAAGCCGCTCTCCATCGAGAAGATGCCGGTACCAGCCAACGAGGAGTCCATCACGGTCTTGCGTCTGCTGTCGACTCCGGACAGTGCCGAGGCGCGACGGACGATCGCGGCCACGCGCGATTGGTTGCGGACAGAGCTCTCCAAGCAGTCCCTGGAGGCTCTCCGGTCGGTGCAGGTCTATACTTGGATGAGTTCGAGTTCCCGAAGAGGCGGTCGCAAGAGCGTCTGCCTCGAGGTGTCCCTGCCCAAGGCCTGGGACAAGGGGCGCTTCCTCGACACCTTGGCCGGGTTCGGGCTCCAAAGGCACAAAGAGTTCAGGTTCGACTTCAGGGACTGCAGGGATACAGCAGCCTCGGTCTTGCGTCTGCCCTCCGAGATCGCGGCCGTCCTGGAGCGGGAGAAACTCGGGCATTGACCTGGTGCCGTGGTGGCACGGTGGGAATGGTGGACCTGGACTTGCGCCCAAGTCCTTGTCGGCTACACTCTTTCGCCCTTCTGCCTGGGCCTTGGATCTCAGGTGGCCCGAGCCGGAGGGTTCGGGATGTAGAACACGGATGCCGGGTCCCTATGGGCCTGTGCCGAAAACAGGTAAGCAATCATGTCCATCCACACCAGCCTCCGCGCCTCCGGTGCGATGAAGCGCACGCGTAGCGTGCTCAAGCGCGTCGAGCGACTCACCATTCTCCAGGGGAATGCTCGTTGGGACGAGGACCAGTCGGTCTTCGGCCTGCCCAAGGTGCGCACCCAGTTCAAGATCAAGACCAAGAAGAAGAAGAAGAAGGAGACCGAAGAGGAGAGCTAGGCGGGGGGGCGTAGCGCGACTCCCACCAAGGACGCGACTCCCACCAAGGAGGCGAGGAGCAGGGATGTTTGCCAAGCGCATGGAGTCGATCGGAGGCAGTGGGGTTCGAAAGATGTTCAACCTCATTGCGAGCATGGAGAATCCCATCAATCTCTCCATTGGTCAGGCCCACTACGATGCTCCACCTGCAGTCAAGCAAGCGGCGATCGAGGCGATCGAGGCGGGTCACAATCGGTACACCGTAACCGAAGGCATCCCCGAGTTGCGCGAGGCCACGCTGGCTTCGCTCGACCAGCATTTCGGCTATCTACCCGAGTCCATCCTGATGACAACGGGTGTATCGGGTGGCTTGCTTCTGGCATTTCTGGCCTTGGTGGACGTTGGCGACGAGGTCCTTGTGCCAGATCCCTACTTCGTCATGTACACGAACGTGGCGGCGATCGCTGGTGGTCAGGTGCGCTACTACGACCTCTACCCCAAGCAGCCGGGTGGCAACTGGCGTCCCGATCTGGCGGAGATCGAAGCGAGCCTCACCGACAAGACCAAGGTGATCCTCATCAACTCGCCGGGCAACCCTACGGGTTCGGTCTGGTCGGCCCTGGACCTCGATGCCCTGGTGGATCTCTGCAAGACGCGTGGGATCTGGATCCTCTCGGACGAGATCTACTCGCACTTCACCTACGACCAGGACTACGTCTCGGTGATTCCCGCCATGCGGCACTATGACCGGATCCTGTCCATGGGTGGATTCTCCAAGACCTACGGCATTCCTGGTTGGCGCCTGGGCTGGACGGTGGGTCCTGAAGCCTGTCTCGATGCCATGCAGATCCTGCAGCAGTACACCTATGTGTGCTGTCCCACGCCCTTGCAGGAAGGAGCGGTGGCTGCCTTCGATGTCGATATGGGAGGGAGAGCGACGGAGTACAGGGCCAAGCGGGACCTCGTCTACGAGAGGTTGAAGGACCATTTTGATCTCTGTCCGAGCGAAGGCTCGTTCTACGCCTTCCCTTCGATTCCCAAGGGTTGGGAGGAGGAGGAGTTCGTGCAGGCTTGTATCCAATCGCGGGTCCTCATCGTCCCAGGCTCCGCTTTCTCGAGACGCGGGACCCACTTCCGGCTCTCCTTTGCTGCGGATGACGACACGCTGGAGCTCGGTCTGAATCTCCTCGTCGAGATCGCCGAACAGAAGGCCTGAAGCAGAGTGGTCTCTCTCGTCGAGGGCTTCTGGTCCCTGCAAGGAGAAGGGCCATGGGTGGGCGCGCCGACCTTGTTCCTGAGGACGGCGGGTTGCCCGCTGCGCTGCACCTACTGCGATACCGTGGAGAGCTACGAGGCCCCGAAGGAGTTCGAAGTCCGCGACCTCCAGGGCGAAGGTCTGCACCTGATGTCGAACCCCGTGACCGCAGACTCCCTGCTGTCGGCATCCTGGTTCCAGCCCAAGGGGCTGTCCTGTTGGCTCTCGCTCACGGGAGGCGAACCCCTGCTCTGGCCAGGCTTCTGCCGGGAGATCTTCGAAGCGGCCAGGCCTCGGGGCTTTCACACTTTGCTCGAGACGGCAGCCCTGGATGTGGCCGCGCTGAGGCAGGTCCTGCCGGCTACAGACCATGTGTCGCTCGACTACAAACTGCCTTCTACACTCAATAGCCAAGGAGACCACGCCGATGCCCATCTGGCCTGCCTGGAGGCCGCTGTCCACGCCGAGATCGAGACCAGCCTCAAGATCGTCCTGACGCCATCGACGGGGCCAGGTGAGCTCCAGCAGGCCCTCCGGGCCATCCAGCCCTTCCGGGAGGGATTCAGCCTCGTGTTGCAGCCGGTGACTCCTTGCCTGGAGGAGCGCGAGGCTCTCGACGCGAGGCAGCTGCTCCGGATGGTGGAGGTCGCTCTGGACATGGACTTCCGCATTCGCGTCCTCCCTCAGGTGCACAAGAGCCTGGGCTTGGCCTGATTGGGCCGAGACAGGGCCCTGCCGGCTCCGTATCATCCTTGCCCACGTTTTTCCGCTGTGAGCTTGATCCGATGTCGATTCCCAATGTAGCCATTGTCGGGCGCCCCAATGTGGGGAAGTCCAGCCTGTTGAACGCCATGGCGGGTCGGCGCGTGTCCATCGTCGAGCCGACGGCCGGCGTGACGCGGGACCGGGTCAGCTTCTTCATCCAGTGGAAGGACCGTGAGTTCGAACTCGTGGACACGGGTGGGCTGGGGCTCGTGGATGAGGCCATGCTCAAGCAGCATGTGCACTCGCAGATCGAAGTGGCCATGGAGCAGGCGGATCTGATCCTGTTCTTGTTCGATGCCAAGGATGGCCTGGGCCCAATGGATGAACTGATCGCCGAGAAGCTGCGCAAGCTAAAGAAGCCTGTCCTCCTCGTTGCCAACAAGGTCGAGAGCAATCGCGACGAGTTGGAGGCCGTGGACGCCTACAGCCTCGGGATGGGGGAGCCCTACCAGGTCTCAGCCAAAGAGGGATATGGCGTTTCCGATCTCATGGATCTCATCGTCGAGACGATGCCCCATTGGCCCTTGGACGAGCCCAAGGGGGAGCAGGGTCTCAAGCTCACGATTGTAGGCAAGCGCAACTCCGGCAAGTCGACACTCGTCAATCTGCTGGCTGGTTCCGAGAGGGTCATCGTCTCCGAAATCCCGGGCACGACGCGAGATGCCGTGGATGTGCGCTTCGAGCGCGATGGAAAACTCTGGACTGCCATCGACACGGCGGGCCTGCGCAAGAAGACCAAAGTCCAGGATGCCATCGAGTTCTTCTCCCTGGCACGATCCGAGCGCAGCATCCGGCGGGCGGATGTCGTGCTGCTCATGTTCGACATGAGCGAAGAGATCAGTCAGGTGGACAAGAAGCTGGCGGCCTTCGTGGTCCAGAACCACAAGCCTTGCATCCTGCTCGGCAACAAGGTGGATCTCGCGGAGGATGTGGGCAAGGAACCAGCGGCCTGGGAGAACTACCTGCGCGAACAGTTGCCCGGATTGAGCTTTGCGCCGATCTCCTTCATCTCCGCACTCGAGGAGATCAATATCGAGGAGACCATGAAGCTCGTCGAAGATCTCCATGAGCAATCCGGATACGAAACGACGACGGCCGACCTCAACAAGGTCTTGCAGCGAGCCAAACAGATGCATGCCCCCCGGGACAAGGGCGCGCGGCCCAAGCTCTTCTATGCGACGCAGGTGGACAAGCACCCACCGACCTTGCTTGTCTTCGTCAATGATCCCCGATACTTCACCGGTCAGTACGACCGCTATCTCCAGAACCAGCTTCGACATGCCTTCCCGTGGAAGGAGGTCCCCATCCGGCTCGTCTACAAGCGCCGTGAAAAGGTCGATCTCCCACCCGATTCCAGATCCTAGTCCTACCTTCTCGCAGTTTCAGAAGGAGCCTTGCCAAAGGCTCTCCACGAGGTCGTCCATGTTCGGAACACGGAGATTTCCACTTCTCTCGCTTCAGCTCGTCATCCCTTGCCTCTTGCTCTGCTTGCTGGCTTGCAACAAGAAGGCCGACTCCAAGGGCGGAGCCAAGGCGAAGACAGGCTCGAGTCACACAGGTGTCCTCGTCTACGGGCGGGGCAAGGACTCGGTCAGTCTGGATCCTGCCGAAGCCCAGGATGGTGAGAGCAGCAAGGTCATCGACAACCTCTACGAGACCTTGGTGGATTTCTCCAAGGATCCGGCTCATCCCGGTCGCATCGTGCCCATGCTGGCCACGAGCTGGAAGGAGTCGGCGGATCGACGCAGCTGGACCTTCGAGCTACGCAAGGGTGTGAAGTTCCACGACGGGACGCACTTCGATGCCGCATCGGCCAAGCTCTCCTTCGAGCACCTGCTGGATCCCGAGGCTCCGACGGGACGTCCCTATCGGTCCAACTTCCTGGACATCGAGAGTGTCGAGGCCAAGGGTGAGTACCAGCTCGTCTTCCACATGCGTCAGCCTTCGGTCGTCCTCGTCAAGAACCTG
>JAJRTL010000272.1 GCA_024278315.1 Planctomycetota bacterium | reverse complement strand
GTTCAAGACTGCGGCACGGTCATCGACCTGCTCACCGCCGAGAGCCAGGTGATCGGAGCGGTCATCCAAGGCATCGGCTATGCCCTCTACGAGGAGCGCATCACGGACAGGGCTCTGGGGCGCGTCCTCAACACGGACTTCGAGCACTACCGCATCCCCGGAGCCATGGAGATCCCCGAAATCGTGCCCATCCTCCCCAAGGCCAACAACGGCCACAACTTCGTCGGCGCCATGGGGCTCGGCGAACCCCCGGCGATCCCGACGGCGGCAGCAATCGCCAACGCCATCCGCAATGCCACCGGGGTTCGCATGCAGCGAATCCCGATGACTCCAGCGCGCGTGCTGGAAGGACTCGAACGCATGAAGATCGGGAGGCCCTCATGAATCCCTTCGCCTATGCCCGAGCCACGAACCTCGAGGACGCTTGCCAGAAGATGAAGGCAGGAGCCCTGCTCAAGGCCGGAGGCATCGACCTTCTCGGTCGCATGAAACGCGGAACACTCCATCCCGAGTTACTCGTGGATCTGGGCTCCCTTGACAAGATGGAAGGTATCGACGACCTCGAGGGTGACGCTGCGAACCAGGCGGGTTGGGACCTCGGAGCCCTGCTCAAGCTGGCCGACCTCGCCGCAGTCGATGCGACGACCCACCCCGCTCTCGCCGGACTCCGTGAAGCAGCACTGAACACTGCGACGCCCCAGATCCGCAACCGCGCCACTCTGGCAGGCAATCTCCTGCAGAGTCCCCGCTGTTGGTATCTCCATGACCCGGAGGTCCCATGCGAGAGCAAGGGAGGACAAGGGTGTCCGGCCATGACCGGGCGCAACGAGCACCACGCCATCCTGGGCTATGACTCCTGCCCGGTAACGAATGCCAGCAATCTGGCTCCCGTGCTCTGCGCCCTGGATGCGCGCCTCGTCTACCGGACCGTCGAAGGAAAACAAGAAGAGGAACGACTCCATGTCCTCTACACGGCACCTGGCAAGAAGACGGGTTTCTCGACACACCGAGTCCCCGAGGGTGCCATCGTCACGGCCATCCGCATTCCGAGGCGGGACCTCGTAACCGCACACGTGGAGATCCGGCACAAAAAGAGCTACGACTGGCCCCTCTGCTCGGCGGCCGTCGCCCTTCGACTCCAGGAGGGCAAGATCGCCGAGATCCATTGCTTCCTGGGAAGCGTCGCGCCCACGCCCCACCGTGCGCGATTCGCCGAGGGACTCCTCATGGGCAAGAAGCCTGGCCAGGAAGCCTTCGCAAAGGCGGCGGCCCGGGAGTTGACACAAGCCAAACCCCTCTCCGAGGGCGCCTACAAAGCCAAGATGAGCCAGTTGTGCCTGACTCGAGCCCTGGAGGAAGCGTGGAAGCGCGCCAAGGAGAACCAACGATGAGCGACACCTCGGAATCCAAGCCGGAGAGCCTCGAGACCGCAAACAGCACCTCCGCACAGGGCTCCGCTCCGGGAGTCCCGACGCACAGGGACCTCATGCCCAGGGACCTCTGCCGGCATCTGATGTTCAAACAAATCCTCAACGAAGGCCTGGATGACCTCGCCGGCGAGGACAGTGTCTGGCCCGGCGACGGTTACTACTGGTGCCTATTGACCTTGCACGACATCGGCCCCGACGATGAGCTGGTCGAGCCGCCAGCCTGCCGGAGGCAACGCGGCTGCTGCGAAGACCTGGAGTTCTGAGCTTCCAGAGGACCCTGTTCGAACATCGCGCCGGACGCCAGCCGCTCCGCGCCGAGACTCCAGAAGGCGTTGTTGATTCGGGCCGCCGGATTCGTAACCTGTTTGCCGCGAATCGCAGAGCGGACCCTCCGGCCTAGGATGCAGATGATGAAGAACAGAGAGGAACTCGACCTCACAACGACCTCTGACCTGCTGGGGGTCCCGACGCAGGCCGTCGCCCGTTGGGTCCGCAAGGGTGTCTTGCCCTCGGTCACCCGCTCGGGCAAGTCCTTCTTCGATCGCGATCAGGTGGAGTCCTGGGCCAAGAAGATGGGGATGCGTATCAGGGAGCCCAAGGCGAAAACTGGATTCGATGCGTCCACTGAGCCCTCCAGCAGCCCTGTGCTCGCCGCCATCCACAAGGGTGGTCTGGTCCCCGCTCTCCCCGGCAGCACGGTAGAGGAAGTCTTCGAGGCACTCACGCAGTCCATCCCGCTACCCGAGGGCCTCGAGCCCGCACAGCTCTGCCGCCTCCTGTTGGAGCGCGAGAAACTGGGCACCACCGGCGTCGGTGACGGCGTCGCCATGCCCCACCCGCGGCAACCTCTCAGCGAATACCTGAAGGAGCCCAGGATCTACATCGCAAGGCTGCGTGAGCCGGTCAACTTCTCCGCCATGGACGGCCAGCCGGTGAGCCTCGTCTTGCTCATCCTCTCCTGTTCGCTCAAGAACCACCTCCACACCCTCTCCCAGGTGGTCCACCTGCTCCGCACACCCAAGCTGCGCCAGGATCTCGAAGAAGCCAAGAGCCTGGAAGAGCTGCTGGTGCTGCTCGAAGCCGACCTCGAAGCCTAACCCGGACGATTCATGAGATCGTTGTGAGCAAATGCGAGATCGGTGCAGCCGATCTCGTTCTTGCGGTCTGACGAGCGACTTTCGAACCAGTGCCTGGCGCTCCTGCTGTCTCAGAGAGCGAGGCGAAGAGCGTGCAGATCGTTCGGCGTCAGCCGATCCATCTGGAGTAGAGCTGCTCCAGCCTCGGCTCCCGCCAGAGGAGCCCGCACACGAAGGCGGCTCCCTTCGCGGGATCCGAGCCCCCTCTGGAGGGAGCGACGCACGGGTCCCTCTCGTTCGATCAGACCTCCGTGGAGGATGAGCGGCAGGTCGCTGTCCAACCCAAAGGCCTTCTCGCAACGAAGCGCCAGTTGGAGGAGGTCCTCACCGGCCTCCTCCAATAACTCGAGAGCCAGCTCGTCCCCCTGCTCCGCTGCCGCGAACAGGATGCGGCCACAGGCCTCGACATCGCCTGGCCTGGGGCCGTTCGAGAAGAGCGGAATCAGCTCCTTGGCGTCGGTCAGACCCAGTTGACTCAAGAGCTCTGCCCGCGGTCCCTTCTCGAAGCCGATCTCGCCCTCCTCCTGCGCCAGGAGCAGGAGCTCCGCAAAGCGCTGGAAGATCTCATAGGCAGAACCCGCATCACGCAAGCTCCTGCCCCATCCACCCATCTGCACGACACGTTCAGC
>JAJRTL010000271.1 GCA_024278315.1 Planctomycetota bacterium | reverse complement strand
GCTGTTGGTGGACCGGTCGATGAAGACAGAGATGCGCGGGGACGCGAAGGGCGTCGCGGGCGCCACCTTGGCGTCCGGGTCGATGCGCAGGACCCGCGGGATCCTGGCGAGTGCCGCCAGCTGGTTCGGCTGGATCCGCACTTGGCAGGCATTGGTGATCCACCAGCTCTTGGTGAGGCGGCCGCCGAGTTTCTGCACTTCCAGCGCGAAGGCCTGCTGGTCTTCGATGGCCTTCTCCTCGAGTCCGCGGACGATCGCTTCGACCTCGACGGCAGGGCGATGATCCCGGATCGCGTTCCGATACTCCATGAGATCGAAAGTCCGGCTCTTGAAGCTCACGATCCAATCCTGTGCGAGTGCAGGTCGTGCACCCAGCAGCAAGAAGATCGGGAGGAAGAGGAGGGAGAGGTTCATGGACGGTCGCGAGGGGAAGGAATCGGGCAGAGAAGCATAGCAGGCCCGGATGCCTCCGGCAGCCTCTCGCTTATGCAAGAAGGGCCCTGCCATCCCTGACAGAACCCTTCCGAGGACATGATCCTACCTTTTGACCCTATTTCTCCGTCTTGCCGCCCTTGGCACCGAGCTGTTCGGCCAGCGCGCGCAGGTCCAGGATGTTGTTGGCCAGCGTCGAGATCGTGAGCTTTCCGAAGTTGAGGCTCTGTGCCGTCTCGAGGGCCACCAGGTTGGCGGCACCCGGTCCGGTGAGAGCCGTTTGCCGCAACCGTTGGGCCTCGGCCTCGGCGTTGCGGATCAGCAGGTCGGCGGCCGCCAGCTTCTCGGCTTTGTAGAGATCCGCATCGGCGCGCTTCTCGATCGCGTACTGCTCGGCCTCGGCTTCGATCTTGGTGACCTGTTTCTCATTCTCGGCGGACATCTCCTTGACGTCCTTGGCCATGGTCTCCTCGATGACGCGCACCTTGGCCGCCGTCTCGGCGACAATCTTGTTGGTGTCACCCGCGACCTCCGCCGCCTTGCGTCGGGAGATGTTCACAAGGGCTTCCTGCTTGGCCAGCTCCTTCTGCTTGATGCGTTGCTCGTAGGATTCTGAGAAACTCACGTTACGGATCAGGATCTCGATCAACTCGACATGGCTGGCTTCAAGCCTCTCCCTGAGTTTGACCTGGGTCCGCTCTGCCGTCCTGGCACGTGTCTCTGGATCGTAGAAGGCCTCGGTCTTGAGATCGCCGAAGACGGCTCGCAGCGCATCCACGGATTCGTTGTGTACCTTCTCTTGGTAGGCGTTGCCCGGACCGAACTGTTTGAGGATGCGCCATGCCGAGCCGGGCTTGATGCGGTACTTGATGTTGAGATCGAGCGTGACATCGGCGCCGTCTACCGACTTGACGACGAAGGGGCCATTCCTGGCCGCCTTGCTGCGCTCCAGGGTCTGGACCGTGGCATCGAAGACGGACCAGGTATGGAGAGGCCCCATGTCCATCCAGTAGCCGGCCGGATAGTCCTCCTCGACGAGGCCTCCGCTCCATTCCTTGGTGAGGACGCCGACCTGACCGATCTCCACCTTCTGGAGATTGGCATAGACGATCACGCCGCCGAAAAACGCAAGAATGATGAAAATGGGAATGAGTCGTAGTGCCTTCATCGTCCTGCCCTCCTCTTGACTGCGGCCCTGGAATTGCTGGCGGCTGCGGCATCCTCGACCGTGACCTTCTGGATCAGGCCACTCGTGGCATAGGGCAGGCCGTCGATCTGGGCTTGCTTGAGGCGCTGTGCAAGTGCGCGCAGGACGAGGTTCCTGCCGCCATCCCCCGCGAGGGCCTTGGCGAGGTTGCTGAGGCCTTCGGCTTCGGCCTTTGCAGAAGCCAGGATTCCCTTGGCGCCTCGTTCGGATTGATAGAACTCTGCATCCGCTTCGATACGGGTCTTGATGTCATAGGCTTCGCTGTCCTTCTGGACCTGGATGGCCTGCGCCTGTGCCTTGATGAGTATCTGTGCGAGCTTGCCGCGTGTCTCCTCGATCTTGACGTCGGCTGCCTTCTGCGTTTCGACCTTCTCCCTCTCCTGGATCTGGAGCTGGGTCTTGGCCTGTTCAAGCTGATTGTCGTATTCCTGGTCAGCGTCCTTCTTCTCCCGGATCTTCTCCTCGTACTCGGGATAGAAACTGAACTTGTCGGGGACGACCTTGATGACCTGCAGGCCATGTTGCCGCAGCAGCATGTCGAGTTCTTCCTTGGCCTTGCGCGTCTTGGCGTCACGCATCGGGGCGTTGTAGAAGTCCTTGGTCGAGAGCTCGCCAAAGATGTAGCGGATCACCGCACGGCTATACTCGCGGATCCACTTGGCCTGGTAGGCCTCCTCGTATCCCGTGACCCGCCTCTGAACCCGGCCGCGTCGGTCTCGTACGACCGACATGACGGGCACCTTCCCGACGCCGGACTCTGTGATGAGGATCTCCCGAACCGACTTTTCCGTTGGAACGATCGCGTAGTTGATCTCCACGTCCAGGGTGACGTTGGATCCATCGCGCGTCTTGATCTCCAAAGCCTGTCCGTCACTGGCGCGCATGACGAGCGTCTTGACGGTCTTGTCGATCTTGTGGACGTCGGTCGTGAGTCCGTTGTAGAAGAACGAACCCGATTGCGTCTGCACCGAGACGGTGCCGGTGAAGTTGTTGATCAGCACGCCTACCTCGTTGGGTTGGATGCTGTCCACGCGCACCGTGCTGAATACCACTCCGATGATCATCAGGAGTGCGATTCCTGTCGGAATCAGGCGTATCCAGAACATCTTGTCCTGGGGGAATTGGAAATTGGCGTCCATGAAGGGCTCCGGGCGAGGATTGCGGGGGTCTCTGAGAGTGTGATGTTGGGCAGAATCGGGTTTCCGCTTCTGCGTCGATCTGTGGGGAGAATTTCGGATCCTACTGGCTCTGAGGCGGGATTCCTCTATTCCTGACAGCGAATCGTGGAGCCCATGGCAGCGGTGGCAGGAGATCGTCTCTGGTGGCCCTGACAGGAAGCCCGCCCCCATGGCCGTTCGTGGTCCGAGTGGTCTCCAGACCTGAGGCAAGAGCATGACTCCTGAGATCGTCATCCTCTCCGGTGCCCGGACGCCGATGGCCGAGTATGCGGGCACCCCGGGATTCGGTGCTCTGGCTGAGCAGTCTGCGATCGAGCTGGGGACCTTGGCATCCCAGGCGGCCATGGAGCGCATCGGCCTGTCACCGGACCGGGTCGACCATGTCGTCTTCGGCAATGTCATGCAGACCTCTGCCGACGCGATCTACGGCGCTCGACACGTGGGGCTCAAGGCTGGGGTGCCGATCCAGGCTCCAGCGCTGACGGTCAACCGCATCTGCGGCTCGGGCATCCAGTCCCTCATCTCCAGCGTCTACCTCATGGACTCGGGAGAGGCCAGCCTCTGTCTCGCGGGTGGTATGGAGAGCATGAGTCAGGCTCCGCATGTGTTGCGCGGCGCGCGGACCGGTTATCGCTTCGGCAGCAAGCCGGCGCTGGAAGACAGCCTCTTCGAGGCGCTCATGGATCCGCACTGTGGGCTCATGATGGCGCAGACCGCGGAGAAGCTGGCGCAGGACATGGGCATCACGCGTGGGCAGCAGGACGAGTATGCGCTCCGTTCGCATCAGCGCGGCAGCGAAGCTGTGACCAAGGGCCTGTTCGCCGAGGAGATCGTCCCCGTGCAGGTCGGCCGCGGAAAGCGGCAGCGCCTCATCGAGCTCGACGACCACATCAAGCCGCAGACTACCCTCGAGTCCCTGGCCCGGCTGCGCCCGGCCTTCGGCGGGGGCGGTACGGTGACGGCCGGCAACGCCTCGGGCATTGTGGATGGCGCGGCCGCGCTCATCCTGGCCACTGCCGAGCGAGCCAAGGAGCTCGGCCTGAAACCCCGCGCACGCATCCAATCCTGGTGCAGCGCCGGCGTCCCTCCCGAGATCATGGGTATCGGCCCCGTCCCCGCCATCCACGGAGCCCTCTCCCGAGCCGGTCTCGAACTCGCCGACATCGACCGCTTCGAGGTCAATGAGGCCTTCGCCGCCCAATACCTCGCCGTGGAGAAGGAGCTCGGCCTCGACCGCGACAAGGTCAACGTCAACGGCGGTGCCATCGCTCTCGGCCACCCCCTGGGCGCCACCGGCACCCGCCTGGTCCTCACCCTCCTCCACGAACTCGAGCGCTCCCACCTCCGCCTCGGCTGCGCCTCCGCCTGCATCGGCGGCGGCCAAGGCATCGCCCTCATCATCGAACGCATGTGAAGAATAGGGACGGGTCCTTTTGCACACCCTGGATCAGGCCAGCGTGTGCAAAAGGACCCGTCCCTATTCTTCAGTGGGAGCTCGGGAGGGCGGCCGGTGAATGAATCTGCATGGCAATCGCACTGCGATGGGGATAGCGTCAGCCGTCTATGTGACTGAACGGACTGCGAGGAGCGCAATGAAGAAGATCTTGGTGCTGGGTACGGGCTATGTGGTCAAGCCACTCGTGGACTACTTCATGGACGAGTGCAATTACTGGGTCAACGTTGCGAGTCGGGACAACGATCGTTCGGGCCAGATCATCGCGGGTAGGCCTCATGGACAGCGCGTGCTCTGGGCTGCCACTCCACCCTATGTCGAGCTCGACCGCATGGTGAAGGATGTGGACCTGGTGGTCAGCATGATCCCGCCGTCCATGCATCCCATCGTGGCGAGGACCTGCATCAAGAACCGCGTGAACATGGTCACGACTTCGTACATCAGCCCTGAAATGCAGGCCTTGGATGCAGAGGCCAAGGCGGCTGGGATCGTGATTCTCAACGAGATCGGCGAAGACCCTGGAATGGATCACATGGGGGCGCAACAGACGATCGACTTGATCGAAGCCGAGGGAGGCAAGGTCAAGAGCCTGACTTCCTACGGAGCGGGGATCCCCTCCTTCGAGCACAACCGCAATCCGATGGGATACAAGTTCTCGTGGAGTCCCATGGGGCTCATGAGGGCCGGTGAGACGCCTGCCGTCTACGTCCGGGACGGGAAGAGGATCGAGGTCTCCGGTGAGGAACTCTTCAAGCATCACTGGCTCACCGACATCTACCACCTCGGGACCTTCGAGACCTACCCCAACCGGGACAGTACGACCTACATCGACAAGTATGGACTGGACACTGGGATCGACATCTATCGGGGCCTCCTGCGCTTTCCCGGCTGGTGCAGCACGATGCAGGGCTTCAAGGACCTGGGGCTCTTCCAGGTGGACGATGGTCGGGATCTCTCGTCCCTGACCTACGGCCAGTGGATCGCGGGTCTCCTCGGCGCTCCTGGATCCAAGGACGTGCGACAGGTCGCCGCCGATCACCTTGGCGAGAAACGACGATCCGACCTCCTGGACCGGTATGAGTGGCTGGGCCTCTTCGAGGATGCGCCGATCGCGATCAAGAAGGGATCTAGTGTGGATGTCCTCGTCGACCTCATGTTGAGGAAGATGGTCTACGCTGACCACGAGAAGGACATGATCATTGTCCACAACGACATCGTGGCCGAGTTCGATAACCGCATCGAGCGGCGTGTCGCCACGATGCGCGTCGATGGCCGACCCTTTGGCCATTCCGCCATGAGCCGAGCCGTCTCTCTGCCCGCAGCCATCGCCTCACGCCTGATCATCGAGGGCGCCATCCGCCAGAAGGGTGTCGTCATGCCCACGTCCCCCGAGATCTACAAGCCCGTTCTCACCGAGCTGGTCGAGCACGACTATCGATTCGAGCACCACACCCTCGTCCTCTGACCGAGCCTGGAGTGGGCCCCGCGCTCGATGCATGCGCAGCCTATCCGTCAGTCGCCTTCCCCAGCGGCAATGGCAACGGAGTCGTCGCTGCCGACAACGATCCTGTCCTTTCGGACTTCATGACCCTCACGGACCCGATCGATGAGGACGCGCCTGGGAGAGAGACTCCCATAACTCCTGGCGGCAAGAACAATCCCCAGGGGGGTGGGCACGTTGATCCCACGGCAGGAGATGTCTACATCGTGGAACCGGTGACACGGTCCTACCCCATCACCATCAGCAGCTACATGCGCAGCTCGTGGTCGGATGGGCTTGCAGGCGGTGGTCCCAGGGCATTGCCACCTGGGCCCGATAATGGGCATGGCGATGGAGGGGACGACATGTTGCCTCGCATCGCTGTGGTGGGACTTACGCCTCAGGATGAACAGATCATCTATGCCTCCGAGCCATCGTCGGGCAGGGTCCGCTACCCACCTGTAGGGCTTCCGACCGGCTGGGATCTCAATGACATCATCCTGACCAACATGAATCCTCCGGTTCAAGCCTTGGGCTACCCAACAGACGCCCCCTACAAGATCCACGTCGAGTGGCAGGAACAGGGTGGCGTCACAAGCCTCGCTCGATTCTTCATCACGAAACGTGATCGGAGTGTCCTGGAATTCGAAGGATATGGTAGCCAAGAACTCAAGGGCATGAAGTGGAGGATCATCCGGCACTACAAGGGAGACTACGCGGCGCCCCTCTGGCAAGCCACGTTTCAGTATGACGCAGTCCACGGAGGACTCATTTCCAAGACGAACGTGCGTGGTGTGACGACGGGCTTTGTCTGGCAGAACATCACTGGCATCGGTTGGCGCATCGTAACCGTTTCGACATGGGCTCCCTGGTCTCCTGTCGTCGGCACCTGGGCCGACCTCGATGTTGTGATGGAGTACACACCTGTCACGTCGCCTCAGACGATTCCCGCAGGCTTGTTGCAGAGGATCATCTGGCCCAGCACGACGGTCACGCAGGATGTGGCCGTCGACGGCACGATGGATGCTCCGACGAGCTTGAAGCGATCCAAATACTATGATTACGACAGCACTGGCAGGTTGATTGGAGTCTACGAGGACGCGGACGGCTATTCGAGCAGTGCCCCCCAGGCAGGTCTTCGGAGATTGTCGGGGTTCGTCTACCAGACAGGAAGCAACCCATCATGGCGAGTGGCTGAGCAGCACGTAGGGATACCCGCGCTCAATCTCAAATACACCTTTGCCTACGGGACGGATGCCACCTACGGCAACTACACGGAGCAGACCGATCCCCTGCTGAACAAGGATACGACGTACTGGGAGGCTGGCTCGGATCCCACCACGGGAACTCTCCCCGGCAACCGCAAGATCACGAGAATCGTCAAGCTGGATGGGACCAGTGTGCGTCCCTCGGGTTTCCATCGCCCGAGCGAGTTGGTCTGGACCTTCAAGTACAGCAGTTGCGGTGCCCTGGAGGAGATGGTCCGGCCGGACGGCGTCAAGTTCGTCTACACGAGGGACACAGAGGGCCGCGGACTCCCGATCCACTGCGTCGTGACCGGTGTGACCACATCCGGTAGCCCGGCTCCCGTCAAGCACTGGTACTGGGAATGGGAATCCTGGGACCACCCCGATGCCTCGATCGCGAGCCGGCTCAAGAAGCGCACGGACCCCCGAGGTCACATCACGCAGTATTCCCATTCGATGCAAGGCAGTGGCGTCCAGACGGTGGTCAGCGAAGGCATGTCTTCGGGAAACCTGACCACGGTCCTGACCATGCAGGAGGATGCAGAGGAGCGTGTCGTCTGGACGCAGAAAGCCAGCATCTCCGTGGATGCAGGTGGATCGAGCCCACTGCGTCAGGAGTTCACCTACGAGACCTCCACGACCTCGCCCGGCTACAGGATGCTCAAGACGGCCAAGCGCAAGGATGGTGCTGCTGCACTCACGACGAGCTTCGACTACGTCGGCCTGGGCTACATGAAGGAGGTCGTGGATCCTGCCGGCCAGAAGATGAGCATGGTCTATGACCGTTTTGGTCGTGTGACGTCGATCTCCCGGTCCGATCCGGGCTCGCCCTCGGGGCTCATCGAGGTTGGAAGATTCGGGTACGACCGCAATGGCTTGTTGACCGTGTCCAAGCGACATGCCTTGAACAAGTCGGGCCAGCCCTATGCCAAGGAGTGGGTCGAGAAGCAGTGGATCTATGGGATTCTGAATCAGCTCAGATTCATCAATGAGGATCGTGGCAGCCTCGACCAGAGTGCTCCCTCCTGGTACGTCACCCACCTGAGTTACGACAAGATCGGGAACCTGGTCAGCGTCACCGGCGATAATGGCAGCAGGGTCGACTACGAGTGGGATGGCTACGGCGACCTGTATCGATCCATCCGCAAGCTGAATGGGTCCCAGAATCAGGTGACGCGCTACGGCTGGGGAGCGGATGGATTCCCCTTGGCCATCGAGAACTCGGATGGGCAGACCATCTCACAGGATCGCGACTCCTTCGGCCGCCTGATGAGGCGGACCTTGCCCGACGGGCAAAAGTTCACCTATGAGTACGACCTGGGTGATCGGCTCAAGAATATCAAGCACTACACCAACTCGACCCAGCATTCCACCACGACTTACACCTACAACGATACGCACAACCGGCTGATGAGCATGCTGACTGCGATCACGGGGCAGTCGGGAGGCAGAAGCGTGGCTCTGAGCTACAACGGTACCACGCGAGTCAGCCAGGTCGTGGATCAGGATGGTCGCAAGATCTCGACCTTCTACGACGGCTACGGCCGCGTCGTCCGCAAGAGCGACGACATGCTTGCTGCGGGCTCGGGCAACATGGTCACGCTGACCCTGGATGCGCGTGGCTTGCCGACCAAGGTCATTCAGACCGAACAGCAGGGCCAGGGAGGCTCCTCGTACACGGCCAAGACCTCCCAGGTGGAGTATGTGCGTGATGGTTGGGGGCGCGTGACGCAGATCAAGGACTTTGGCGATACCTCAGGTGGTGTGCCGGGTGGTCCCCTGACGACGACGACGCGTGCCTTGGACAGTCTCAACCATCTCGTCGAATGGGTCGGCCCACCGACGCAGTCCTCACTGACGGACACCAAGAAGACCGAGTGGAAGTACGACGCTCTCGGGCGCGTGCTCCAGAAGGTCCTCCATCCACGCAGCGGTACGGCATCGAGCATCACCCTGACCAGTGTCTACAGCGACGCGCCGACCGGTACCAACCCCTATGGCCTGGTCGTGACGCGTCAGGATGGGCGCGGCAACACCAGCACCTACTCCTACGACCAGGGTGGCCGTCTCGTGGAGCGCAAGCTGCCAGGGGCCAGCGCAGGGTCCAAGACCTGGACCTACAGCTACGACGCCGAAAGCCGGATGCTCCAGTGGGTCGACGGCAATGGCGCTACGGTCAAGCTGGGCTACGACGGCCAAAAGCGCGTCGACAAGCGCTACCTCTCCAGCATGGGGTCTCAGGCACTGTCCATCATGTGCACCCACGAGACCTTCGCCTACGACGACATGAGCCGGCCCAAACAGGCCGAGACTTTCTGGGCGGTCTGGCCCGATGCGAGCGGGCCGAGCGCCTTGGCTTCCTTGCTCGTCCAGGCGAGTTGGGTCCAGGATGCCCTGGGTCGCAAGACCAAGGAGAGCTTCGGTTTCGGTGACAACGGAGCGCATGCTCCGAGCTTCATCAAGGACTTCACCAGCTCCTGGACCTATGGGACCAACCAGGAGGACTTCGGCTTCCGCCGTGGACTGACAACGGCCAATGGATTCTCTCTGTCCTTCACACCCGACAACATCGGCCGCCCCTCGCAGACGAGTCTCAGCGGCAATGGCCTCAGCAATCTGGGTCTGGTCGAATACCGGTACGTAGGCTCGCGCCCCGTGAACCGCATCCATCGGATGTGGTCGGGCAGTAGCCGCTTCGAGACCAAGTACAGCTACAACGCTCAGCGTTTCCTGTCCCAGGTAG
>JAJRTL010000270.1 GCA_024278315.1 Planctomycetota bacterium | reverse complement strand
CTTCCTTTCAGGAATGCCGAACTGGGGAGGGAGAAAGAATCCTTATGAGTTCTTGGATCGTTGTTGGCGAGAGTTGTGGATATCTCCGGTTGCCAAGCCCTCCCCTGAGCTTCAGAAGGTATTGATTCAGGTCATGGAAACGTTGGACAAGACCCAGAAGGAACGAGGAAATGAGGGTTACCTGTGGGGCAAGCTCAAAGGCGATCTGCTCACGAAAGTGGCCCAGTCGGATCCTAGGTTCCAGATCGAGCTTTGGCGCAAAGCGATGACCAGTAGGCGGCAACCTTACTTCAGCTTGCCGGTCGTTCCTCGGGGCTCGGAGTTTTTCGGTTCCCCTGGCGCCGAGATCCTGCTCCTCTGGAAATCGGAAAGTAGAGAACCTCTCTTTTCGACGAGGATGAGTCTCGACGACCGGGTCTCTCTGTGCGCGCACTCAACGGCAATGGGTGCATGGCAGACCTTCAGACGGTTGTTTGAGCTATCCGAGTTTGGGGTCAAGGGAGAGCCACTCGTCCGAGAGGAGGATGCTGGTCCACGACTGATCACAGCCATTCTGGCGAAGGAAGAACTTGTGCCCTCTCTTCTGATCGATGGCGGGCGGAATTGGTGGACTACAATCCCCGAGGCAGAGACCCGAGCCGTTCTGGCGAAGATTCTGGCGAATCCCAAGGTGGAGAATATGCAGATCTTCTTCCTCCTCGGACAAGCATTGGATCGAGCCGATCCTCCCAAGGATCTTGTGACATGGGTGCGGAGTCAGCGGAAGGGACTTTCGCCCTTTCTGTTCAGCGGCATCCGGACGCCTGACAAGGATCTCGTCGATCTCCTCCTCGGATGGATCCTCGCTGACAGACATCGATGGCAAGAGTTCGAAGGAAACCCTCATTCGTTCCTGCGACTCGTAGCACCCTTTCCCTCCCAGAAGGGGAGAGACTTCCTGAGCCTTCTTCTCCTGGGGACGGATGTCAAGCTGCGCAAGAAGGCTCGTGAGATCCTCGATGACTGGGAACGCGTCGCGGCTGCGCGAAAAGTAGGTTTGGATGAGATCCTTGTTGCAGCCCTCTGGAAGAAGACCGGCAAGACGCACGCGGTCATGGTGCGCACCTTGGCGCTCAAGGGGCTGTTCGACCTGGGGGACAAGCGAGCCTGGCTCGTGCTGAGTGACTGGCTTGAGTCCAAGGATGTGGCGTTGAAGGAGGCGGCAAAGGAGCTGGCAGGAGAGATTCGGGCCGGCAAGTGACCTTGGCATGAGCGGGAGCGGATCGAGAAAGTGCTGGCTCCCATGATCCCGCGTCTTCTGCCGATGGTGCCTCTTGGAGGCCTGTGCTACATTGTAGCACAGACCTGAATTCACAGAGATAACAGGAGCAGCATGGCGAAACGAGAGAGTATCAGCGTGTCCTTCACGCCCGAGCAGGCGGAGTTTCTCGTCACCTGTGTCGAGACGGGTCGCTACCAGTCCCTGAGTGAAGTCGTCCGCGAGGCCGTTCGCCTGTTCGAAGACCAGCAGGCACAACGGCAGACCCAGATCCAACGTGCGCAGCATCTGATCGAAGAGGGGGCGCGTCAACTCGCTGAAGGCGAGGAGCTCGACATGGACAGCGTTCTCGGAGATCTCGCCAAGAAACACGAGCGCCTCGGTGATCCCGAGGAGCCGTGTTGATGCGGGTCGTCTTCTCTCTGGCCGCGAAGAAGGACTTGGAGCGCATCGACGACTACACCCTCAAGCAGTTCGGTCTGCGTCAGGCGGGAAAAACCTTGGGCCTCTTCCGCAAGGCCTTCGAAGGGCTGGCCCTGTATCCGCGGAGTGCTCCCGCTCGTTCCGAACTGGATCCACCCGGACGGCAGTTCCGCTATTCCACCGTGCTGCGATGCTTGATCATCGTCTATGAGCCCTTGGAAGATCGCACTCGCGTGGCCCGTATCCTCGATGGTCGTCGTGAAGATTTGAGCTTGCTACTGCAGGACGAGGCAGGAGAAGGAGAATCCACCTGATCAGGCAGCCCTGGCCTGGGGCATGCACTACGGATGTGGATACACTGCCAACATGCAGATTCCTCCCAGTATCGGGCCTTGGTGGGCAGCGCTGACGACGTGGTCCGTGGTCAATGTCGTCAATGTGCTGCAGGCCATTGGTTTTCTGTCGCGCATCGTGAGTGGCCACATGGCGATCCAGCGCAGCCTGGGCTACGTGATGATGGCGCTCGCCCTGCCGACCACAATCGCCCTCGTGGCCTTCTTGCGAGCTGGTTCCCATTGGTTGCAGTGGCTGGGGTTGATCCTCTACCTGGCCTTTCTCGTCCTCATGCTTTGCGTGGACTATGTCTGGCAGGTCGAGTTCCGATCGCCTCTGCGCCCGGCCATCCTCGTGCCCTTCCTCCTACTCTTCTTCGGCTCCATCCTCCTCATGGGGCTGCCGATGTTCGGCATGGACCGTCGACTCTGGCTCGTCACGGTTGGAACCACGGTGCTGCTCCTGGGATCCATGGGCCTCGCGATGTACAGACGCGTCGGTTGAATCTGAGCCTGTGCTCAGACTCGTGACGCAAGGGGCCTTCGATCTCCTGCTATCGATTTCATTCTCCCGAGTCGTGGGTAGAGTCGCGGGTTGATGGATCTGCAGTGGATGAACAGACGGTCGTCGCCATCGGCGGCGAAAGGAATGGCATGGTGAAGGACAAGTGGGAGTCGG
>JAJRTL010000018.1 GCA_024278315.1 Planctomycetota bacterium | reverse complement strand
TGGCGGTCGCCGATGATCAGCTCGCGCTGGCCGCGACCGATGGGGATCATCGAATCGATGGCCACGAGTCCCGTCTGCAGCGGCTCGGTCACCGGCTGACGCTCGGTCACCGAAGGGGACTGACCTTCGATTGGATAGTACTCGCTCTCGGGGAGATCGATCACACCCTTGCCGTCCACGGCCTGCCCCAGTGCATCCACGACGCGCCCCAGCATGCTGGGGCCGGTGGGCACCGAGATGATACGGCCCGTGGACTTGACGACGTCGCCTTCCTTGACGAGGGAGTCGTCACCGAGCAACACGGCGCCGACATTGTCCTCTTCGAGGTTCAGGGCCACGCCAAAGACGCCGTTGGGGAACTCCAGGAGTTCGGACATCTTGCACTTCTCGAGGCCGAAGACGCGCGCAACGCCATCGCCCACCTGCAGTACGGTACCGACGTTCTCCTGTTGGAGGCCACCTTCGAATCCCTCGATTTCCTTTTTCAGGATCGAGGTCACTTCTGAAGGTTTGAGATCCATGTTGGTTTCCTTGTTCGCTGTTTGAATGTTCTGTCTTGGGTCTCGGTCACTGCCGGGTTCGCTCCGCCAAGGGAGCGACTAGTCCCCGACGGTTCCGAGTGGGACGCCCTTGAGTCGGCGTCCGAGTTGTTCGATCTGCCCTTTCAGGCTGGCGTCGAAGAGGCTGTCACCGATCAGGGCACGAAAGCCACCGATCAGATCCTTGTCCACATCAACGTCGAGCAGGACCTTCTTGCCGAGCTCTTTCGAGAGAGCCGCTTGGAGTGCGGCGAGCTCATTCTCGTCCAGTTCGAGGGCCGTGCTGAGACGTCCCTCTGCTTCACCGCGGTCCGCCAAGGCCTTCTTGTGGAAGACCTCGACCAAGGGCTGCAGGTAACCCTGACGGCCCTTGCGGAGGATCAGCTCAAGAAAGCTCATGGTCGTCTCATCGGGGCTGCGCCCACCCACCGAGAGCATCTGGTGCAGGATCTCGACCTTCTTGTCCCGAGCGACCCGAGGGTTCTCGAGGAAGAGCTTCAAGTCCTGCGCATCCGCATCCCGAGCCGCGAACAACGAGCGCAGGATGCTGAGATCAGCGTCCACCGCATGGCTGTTGCCCTTCTCGCGTGTCACGGCCAGGAGGGCATCGCTGTAACGGATCGTGGGAGAAGCCATATCTAGTTCCTCGCCGCGCTCTGTGCGAGATCCTGGACAACGTCCTCGACGAAGGCCTTCTGATCTTCGCCCTGGACCTCGCGTCCCAGCAGCTTGCTGGACGCTCCCATGGAGAGATCCACGATCAGATCCCGGATCTCCCCCATGGCCTTCTGCTTCTCGGCAGCGATCTCGCCACGCACACGCGAGCGTTCGGCATCTGCCTCACGCTGTGCCTGTGCCATGAGATCGGCCTTCTGCTTCTCGGCCATGTCCCGAGCACTGCTGATCTGGCGCTTCGCCTCTTCACGAGCCTCGCGCAGAGCAGCTTCGGTCGCGACCTGAGCCTTCTCCGCAGATGCCTTGGCCTCGTGGGCCTCGGCGATCGCGTCCTCGGCCATCTTGTCCCGCGCGTAGAGCGCATCGGTGATGGGTTCGAACACGATCTTCCACATCGGACCCACCGCGATCACGAAGATCACGATCGTCCAGACAAAGGCCGACCAAGCGCTGGGGTCTAGCGGGTTGAAGGCTCCTCCCTCCGAGGAGAAAGCGAGCAAGCCCGTCATCACTGGATTCATCTGGAGTACCTTCTTGAGAGAAGTTCCGGACAAGGAGTCATCGATCGAGAGCAAGGTGCGGGCCAGCAGACTGGCCCGGATGCCTCACCTGCTTCCTGCAGATGGGGAATCCCCCCGCTCTCTCCCCAAAGAGACTAGGCCTTGGGGAAGTCCGTAGCGCCGAGCGCGAGGAGAAGGGCGACCACGACGCCGAAGAGGGCGACACCCTCCACGAGAGCCGAAAGGATCAGTGCGTTGCCGCGGATGTTCTCCGTGGCCTCTGGCTGGCGGGCGATGGCCTCGCCAGCGGCCCTGCCGATGTTGCCGATACCGATGCCAGCGCCGAGGACGGCGATACCAGCACCGAGACCAGCACCGAGGCCCATGAGACTTGTGGAGGAAGCAAGGATGGTGGAAAGCATGTTTGTAAGCTCCTGAACGAAAGTGTTCCCCCGAAGGGGGGTCTTGGATCTATGGATTTCCGAATCCACCCAGAGGGTGGAGAGTCTTGGTGGTCCTACCTAGTGTTCCGGGTGGAGACACATCCCTATGAAGAGGATGGAGAGGTAGGTGAAGATGTAGGCTTGGAGGAGGGCGACAAAGCCCTCGATGATCATGATGAAGACCGACATGCCTACCGAGGGAACGGCAACGGCATAGGCCAGCGAGCCCATCATGTCCTTGTTCCCGAAGTAGAAGATGAGCCCCATGAAGGACAGGACCACGAGGTGGCCTCCGGTCATGTTGGCAAAGAGTCGGATCATCAACGCGAAGGGCTTGACGATCAGGCCGATGAGCTCGACGACGAACATCAAAGGCCAAAGCAGCAGGGGCAAGCCATGCGGCACGAGGTTGATCCAGAACTTGCCTGGCCCCTGGGCCAGCATGCCACCCGTGAGCATGATGAGGAAAGTGATCAATGCCAGGGCAGCCGTCACGAAGATGGATGCCGTGGGCGTCACGCCTCCGGGGATGAGCCCTGCGAGATTCTGGAAGGCGATGAAGAAGAACAGGAAGAGGAAGTAGGGAGTGGACTTGCGCGCTGCATCGTCTCCCAGCACGGGTCGGACCATCTCATCGCGGATGAAGATGACGAAACCCGAGAACACTCGCTGGAGCCAGTTGAGCTTCTGACCCGACTTGAGGTTGTGGAGCAACCCTCGCTTCAGATAGGTGAAGAGGATCACCATCAGGATCACAACGTAGATCTGCCAGAGATTGACGTTGTAGAACTTGAAGATGCCCAGGAGCTCGACCTCGAGATCCAGCGGGAGGACATGGTGGAAGAGCCACAGGAAGGGGTTCCCGATCATCTCGTGACCGTCTTCGCCCTCATGCTCCAGCTCGGCAGGATGCCCCTTCTGGGTCCCCATCTCTCCGGTCCCGAGCACGGTCCCCTTGTCGGTCCCCTTGTCGGTCGCAGAGTCGTGAACCCCAGCGCCTTCCTCATGGTTCGTCCCGGCCTTCGCTCCCGAGTCGTGCTCGCCTTGACCGACAGCCAAGGAGCCCAAAGCCAAGGACCCGGCAACCGCGAACCCTACAGGACTGGAACTGGCTGCATTCAGCCTTGCCGCCCCCAGGTGCAGGCTGGCCACGCAGAACAGGAGACAGATTCCGAGGAGTCTTCCGCGGATGGCAGCTCCAGCAAGGGCTGAGGCGACCCAAGCTCTGGGCATCTTGGTTTTGGTCATCTGCTCGATCAACAGCTCTGTAAGCGGGGGCTCGCCCCTCTCCCATGCTTCGTTGGGTGGGTTCCCCGGACCTGGCCAGAGGAAGCAATCACCCTCGATTTTTGGGCCGCAAATATATAGAGGTGCGAGGGGAATGGAAGAGAAGGCCTTCGCCTTTTGAAGGATTTCAGCGGGAGCCGATCGTCGCCCCCATGCAAGAAGAGCCGTGGATCAGGATCCCGCCCGATCCACACGCATCCGCTTTTCCTGAAGCGGGTAGTAGACCGTCTGGAAGCAAAGCACGGCCAGCCCGAAAGCGATGGCGAAAGCACGGTAGTCCCCCAACGAATCCAGGGGGCCACGGATCAGGATGGCTCCCAGGGCGATGAGGATGAGCTTGCCCAGGAACCCCAGGATCATCGGCACCATGGGGTCCTTGCCATCCAGCCTCACCCGAGCGACACGGAGAGCCAACACCAGGCTCAAGAGGGCCCCTAGTCCATACCCGATCCATGCACCCCTGCGCATGCCTTCGACAGCCTCGGAACTCGCACCCTTGGCAAACCCCGGAACCATGAAATCGCCTGCGATCCCCACCGCAAGGGTGAACAGGCTTGCCAGGATCATGGCTGTCCGGAACTTCCCAACGGAGCCTCCGGGGGCCTCCTGCCCCTTGGGACCGGGTAATTGACTGGATTCGGTCATTCTCTGTCTTCCCGTTTCTTCTTCGGATTCTGGGCTCGGGTCCGACGACTCTTGAAGAGCGTCCCCGGCGAAACCGTCTCGACGAGGTGGATGAATCCCCCGACCGTACCGATGGCAAGCCCGATCAGGAGAAACAGAGGCAAGCTTCCCAGGTACTTGTCCAGAGCGTAGCCAAGGAGGGTGAACAAGACGACGCTCGCGCCGAAAGTGACGCCTGCGGCACTGGGGTTCTTGACGAAGGTGTCCATTTCGGTCAACCCGGGAGCACGCTTGCGTCGGCCCCTCTGCCCGGGGTCCTTCGCCGGATCCGTCGCCGGGTCCTTGTCGGGGTCTGGTTCCGGGTCCTGACTCATATCCACCATCGTGGCCAGAGCCCCCTGCCCAAGCTATGCTCTTTCGCCGATTCACGACAGAGAGCAGAGACCCACCTCCAGAGAGAGCCCAGCGCATGGACACCGAAAGCCTGACCCCAGAAGAGATCGTCCACCGCCTGGATCGCCACATCGTGGGCCAGGCCAAGGCCAAGCGCTCGGTTGCCGTGGCGCTCCGGAACCGCTGGCGGCGGCGCCAGCTGCCCTACGAGCTAGCCAGCGAGATCTACCCCAAGAACATCCTGCTGATCGGTCCCACCGGAGTCGGCAAGACCGAGATCGCCCGCCGACTGGCCCAGCTGGCCAAGGCCCCCTTCCTCAAGGTCGAGGCCAGCAAATACTCGGAGGTCGGCTACCACGGACGGGACGTCGAGAGCATGGTTCGGGATCTCACCGAGATGGCCATCTCCATGGTCCGACGCGAGAAGAGCACGGAGGTCCAAGAAAAGGCAGCTGTCGCAGCCCAACATCGGATCCTCGAGGCTCTCTTCGGGGAGATGGGACTTTCCGAGGAGGAGGACATGCCCATGGATCCTCTCCTCGATCCCTCTTCGGGCGAAGTCCAGTTCGTGAGCGATGGAGGTCTTTGGCGGCCCGTGGTCGTCCCCCAGGGCGCGGAAGATGAAACGGGTGGGGATAAGGGCATCTCCGCCGAGGAAGTCCAGGCACGGCATGAGGAGCGGGAGCAGAAGCGCCAGGAGGTCCGCGCGCAGTTCGATGCCGGCAAGCTCGATCAGGAGATCATCTTCATCGAACTGCGGGACACCAAGTCGTCCACCCTCTCGATCACAGGACCTCAGGGCACGGACGCGATGGGCATCGATGCAGAGGCCCTTCAGGAGCTTTGGGGAAGAGGCGGAGGCCCCAAGTTCAAGACGCGCAAGCTCACGGTCAAAGAAGCCCACAAGGCCGTCATGGAAGAAGAAGCCCATGCGCTCATCGACGAGGATGAGGTCATCGTGGAGGCCTTGGACCGTGTTCAGAATGATGGGATCCTCTTCATCGACGAGATCGACAAGGTCATCGGCGGCGATGGGTCCAGCGGCCCCGATGTCTCGCGCGAAGGCGTCCAGCGAGATCTGCTGACGGTCGTCGAAGGCTGCACGGTGTTCACAAAATATGGAGACGTCGACAGCAGCCACATCCTCTTCCTGGCAGCGGGAGCGTTCCACTTCCACAAGCCCAGCGAACTGATCCCCGAGCTCCAGGGGCGATTCCCCGTCCGTGTGGCCCTCAGCGATCTCAGCGAAGAGGACTTCCTGCGCATTCTCGTCGAGCCTGCAAACAGCCTGACTCAGCAATACAAGGCACTCCTCTCGACGGAGAAGCTCGAGTTGACCTTCACCGACGAGGGGCTCGCCCAGATCGCCGCCGTGGCATTCAAGGCCAACAAGACCACGCAGAACATCGGTGCACGCCGACTCATGACCACGATGGAACGATTGCTGGAGCAGATCTCCTACGAGGCACCTGAAATGGCCGGCCAGAGGGTCGTGATCGACAAGGCCTTCGTCCAAGAGCGCCTCGGCGATGCAGGTGACGATCCCGATCTCATCAAGTACATGGTCTAGGATCCATGATCCAGCCCGAACGATTCCATGAGGGTCGTCGATTCGAAGCAATGCCGAGTCAACCGACAGGTTCGCTGTCCTGGGCGCAAAGGCGTCGTCAGGCGCATCGAGGTCATGAATCGATCAGGCTGGATGCGAGCCCATGAATCATCCCGTCCAGGGGAAATGACGGATTCTCAGGCAGGGCCTTGGCCGAGACCGGGGAGATATCCTATCCTCGTTCGCTCATTTCTCCCCTAGCGCGAGTTTCCCGAGCCTTGATGGACATTCCCTATGAAACCGTAGAACGGGCCGTGGCAGGCGACCAAGGAGCCTGCCGCGAGATCGTGGAGAAACTCCACCGTCCCGTACTGGCGACGATCCATCGATTCCTCGGTAGACGCTTCTCCGAGGATTCCGAGGACATCGCCCAGGAGATCTTCCTGAAGGTCTTCCGGACCCTGGATCGATTCGACAAGGACAGAGGGGTCAAATTCACCACGTGGGTCTTCACTTTCGTCCGGAACCACTGTTTCGACGTGCTGAAGAAGAAGCGTCTCCGGACCACCTCTCTCCAGTCCGAGAATGAGGACGGGGAAGACAAGAGTTGGGAACTCGAGGACGGGTCAGGGCGTAGACCCGAAGAGCTGGTCGAGAGTACGGAATTGGGCCAGCAGATTGAGCTGGCCCTGGCCAGTCTGGGCGAGGAACAACGGATGGTCTTCGTGCTGAGGGAGTATGAGCAGCTGGACCTGAGGAGCATCGCCGAGGTCATGGACTGCAGCGAGGGCACTGTGAAATCCCGGTTGCATCGGGCCAAGGAAGCGCTCAAGCAGAAGCTACAACCCTACCTGAGAACGTCATGAACGAAAATGGACGCGAGAGACAGGACGACGCCTCCACCGGGACGATCTCGGACGAGAGCCTCCGTGCCATTCTCGGGTCCTATTCCGTGGTCGAGCCGTCCCAGGACTTCGTGGCGGACACGCTCTTGCGGATCCAGATGGACCAGCACTCGATTCCGCGGCCCTCTGAGGACTTCGTAGATCGGGTCGTATGCGCATGGGCCGACGAGCAGGCTGGTAGACCACAGACGGAGGTCCTGAGTGAAGTGCTCGTTCCGGTGGTTCCCTTCGCCCGTCAGAGCGGCCAGGAACTCTCGCTGTCCAGAACGGAGCTCGGCCTGGCTGGACAACGGCGTGCGTCCTTGTTCCCGATGGCATTGGCGCTCGTAGGCTTTGCAGCGGCCCTGGCGCTGGCCTTCTTCGTAGGCAGGCAGTCCGCGTCCTCGTCGGTCCTCTCGGACGAGAACCTTGTCCGCATCGAGGACTTCCCGAGCAGAGGCAGCAACCGTTTCGCGCGATCCCTCTCCCTGATCGTCGACCGGGTCGACAACGACCTCCTGGGGAACCAGAGGCCCGGCCAGACCGGTCCTGCCTATCCGCGCCCCGTCCTGTCCCTCCCAGCGCCTCCCTCCAGCCTGATTCCCTCAGCCGCAGTGGAACTTCACGTCGATCGGGCGACCCTTGAGAGCCTCGGAATTGCCTGGGAGCAGCTATGAGGGCCGGAACCCTGCACGCAGTGCTGCTCACGCTCATCGGGCTGACCTGCACAGGGTCCCTTGCCGAGGCACAGAGGGTCGAAGGGAACCGAGCAGCCCAGTCTGCGCCACCACGGCCGCTTCAGCGGGCCAGCACGGCCATCTCCACGCTCGAGGGAAGAGATCTCGAGTTGGTTCAGAAGCTCGATCGGGCCTGGAATACTGGGCGGCCCGGCGCAGTCCTGGGGCTGATTCTCTGTCCGAGCCGCCCCAGCCACCTGGAGCTGCTGGGACGTGTGAGAAGCAGTCAACTGGACGGGCCCTGCGTTCGCAAGAGTCGCATCCTCTCCAAGGAGGTGTCGCCCCCCTACCGGACCCTGCTCCTCGAGACGACATTCAGCTATCCAAGAGAAAAGGGCAAGCGCCAGCCACATGCGGTCCGCACCTACGAGCTACTGGTGAGCAAGGCCGGGCAAGGCCCCCTCCAGGGGATCTACCTGGTAGAGACGGATCTGGATTCCCTGAACCACGTCACCGGCAAGCTCGATGACGGGACGGGCCCGTATTCGGGCCTGAGCATCTCCAGGTCGACGTCCTTCTCCTGCAAGGCTTGCAACTACCGCCTCTCCCTTCCGGGCGAGGGAGCCTGGATGATCTTCGCAAGGCCCAGCGCAGAGAGCGGCTTGCTGGAATCGGTGGAGCTCCTGAGCCTCGAGGCCGATCTTGGCCTCGAACTCTCCATCGTGCCCGTGCATCGGACGGGACTCGCCCCCGAGCAACGTTCGGAGCGACTGCTGAGCTTCCTGGACGAGGCCCTGAAGGTGCTGGAGTCCTGCTCGGGCAAGATCTCGTCGGGAAGCAACCAACGGAAGAAGACCGACCTGTTCGGCCTCATGGGATGGTCCCAGACGGTCCTGCTGAGGGATACCCGGATGGGCCAACGTTTCTACAGACTCTATGGTCTCAAAGGGGCCTCCTTGGACTACATGGTCTCGGTCCACGGTTCCGTCGACCAGCTCAGGAAGAAGGCCCGGCTGGCATCCCTGGATCACTGTTTCAAGCTGCTGGATCCAGACAGGAAGGACACAGAGGCCTTCGAGATCATCCACCGTCTCCACGGCGGCGTCGGCCAGTTCAAAGGCAACCACTACGTTGTCGAGAGACTCGGATTGGACATCACTGGGCCCGAAGGATGGAACCGGTTCACCCAGATCGGCAACGCCCGCTTCGTAGGCGGTTTCGATTGTTCGCGATCGGGTTCCGCCATCTATCTGAGCGGAATCGACCGTCCAGGAGGAAGCTGGGACGAGAAGTCGGTAGCCGCCTGGGCCGTGGATTGGATTGCCCGGCAGAAGAAGGCGCATGGTCTGTTCCAGAACAAGCGCATGACGAAAGTCAGCATTGCAGGAAGGGAAGGGTTCGAGTTCCTGTTCGACTACCCCATGGATTCCGACCAGACCAAGACAAGAGCGCATGGATTCCTGGCCATGTTCCCGCGGGGCAGCACCCTGGTAGTCGTCATGGGCGTGGCCCATCCGGTCCAAGCGCAAGACGAGATCATGGCCGCTTTGGAGAAGTCCTTGGGAAGCCTGCGCTTCGAGTAGGCTCGCGGACCAGGAATATTCTCTTCCTGTCAAGCACCGGGCAGGGATCTGGCCCGGTGCAGGTAATTACTCGCAGGGGACTACGCCTTGAACCTGGGCGGGGGCAGGTATACTCCAAGTGTCTCCCCCCCTCCCGGTCGTCACCGACCACCCCAGAAGGAATCACTGCAGACCATGGCGATGCGGCTCGGACTTACACAGAACCTGCGGACCGAACAACGACTGGTTCAGTCCCCTCAGATGATCCAGGCCATGCAGGTCCTGCAATATCCTCTGCTCGAACTGATGGACAGGATCGACCAGGAGTTGCAGGAGAATGTCCTTCTCGAGGTACCCGAAAAGGACGTTCCAGAAACGTCCACAGAACCTGATACGAGTCAAAACGAGGGGCAGGACGACCCCAACATGGAAACCGTGTTCGAGAAGCTGGACAACAGCAGCGAGACGGACACCGCCTTCGAGACCCTGGATCTGCTCGAGCAACGATCCTCGGATCTGGGCACACACCGCGTAGCACGGGGCGAGGACGAGGACTCCCGAATCCAACTCCTCATGAACACTCCCGGACCCTCGGAGACACTGAGCGAACATCTCATCAATCAGTTGATCCTCCTGGATCTGGACGAGGACCTGCACGAACTGGTCGAGCTGATCATCTACTCACTGGACCGGGACGGAAGGCTTGTTTCTACATCGGAAGAACTGGCTGAAGAAGCACACTGCAGCCTGGAGGAGATCGAGGAGGCCATCCACGTCGTCCAGAGCCTGGACCCGGGTGGCGTAGGCGCCCAAAACCTGGAAGAGTGCCTCCTGCTGCAGTTGGATGGCATGCCAGGTGTTCCCGAGATCGTGAGAACCATCGTCCAGAACCATCTCGAGGACTTGAGCCTCAACCGGCTGCCTCGCATCGCCAGGGCTACGGGATCCTCGATCGAGGAGGTCAAGGACGCGGTAGAGTTCATGCGGTCGCATCTCCATCCACACCCGGGTGCCCCCTACGGCCAGGTCATGAATCAGGTCATCTCGCCGGACGTCATCGTGAATGAGATCGACGGGAGATTCGAGATCAAGATCGAGCGTGGAGGCATTCCAGAACTCCGGATCTCCAGTGTCTATCGCAAGCTCCTCCAGGAGGCCAAGGGAGACAAGAAGGTCCTCGACTACCTCCGCAAGAAGATCGAATCGGCCAAGTGGTTCATCGATGCCATCACCCAGCGCCAATCCACGATCGAGCGTATCGCCAGAGCCATCGTGGACACTCAGAGTGAGTTTCTTCGCAAGGGTGTGCGCTACCTCAAGCCACTCAGGATGCAGGACATCGCCGATGAGGTGGGCGTGCATATCTCCACCGTGAGCCGAGCGATCTCCGGAAAATACATCCAGACCCCACAGGGGATCTTCGACATGAAGCGCTTCTTCTCGGCTGGAACGAGGAGCGAAACGGGGGAGATGGTGAGCCAACAGGCCATCAAGCAGAAGACCCAGGAAATCATCCAGAAGGAGGACAAGCAGCACCCCCTCTCCGATGATGCGATCGTCCACATCCTCGAAGAAGATGGAATCAAGATCGCCAGACGCACGGTCACGAAGTATCGCAAGTCCTTGGGTATCCCGTCCTCCACACAACGTCGCAGCTACTGAAAGCCACGGAGCCTTCAGACGGGCACGGGGCGGCCCTCGGGGCCTCCAGAGGGGTCAAAAGTCCTCTTTCAGGAACCCACCCGCATCTGCTATCGTCGGCCCCCGATTCGATGGAGCGGCCGGCCCGCTCTCCAGTAGAAACCACCTCCTCGGCAGGACCATGAGCAGCATTCGCGCAACCGAAATCAAGAAAGGCCAGACCCTCGTGATCGATGGCGACCTCTATCAGGTCGTCGAGAAGGACCACGTCACCCCGGGCAAGGGACAGGCCGTCAACCACGTCAAGCTCAAGAGCCTCAAGACCGGATCCCAGAAGCAGCTCCGCCTTTCGTCTTCGCAGACCGTGGAGCTTGCCTATCTGGAGTTCAAGAAGTGCCAGTATCTATACAAGGACTCCACGGGTTTCATGTTCATGGATGAAACGACGTACGACCAGTTCCCCCTGGCCGACAACGTCGTCGGAGACCTCATGGGCTTCATCAAAGAGAACGAGACCGTTTCCGTGACCTTCTTCGAGGAGGTGCCCGTCAGCGTCGATCTGCCCACGGCCGTCATTCTCGAGGTCACCGAAGCAGACGAGGCCGTCAAGGGCAATACCGCCACCAACGTCACCAAGGTGGCGAAGCTGGAGACAGGTCTCGAGGTCAAGGTCCCGATGCACATCAAGGTGGGCGAGAAGGTCAAGATCGCGACCGAAGACAAGTCCTTCCTCGGTCGCGCCTAGCCCGAACGATTCATGACCTCGATGCGTCTGACGGCGTCTTTCGGTCCAGGACCCCGAACCTATCGGTTCGCTCGGCATTGCTTCGATTCGACGACCCTCTTGGGTCGCCTTCATCTCGCGCAGCCGTCCTGAACTCGAAATGCGCTCGTCAGACCGCAAAAACAAGCTCGGCTGCGCCGATCTCGCATTTGCTCACAACGATCTCATGAATGGTCCGGGCTAGCCCGAACGATTCATGACCTCGATGCGTCTGACGGCGTCTTTCGGTCCAGGACCCCGAACCTATCGGTTCGCTCGGCATTGCTTCGATTCGACGACCCTCTTATCTGCGCTTCGCATTCAGGCAGCATGAGCGACACGGTCTCGCCGGCGATTCCAAAGCGAGGAACCGCAGAGAGGATCAACTGTCGGGGTGTTTCGTCCCTTTCTTGGGTCGGCGGGCCTTTCGCGTCTTCCGCCCCCGTCTGGGCCCACGACCGGACTCCGATGAATCGGGCCCACGGCCTTGCGATCCCCCGCGCCGCTTGCGGTTCGACCAGATACGTTTCCAGTCCTTGATCGTCTCCGGATTCATGCCCACGCCATGGCGTGCAAAGTGCTCGATGCACTCGACGGCCTCCTCGGGATCATCGGTCAGATGGAACAGGCTCGTATCCCCTGGACTCACGGTGCCATGAGTAACCATGGTGCGCTCGCACCACTTGACCAATCCTCCGAAGTAGTCCTTGCCCATGAGCACGATTGGGAAGGAATCGACCTTGCCTGTTTGCACAAGGGTCAGCGCTTCGAAGAATTCATCCATCGTCCCGAAACCGCCAGGAAGAACCACATAGGCCTGGGCGTACTTCACGAACATGACCTTGCGCGCAAAGAAGTAGTCGAACGACAACTCCACATCCTGGTAGGGGTTGGGGGTCTGTTCCATGGGCAGTTCGATGTTGAGCCCAATCGACAGGCCTGCCCCCTTCTTCGCTCCACGGTTGGCCGCCTCCATGAGCCCTGGTCCACCACCAGTGATGACGGCCCAATCCTTCTTGGCGAAGAGCTCCGCAACCTCCTCTCCCAGCTTGTAGACCGGGTCCTTGGGATCCGTCCGGGCAGAACCGAAGATGGAAACAGCCCGACCGATCTTCCGCAAAGTCTCGAATCCCTCGACAAACTCCCCCATGATCTTGAAGACCTGCCAGGTGTCCTGGCCGGTGCGCAGCTCTGCGAGGCCATCACGGGCGAATCGCGAATCTCGGATCTTACTCATACGCTAGAGGCTCCTTTCGGACGGGTGAGGGGCGACGAGGACACGTTTCAGGTCCTCTCTTGATCGGGTCTTGCTCCATCGCGACTTGCGGAAGCTCTCTTCTAGCGAGAGAAGCCTTCCCTGCATAGCCTGGAACTCCTCATGCCAAGGGGATTTGCCTGGAGAGGAACAAGTCCGTCGGCAGACCCATTTCTTGGCCGTTTGCCAGAGGCCTGATCCGGACCAGCCCGAACGATTCATGACCTCGATGCGCCTGACGGGGATCTTTCGGTCCAGGAAGGCAGACCGGGCTCTGGCTTCGCCAAATCCCTGTTTGCTCGCATGGATCTCACGAATCATCCGGGCTAGGCTTGGAAGGGTGATGATGCCGAAAGAGGATATATGCAACGTCTGCTAAGCTTGCTCCTCCCACTCCTGATGGGCTCCTGCGTGTGGTTCGAAGGAGATTCCCGGGTCTTTGTGTCCTCCGATCCTCAGGGCGCCCAGATCTGGATCGACGGCGAACTGACACCGCACACGACGCCTGCCAAGCTGGAGCTGGGCGGAGTCTTCGGGAATACGCACACCATCCAGGTGGGAAAGAAGGGTTTCGAGACCGAGACCCGTCTGGTGACCCACTACACGCAGTTGGACACCACCAAGATCAATGAGTGGGTAGGCGACTCCAACACGCTCCCGTTCCCGACCTGGGCGACCTTTGATGACCTGCTCTTCCCCTGGAAGGTCACCTGGGTCTATGTCCCTCACAATCTTCACGTGAAGCTCTTTCCCGAAGGCACCTTCCGACCTCTACCCTCGTCCGAGTGAGATTCCTCGGACGCTGAGAGCCCAGTGAAAGGGACCCGCGAGGACGGAGCGCCCGAGTGAAGTCGAAAGCCTTGTTCCTGGACCGGGATGGGGTCCTGAATCGTGAGAGCAGCTTCATCAAGAACCCCGAGGAACTGGAGATCCTCCCGGGTGTGGAGGAGAGTTTGTCCGATGCGCGCGATCTGGGATTCCGCCTAATCGTGGTCAGCAATCAATCGGGAATTGCACGCGGACTCTTCGATTTCGACGACCTTGCCGAGATCCACGCCAAGCTGCAAATAGGGTGTCAGCATCTACTGGATGCCATCTATGTCTGCCCCCATCATCCGACCGAGGGCTGTGACGCGCTCCGGCACCCTTGCCCATGCCGGAAGCCCGAGCCTGGCATGTTGATCCGGGCTCAGCGCGAGTGGGATCTGGACCTCGGATCATCCTGGCTGGTCGGCGACGCACCCAGAGACATCCAGGCTGCACATCAAGTCGGCGTGCGAACCCTCTGCGTCCTCGGCGAGAAGATGCCCCATGAGAATCGATGGGATGACGAACCTGGATCGGGCGAACCTCCCGAAGCCTTCGTGGCCGATCTGGTAGAGGCCCTCGCCTTTCTCAAGCAAGCTGTTTGAAGATCGGCCCGCCGATGCGGGTGACGACACTCCGGGGTAGCTTCCGCCAGAGTGTCTGGTAGATGCCGATCTTGGGATTGCCTGGGTGGAGATCCGGGAGACTCCCTCCCGGGCCCAGATGGTACTGATAGGAAAGCTCCTCGGCTTCGAACCCCATGTTCTTCTTGAACCTGGCCGACCCCGTCTCCTTTCTGCTCCTTCCGAAATCGAAAACCTGGACACCCTTCTCGGATGCCCATTCCATGAGCTTCCAATACATGAAGTTGTTGACCCCCAGGCGTTCGTATCCGTTCAATGCGCCTGAATAGTAAGGGAGGATCTGGTCTTCATAGAGGAAGCTCATGACTGCCGCGATGACCCTTCCCGTTTCCGGCTCCCGCACCTGATGCATCACCAATCGATCGGCTCCCAGGTATTCCTCCATCGAGCGGAGCTGCTTGAGGGAGATCGCCGGGGACCCCAGGCCCTGCTTGTTCTCGGCAAAGAGCCGATGGAAGGTGCCGAGGTCACAGCCCTCCTCGAAGATCAGTCCCCGATCACGGGCCTTTCGGGCCTCGGCTCGGGACTTCCTGGGAATGGCGAGCAGACACTGCTCCGGATCCTTGGGCAACTCCCTCCGATACGTCACATAGAGTTCTCGCTCGATCAGGCGGTCGCCGATGGCCTCGACATGGCGGTACTCGAAGTAGCGGTTGTTGGCTGCATCCGAGATCTGATTGCCTGCCGACATCAGGGCTTCCGCCACCTCCGGGTCATCCGCCAGGACTCCTCCATAGACCGCAAAGGGCATGGAGACAGCGACCTTGCCGAGAAACCAGGAACGTAGGTGGAAGAAGGGGAGGATGCCTGCAATCTTCCCGCCCTGCTCGGCAACGAGGACGATGGCGGGACGTCCCATGACATCCTCGACCATGCGGCGCCAACAATCGAGATGGAAGATGCTGCCCTGCGAATGCCCTGTCACATAGAGATCGAGAACAGCCTCTTCGCCAGGTGCGACGCGGCGCACGAGCGGAGCGGACGGCACCCTGTCTCCGGCAATCTCTGATGTCTCCTGGATCTTCGGGCGGACTCCCTCCCCTTTGACAGCATCCTCATTGGCACCTTCGCGGACGGGAGGAGGCTCCTCTCGTCGTGGCAAAGCATCCACGGGGCTGGAGGTCGCCTCCTGTGGATCCAAGCGGGCCTGAACGTCCTGCCGTTCACTGCGCGCACCAGCAACCTGATCGATCTTGTACTCTTTGAGGTTCCGGCTCTGTGTGAAGATGATGATCTCTCCCACGAGACCGAATCCGATGCACTGGAATCCAAAGGCCAGGAGCACGACTCCCATGAGGAAGATCGGACGATCCTGCAGCCCCCCGATGCCCATGACCTTCTCGACGAAGGGAGGCAGGGCCAAGGCCATCCCGAACAGGATCATGACCGCCCCAATGATCCCGAAGAAGCGCAAGGGCTTCTGGGTGAACCTCGTGAGGAAGGTCACCGCCAGGATGTCCAGAAGCCGACGCAGATACACACCAATCCCGAAGAAGCCAGTCTTGCCCTTCTCCTCCAGATGTCGGACCTTGACTTCCTTCACCGAGAAGCCACGGCGCTTGGCCATGATCGGCAGGAACCGGAAGAGATCTCCATAGACCGAAATCTCCTCGAGAACCTCGCGCCGCAAGGATCGGAAACTGCAGTTGAGATCGTGGAGCGGCACCTTGGAAACATGCCTCAGGAACCAGTTGAAAAACCGGGACTGGAGGCGGTTGAGCCATGGATCCACGCGTGGCGAACGCCAGGAGAGCACGAGATCAGCGCCACCTTCGAGAGCCGCGAGATGGATCCCGATCTCCTCGGGCGCCACCTGGAGGTAGTCACCTGTCGTAAAGACGTAGCGCCCTTGTGCATGCTGGATACCGGCGGAATAGGCGATGGACTCACCGTTCCCGCCGCCTTGCAAGGCCAGCACCTTGACGTTCTCGTGTCGGACCTGCAACTCCTTGATCCGATCCAGGAGCGCACCTCCAGGACCATCGATCACGAAGATGATCTCACCCACGCGATGCAGTTGTCCCAAGACACGATTGTAGGAATCCACAAGGAGGTCGATATCCGCGCGTGCCTCCTCCAGGTGGATCAGGATGGAGACTTCGGGTCGCAAGGCCGTGGGATCCAATCCACCGGTTTCCACCTGGCTGGATCCAGGCACACCTGCTGGCTCGACGTCTTCCTTCTGGATGGGATGCATCATGCAGACCGCCCCCTGCTGAGCGCCTTTGGCTCTTGGCTCTCCCGGATCTCGAATCCCGCCAAGAGGAAGAACCGGGACACATTCACCGACAGCTCTGCCAACAAACCGAGCATGAAGAGATTCATGGCTGTCATTCCGAGCACCAATGCGCCGGTCATGTAGTGGATATCCCACTTCGAGGCCAGGGCTATGCCTGTCGAGGTCCACTGCATCAGCCCGACGAAGGTCAGGGCCATGGCGATGAGGAAAGTGGGGATACTCAAGATCGCGAAGTAGCGGACGGGATGCGCAGCAAATCGGGCCAACAGGCGGATCACGAGCATGTCGGTCATCACCTTGAAGGTCCTCCCGATTCCGTACTTGGATTCTCCATATCGCCGGGCGTGATGCGTCACCGGGACCTCACCCACCACCGCACCGACCCCGGAGGCCAATGCAGGAATGAACCGGTGCATATCGGAATAGAGGTGGAGCTTTCGGACAACCCAGGATCGATAGGCCTTCAGCGTACAGCCTGTATCATGGATGCTCACGCCTGTCATGATCGAGATCATCCGATTGGCGATCCACGACGGAAGTTTGCGTGTGAAGGCACGATCTTGCCTGTCCTTTCGCCAGCCGCAGATGATGTCGAACCCTTCATCCAATTGAGCCAGCATGTTAGGGATATCCTGCGGATCGTTCTGCAGGTCCCCATCCATGGTCACGATGTTGCGTCCACGGCAGATATCGAAGCCTGCGGCCATGGCTGCGGTCTGCCCGAAGTTCCCTCGGAGAAAGACGAGAACCAATCGGTCATCACCACGAGAGCAGCGTCGCAGTTCCTCGCGCGTCCCGTCGGTCGATCCGTCATCCACGAGAACGACCTCGTAGTCCAACTCCGTTGGTTCGAGCGATCGGCGGATCGAGGACAGAAGCGGGGCCAGGTTCTCAATCTCGTTGTAGATGGGGATCACGAGCGACAGGTCCGGCATATGCGCCCAGCTTCCTGTCGCCACTCTGGCCGTCTCGGTCTTCATGCTATTGAGGATATCGTCCTTTGCTCCGTATCCCAGGAGTGCGAATCAAGGAGCTCTCACACAATCAGGTAGGAGACGATCCACGTAAGCCCGACGATACCCAGGAGAATCAATGGCAAAACCCACCATCGGCGTAGGAGTGGGGGACGGTGCTCGGGAAACTGGAGCACGCGCAAGAGGCACTCCCCTGCCAACTCGTCCGCCTCGGCAATCTTCTCTTCCTGGATCAAGGCACCCAGTTGCTCGACCTGTTTCTCCAATGCGAGAGCATCCTGAGCGTCCAGGTTCGGACCGAGAATGTCGAACTTTGCCTCTCTGACAAGCGGGATGCCGAGTTCTTCGGGTCTCAGACTGGGGCCGTGGCCCTCTTCGGGCAAGACGGGAATGAGGGTGAATCGAGCATCGGGATCCGTGATGATCCCGGAACGCGGATCCACCCGGCAAGCACAGGGCTTCTTCTTGCCGCAGCACGGACAGGTGTTGTCAATCTCCCCTTCCATCCCTTCTGATATCGGCTCCTGAGAGGAGTTCCGTGGAGCTCCTCCAAGCGGATCGGGTTTCATGCCCAAGACCACTGTATAATCCTACCCCTGGAAACCCGTCAGAAGCGGAGTTCTAGGAGTTTGGAAAACTGCTGGCACTCCGTCTCGGACTCCGGGACGCCTGCCTGGATTGCCCGAATCAGCCTCTCTCTGCCTTTCCATGCCATCGAAAGAACATCTCGTTGCCTTGATCGGTCCAGCCTCGCTGGCACTTCGGGAAATTCTCCCAGATCTCCTCCCTGGCGTCGAAATTCGCATTTTCGAAGGCTTGCACGAGGCGCTCGTTGAACTGCGGGGAAGCGGTCCGGACTCCCTCTGGATCGATGGACAGCTCCTTGGCACCGAAGACCTGGGGACCCTCAGACTTCTGAGCCGCCTGTACCCGGAAGCCCGGGTCGCCCTGATCCTCGGATCCAAGAAATCCAAGCTGGGTGGATTGGCTGCAGAATTGGGCATGGGGATACTCTCCTCGCCCCCCCAGGTGCGCCAGATTCTGCCCCTCCTGAAGCGCCCCGAAGAGAATCAGGACCTGGAACAGGAGCTCATCGCAGGATTCGCAGATCAGCTCAACAATCCCCTGGCGGCGCTGATCGGACGGCTTCAGCTCATGAGCCTGTCGCAGCCCAAGGACCTACCCAAGGACCTCCGGGACAATCTCGCCTTCGCGAGCAGCTCGGCGGAGCGTCTCAGAGACTCCCTCTCCAAGCTCACCTTGCTGGCCCGGAGACGCAGCCCCAACCCTCGAATCCAACCCTTGGGCGCCACTTTCGTGGGAGTTCTGTCGGAATTCGACCTCGTCGAAGCCCCAGATCTGAATGAGGGAGACCACCTGGTCCTGGCGGACGACGAGCTCCTCCTGGAGTCCTTCCGCTGTCTCTTGCGAGTCGGACAGGATCTGGGGCCCGTGGGCAGGCACCTCCGGAGCCAACTCGGTCACATCGAGGATCGCGCTTTCGTGGATCTCGAGTTGGGGGACCCTCTTCCCCTGCCCTGTCGCGTCTCCGAGATCCTGGCCCCCTACCGCTTGAACCGACTGCTCCACAACCCAGACCTGGGCTTGGACCTCGCCGTGGCCCGCAGCCTGCTGATGTCCCAGGGTGGCGTCCTGGAAGTCCGCACAGGTTCCGGATTTCTCCAGGGCTTCCGGATCCTGCTCCCACTCCAGGAAGCCTGAGCCCCTGCGCCTCACCGGCGCATCGACGAGGACCACTGGGAGAGCCCAGAAGCGTCCAATACGGAAGAGATCTGAGCACTCCCTGTCCGAATGAGACCTCCATTTGCTTCGTAGTGAACCCCGGCTCCTCGTCTTTCGAACTTGTCTGGAGCGGCCCTGGGGAGAGCCTGTCATGTCAGGCTCATGTTTCTGCCGATGAACAGTGGTGAGCAGATTCAACGTCCTGTCCAGAAAGCCAACATGAACACCGCTCCCCGCATCCTGGTTGCCGATGAGGACTCGATCTCCGTCCAGACCCATGCGGAGTGGCTGAAAGAAGCGGGCTATCTTGTCCACAGCGCGAGCGCTGGACAGGAGGCCCTCGAACTCCTCGGAAACCACCGCTTCGAGCTTCTGATCTCCGAACAAGGCCTCGAGGACAGAGAAGGGTTGGACCTGGTCCAGGAGGTCCGAACCCGGTATCCGAAGATGCCCGTGCTCATGGTCACAGCTTTCGGCACGATCGAGGATGGAGTGAGGGCCACCCGGGCTGGAGTCTTCGACTACCTCACGAAACCTGTGATGAAGGAGGAGTTCCTCCTCTCCGTGGAGCGAGCGCAAGAACAAGCCGCTCTGTTGGAGGAGAATCAAAGCCTTCGCAACCAACTCAGCCGGCATCGCAAGCTCGATGGCATCATTGGTCCGAGCGAGCGGATGGGGCATATCTTCGAAGTTGTCGAGTCCGTGGCTGAGACAAGGGCCACCGTTCTCGTCCTGGGAGAATCGGGAACAGGCAAGACGCTCCTCGCGCGGACCATCCACGAGCACAGCGACAGGACGGACTCGCCCTTCATCGAAGTCAACTGCGGCGCACTTCCGGACAGCCTGCTCGAAAGTGAGCTCTTCGGGCATGCCAAAGGGTCTTTCACAGGAGCGATCCGGGACAAGGCCGGCAAGTTCGAAGAAGCCGATACCGGAACGATCTTCCTGGACGAGATCGCTACCGCCAGCCCTGCCCTGCAGATCAAACTGCTGCGGGTACTGCAGGATCGCATTTTCGAGCGCATCGGTGAGAGCCGAACCCGGCAGGTAGATGTCCGGATTCTGTTGGCAACGAACCAAGATCTTCTGGAGCAAGTACGTCTCGGTGAGTTCAGGGAGGATCTCTACTACCGCATCAATGTCGTAAGCATCGAGCTCCCTCCCTTGAGGGAGCGACCAGAGGACATCCCCTTCCTTGTCGATCACTTCCTGGACAGGTATTGCGAGTACCATCGCAAGCCCGCACTCTCACTCAGCGGAGGTGCCTTGGACCTGCTCCTCACCCACGACTGGCCAGGAAACATCAGGGAGTTGGAGAACGCCATCGAACGTTGCGTCGTCCTCTCCCGTGGAGAGCAGATCCAAGCTGCCTCCCTGCCCCCCCACATCACTCGCACGAAGGGACAGGTCCTTCCACTGAGTCAGGAGGTCCTGCCCCTCAAGAAGGCTCTGGAGGAGCCTGAAAAGCTCATCATCCAACGTGCTCTCGAACTCAACGGCTGGAACCGTCAGCAGACGGCCGACATGCTGGAGGTCAACCGAACCACTCTCTTCCACAAGATGAAGAAGTATGGGCTTCTCCCTGACTCCAAGACCAGGATCTCAGGGGCATGAGGTCCTCCACGGAAGATCGAGGGTGCCAATCCCTGGTCCCACTCTGCAAGCTCCGTTAGCCTGGACAGTCCACTGAGTCCCTTACTCACCACCATTCGAGTCGATGCTCCGTAGATCTTCTTCTGTTCTCCTGGCTTTCCTGCTCCTCGGGCTCCTGATGATCCTGGGGCATGCCATCTTCAATCAAGAAGGTGCACAAAAGAGCATCGAAGCGGCCCGGGTCCTGCTCGCGAATCACGAGCCGAGCGAATCGGTGCGGATCTTGAATCGAACACAGAGGTCCTTGGGGCCAGGTTCTTCGAGAGCAGAACGCCGGGACCTGCACATCTTGCGAGCAGCAGCCATGGCCGATTCAGGCCTGCGCAACTACGACAAGGCTGTGGAGGATCTGGAGTTCCTGCTCTCGGAGTTCAAGGAGGACGAGTTCGACTCCTCCGACCCTCGCGGTTTCCCTTTCGCCGTGACCTACGATGGAATCCTCCGAAGGCGAATCATCTACCTCCTGCTCTCAGGAGATGCCAAGGCAGCCAACGGAGCAGCTCTTGCTTTCCTCGAGACGCACGAAGATGACCAGATCGCTCTAGATTTGGCTGGTAGGGCTGTACAGATCCTCTATCAGAAAAATCGCAGGGACCTCCTCGACAAATCCCTGAACCTCCGCCTATCGGAGCGACAACGAAAGAAGCTCAACACTGCTCTGCTCCCATGGCTCTACGAGACGCCGGACTCACCTTCCGACTCAAAGAACTACGAAGTCCTCGTCGACGTCCTCAACAAGGCACTGGACCCTCTCACTGCGAACGAGATCTTGCAGAATTGCCGTGAGCTCCGAGCGGACATCCGGACGAGTGCCACCTTCTTCTCGAGAGCGCTTAGAGGTCCCGACGCCGTCGCCGGCTCCCTCGCGGGTTATGCCGAAATACTCATGAAGGCGGGTGATCATGACAGCGCTGGCGCCTTGTCATGGCTCTATCTCCTTCGATTTCGTGGTCCTGAAGCCGCTGTTGCCGCACGGATCTGCATGGAAGCCCACCTGCTCCAGGGCAATCCCGCCTTGGCAGCCCAAGCTGGAAGAACCTGGCTGGAGAGGGACCAACCCAACCAACCCAAAGAACCCAAACCACCCAAGCTGGGTGCTTCCGGTTTCCTCAAGACCGAGATCGGCCAGGGAAAGAACACGGCGACCGCGTTCCTCTACTTTGCCCTCGCGCTCTTCCGTCAGGGGAGAGGTTCTGAACTCACCGAGTTTGCACAATCCCTCCTGCCCCTCCTCGAGAATCAAGGACACAGGATGGCTCCCAGCTACTTCTGGAGCCGGGGGCTGGACCTGTTCCTCGCGAAGGACTTCGTGGGCTGCGAAGACCACCTTTCCAACTTCTGCACGGATCCACGGAGCTTCTTCCCCACGAAATCCGGATTGGATCTCTTCGAGACTGCGATGCGGGTACGCGTCGACGCAGCCATGGCGGAGAAGAAGCACGGTCTGGCTCACCAGATCCTGAAGGAGTGGATCCTGCGCCGACCAGACGAGGTGGGTCCTCGCCTCGAGCTCTCGACCCTGATGATCCAGGACCTGGGTCTCTACCGATTGGCCTCCAAGGAGTGCGAACGGATCTTGACCATGCCGCGGGAAGGCATGAGTCACGAAGACGCTTTGAATCTGCTTCTCCTGGCCCAGGACTCTCTCCTCTCCAAGAATGGCATGGATTCACAGTCCCTCCTACGGGACCTCATCCAGAACAAGACCCCCACTCACATCGACCTGCCGCACCCGATCCTGCGATACGGAATTGCATTTCTCGCATCCCAGATTCGCAACGATCCCATCTTCGAGGCCAACATTGAACAGTTCCTCGAGGACTACCCCGAATCCAGCAACGGTCGATGCTTGCTGGCGCAGCATTACATGCGCAAGGGGCGCATCGAAAGAGCGCTCTACGAAACGAACAGCATCCTGGACAGAAATCCCGACCACCTGCTCGCCGCACATATCCACAGACAGGCGCTTCTGGCGGCCAAGGCTCCACTGGTCACCCAACTTGCCTTCGACCGGAACTTCCTCGACCGGTTTTCGAGCCGACCCGAAGCAGCAGAAATCATGGGGGAGCTCCTGTTGGCCAGGAACGCAGACCGGGAGGCCTTGCTGGTCAGTAGCCAGAGTCTCGGAGCCAGCCAACGTCCTCAGGGACTGATGTGGATCCGCGCCCGAGCACACCTCGCGCTCGGGGAGTATCCTGTGGCCGTCGAGGATCTCCTGTCGCTCGACAAGGATTCAAAGCACCGGAAAGATGCGCTTCTGAAGGCCTTGCAGACAAGCCTCGAACAGGATCTGAAGGAGGGAGTGCAGGCCATCGTGCAACGCATGCTGGCCGAGGAGATTCCCGCGAGCACGTTGGTTCGCGCTGCAGAACTCTGCGCAGCCAGGGGACTTCAGTCGACCGTCCTGGATCTTCTGGAGCCGATCTATGTCGAATCCGGCGAGGATGCCAAAGAGGCTCGCAACGGTTCGTTCTTCACACTGAGAGCTCGGGCATTCCTGGCCAATGGCAAGACGAAAGAGGCACGCGACATGCTCCGGCGTGCCGTCAGTTTCGACGACGGAGGAGAGGCTGGAGCCTATCTGATCCTTACCTCGCTCTTCTCGGGAAGAGAGGATGAGGCACGTGAGATGCTGGGGCATCTAGGCACTCTCGAAGGCCTACCCCTCACCCTTCTGATCCTGGATGTGAAGCTCGGCAATTTCAGTGCGGCTCGCAAACGGCTCGAGGCGGCCCACCTGGCCGGGAACTACGTCCAGAAGGTCCTCCTCCTTGCGCTGGACTCGCTGGAAGGGAAGAAGAAAGTAGATCCGGGCAAAGGCACTGGTGTGACAGAACTGGATTCATTCGCACGCGGTCACGCCGAACGAATCCTGGAAGCACTCTGCTTCGCTCCGGACATGGCATTCAGGGCACGCAGCGACGAAGCACTGACCTCACTACAGGCATGGGTTAGCGAGGGAGAGAACGCCAAAGGCGAAGACTTCCTGGTCCAGCTGACAGTGGCCTGGAGAGCCGAACTTCTTGGCCAGCGTATCGAGGCGCGCGAGCGGTTGGGTGCACTGCTTCTTCCCTCGAGTCAAACGAAGGAGCTCCTGCCTTTCTTCCTGCTGACACACAGGGAGTTCCTACGCTTGGCAGGCAAGGACTACAATTTCCTCACCAACCTGGAGCTGACTTCCTACTTCGTCGGACTCGTCCATCAGCTCGGAGCCGAGAATCTCGTGGATCTCGGCATCACGCAGCTCGCCCTGTTGGGACAGGGACGCGTGCATATCGCGACGAACCAGATGAACAAGACTCTCGAGCTGTTCGAAGCTGCGAAGGTCCTAGCGCAGACGGATCTGCCGATTCTCGACATGCTGGCGCAGGCCCAGGAGCTCACAGGCAAGTTGTCTCTGGCCATCGAGACTCGATTGCAGCGCTACTCACTCCTGAACGGGTTGGAAAAGACAAGGGAGCTACAGAAGATCCTCGTCCTCCGTGAAAGAATCCAACAGGCCAACGATCTCGAAAACCCGGACCACAAAAAAATCCTCGAACGACTCCAGAATGTCATCTACGACTACCTGGAAGCCGATGCCTCACCCACCCATCCTCCTCTGGGGCGAGCGACCTTGATCGAGATCCGAGCGAAATGGGATTCGCGTCCCGAGATCGTCGGACAACTCCTCGATCGTTGCTTCACACCCTACACGAATGGAGAGTTGGCCCCGGGCCTCGACCCTCAGGGGCTCGCTCAGATCCTGCGTTTCCTGTTCGAGAAACGGCATGCGAAAGCCATGGAGTGGTTGGAGCAGCTCCTCTTGCGGGATCCATCCCTCGTTGGGCTCCGCATCCTGGAAGCTCAGGAGAAGAGCCTGAGAGGCCAGGAGAGAGATGCGGTTGCCGCGCTGCAGCACCTAGAAAACCTGCTCCCCTCCGAGCAGACGAGCCGGGCACTGGCAAGTCTACGTGCCAGGACAGGCCTCGGGAGCGCAGCACAAAAGCAAGCCCTGCTCACTCGTCTGGAGAAGAACTACCCAGAGATCACCAAGGTCGAACAGGCTCTGCTCCAGTTCCGACTGGGCAACCCAGCTGCCTGCCTGCAGACCGTGACGGCCCTGCAGAGTCAGGACTTGCCGGTCTCGGATCAAACACTCATCGACCTGGCCAGCTTGTATGCCGAGAGAGCGGACGAGTACGAAGCCATCCGCGAACGGATGACGAGACCTGCAACACGTGCCCAACTCGAAGTCGCGCAGGAAATCGCCGCTCAGCTCCTCTACATGGTCCCGCAGGACGCCAAGGCTGGCCGCTAGCCCGGACGATTCATGAGATCGTTGTGAGCAAATGCGAGATCGGCGCAGCCGATCTCGTTCTTGCGGTCTGACGAGCGCATTTCGAGTTCAGGACGGCTGCGCGAGATGAAGGCGACCCAAGAGGGTCGTCGAATCGAAGCA
>JAJRTL010000269.1 GCA_024278315.1 Planctomycetota bacterium | reverse complement strand
GGGGATCCAGGTATCCATCTCATCGGAGGTCGTGCTCCGGATCGATTTCAGGCGAATCCACGGACCCTGCTCCGGGCCCGGCACGGCCTCTACCTCTTCTTGCCCCGGTTTCCAGGGGCCGCTTGGCCATCTAGTTCGAGGCTGTTGGCCCCATCCCATCGAAGCTCCAGGCGCTTGTTCTGGGTCCGCACGACGACCCTCCAGACGCCCTTGTCCTCGTGCGCCGCGAACTCCAGGACTTGGCTCGGCGCCTTGGCCTCCACAGGTTCTAGGAGGGAGGCGAACGAGGCTTTCCGTCCTGTTCGGCTCAGGATGACGAGGGGTATGCGGTCGAGAACCGATCGGCCGACGCCCGTGCCGGTGAAAATGCGAGTCCTGGTCCTCGTCGAAGGCACGTGGAGGAAGAGCCCCCGCTGCGGGCCCTCGAAATGGGCCAGAATAGCCTCGCTGGTTTGTCCCGTAGAGATGAGTTCGACGAAGCGGCCACCGTCCCTGTCGAGGGTTGCCTTGGTCTTGTGCGGGGCCTGTCTACATTGGACCGAGGCGCTGCGGTTGTGGTAGACCCAGTCGAACCGTCTCTCGCCCGCGGAGGACCGCAGGGTGTCCAGGATCAGCAGAAACTCGTCAGTTTGGATCAGGCAGCGGGCATGGTGCATCTTCCGGTAGGCTTGGTCGACGCTGACCGCCACGGCCTGGTAGCCTGGGGTCTTCTGGAACAGCAGGAGTTTTCCGCTCGTCCCGCGCTGTGACTTGCCGTCCACGACGACTGCGTTGTGTGCGATGGTCCCGCGATACCAGAGCTTGTGGACCGGTAGGCGGTAGGCCTGGCTGCGTGCACGACCCGGGTCCACGCCGAACTCGTTGCCATAGGCGAAGAGAACGAAACTGAGCTTGTCGAAATGCCCATGGAAGCCCCCAAAACTGCCGAAAGTCGTGACAGAGCACAGGCCCTTCTTGCCAGGGCTCCTGAGTATGGCGTGACCAGCTCCGGGAAAGAGGCGGCTCCCACCTTGGTCCATGGGCAGGATGGAACCGATCTTGTTGCCGTGCAGGATGCTCTGCCAGCTCGCAGGCCCCTGGGACATCCGATCCAGGAGTGGGCTCTCGAAGATGGGTCGGGCCGCCTGGATGAACCCCGTGCGGTAGCTCACGCGTGAGTTCACGTCGTCGCCGAAGCGGGGAAGGCTTCCGTCGGGCATGGTATAGGCAATCGGCAACTCGACCATGAGCTGCAGCGGCCCCTGGTGCCAGAGGTCGATGCTGACACGTCGAGCATACTCGGCGTGAGCGGTGAGGGCTCGCAGGGTGTAGAGGTGATAGCCCCAGCTGTTTTCGAACCACATGCCCTCGGCCGAAACGCAGCGTTTCATCTGGAACAGGAACCCGTTGGTCTTGTGGAAGATGGATCGGCGCATCCAACGCGCCTCTCCGATCAAGGCACCGCCCGCGAACATCGCAGCGTTGTGGAAGCTCTGCCAGTTGCTCTTGCCGCGCGGCGCGCGCTCGAGGTTTGCGAGCATGGGCCGGATGAGGTGCTCACCCACCTGCTTGCGCTCTGCAGGACTCATGGATGACCAGATCAGGTCACATGCGGGGACGATGGAGTCGATCATGAGCGAGGCTTCGCTCAGGCTCTGCTCCTTGATGTGTCCGCCGCCGCTGACCTTGCGCGTGCCGCCCTTGGAGTTGGTGTGGTATGGATAGCGTTCGTAGCGCTTGGCATAGCCCAGCACGATCTTCTTGGCGTCCGCGAGGAACTCCGCTCTTCCCGTGAGGGCATGGGCCCATGACGCATCCAGCGCACGCCGCCAGTTGTGGGCATGCACGCGCGAGAAGATCACGTCGTCGAAGGGGGCGCCGCGATAGACTTTCTTGCACTTGGGACATCGATGCTTTGTGTCGCTCAAGGTTTGAAGTCCTATCTGGCAAGACTCGCACTGATACCACTGGTTGTGCTGCCCGCCGCGAGGCGGAAAGACGAGCTCTGCCGAAAGCCTCTTGCGTGCCTGCTGCACTCGTTGGAGGACTACTTTTTCGCCTTCCCCGTAGGCTTTGCGCAAACGTCCCAGCTCAAGCGGTGTGCAGGCCAACAGGGGCCCCTGCTTTCGCTCGGGAGCCAGGACCTGTTCTCTTGTCAATGCCTCCTGGGCGCCGACATTTCCTGCCAGCATCCAGAGCCCCAGCATGGTCTCAGCCAATATGGTCGCGCAGCTATCTCTCATGGAACATCGACCCTTGAGTGGGAGAGGCGGACGAACTAGCCTCTACTCTCACCTTTGAGATTGATGATGCCACTACCCGCCCTCGAGAACCATGACCCTTGCAGGCCTCTGCTTCCCTGGGATAGGGAGTATGCCTTTCCCGCGCGTGACAGCGAGGAGCCGTTTGGTTATCTGGACAAGAAGCTGCTCACTCCCTGTAGTGAAGAGACCCTTCACTCTCTCTGTGCGTGGAACCCTCCCCTTCTTGTCTGGACCCGGGACTACGATCGCCTTCTTCCTCCCACAGAGGTGCTGGAGCTCAAGGCCGATCTCCATTTGGCCCACCGCCGTACACAACAGAGGGCCTGGCAGAACGAGTTGTTCTACGCGGCTGTGTTCCTGGGGTTGTCCGCTCTGATCGGATCCCTCATGAATGAGCTGCCTTGGGAGGTTGCACCTGGACGTTTCATGATCCTCCTGGCGTTCCTCATGGGATTCCTGCCTGCCTTCCTCTCCCTCAAGCGTCTGCGTGGATTGCCTCACGAGCCCACCGATGCCTGGCCCGGGGAGCAGGATCTGTTCTGGGCGAGAGTGCGCGGATGGTTGGCAGTCGCCTCACCTCCTCGGTCCAAGATGCTGGCTTGGGTGTTCGTCTCCGTGTGGCTCTTGCAGATGTTCATTGGCGTGGGTGATTCGATCGAGAGCGCAGCCCTGGTCAAGTCTGCTGTCGCCGAGGGTGAATACTGGCGACTCCTGACCAGCGCTGTCATGCATGGAAGCATGCTCCACATCTTCTTCAACTTCGGGGCCTTCGCGATCCTGGCGTCGTTCGTGGAACGACTGACCAGTTTCTCGGTCGTGCCAGTCATCTTCGTTGTGTCTGCTGTGATCGGCAATATCGCCAGCTGCCTCTTTCTTCCTGATACTACGAGTGTCGGGGCCTCCGGCGGTATCTTCGGACTCCTTGGTTTCTGGTTGGCCTTGAGCACATACCATCGTGACCTCGCTCATACGCCGATGCGCAAGACAGTCTTGTACTCCTGTCTCTTTGCACTAGGATTCGGACTTCTCGGTTTCGAGTTGATCGACAATGCGGCGCACTTGGGCGGGTTCCTGGCAGGTTTCTTGCTCGTGCCACTCCTTGTATCGCGAACGGCCCGGGTCCCGATCCAGCCGGGTCCCGCGGTCAGGATTCTGGCGCCAGCGAGTCTGTGCCTATTGTTGGCGGCCGTTGTTGTCGCGACCTATCAGATGTATCTGTCGATTTGATCCATTCTTCCCGGAGGAACCAGCTCTAACCCGGACGATTCATGAGAGCGTTGTGAGCAAATACGAGATCGGCGCAGCCGATCTCGTATTTGCGGTCTG
>JAJRTL010000268.1 GCA_024278315.1 Planctomycetota bacterium | reverse complement strand
GTGTGAGAAGCCACCGACCTTGCCCTTGAGTTCAGGGAACTTCTCCAGCAGCTCCTCCATGCTCTTGGCCTTGTACTGCTTGCGACGGCTCTTCCCATCCTCGATGACCGAGATCTCCACCTCCACACCCTCTGGGCCCACTGATATACGGGTTCCCTCACTGCGCGATTGGGTATGGGAGCTCCTCCCGTTCCAGCCGCCTGGCAACCCCAGGGACTGGCTCTTCATGAACCCCTGGATGCGTCTGGCGAAGTCTTCTGGGCTCTCACCTTGCTTGAACAGCGGGAATCCACGCATGTCAAAGCCTTGCCATGCACGGCCTTGGCCCGGAAACCCACGCATACCGGGCTTGGACTTCGGACCGGAAGGAGGTTGGGAACCAGGGGAACTCTTGGGCCCAGGCTTGAGCGCCGGACGGCCCTTTTCGCTGCGCCGCAGCAAGCGGCGCGCCTGCCAGACCTGCTCGGCGTCATCGCTCTCCTCCACGGTCTTCTGTAGCAGTTCGCGGGCCTTCTTGCCATAGGACTCCAGCTTCTTGGCAGCCCTCTTGCGGACTTCGAAGTCTGGAGACGCGAGATTCTCGATCTGCCGACGGATCTCGATCCGATCCTGCCGGGCGGCCTCGGTCGAACTGCGATCCTGCGCGTTGGCCGGGGAGAGGGCAGAGAAACTGAAGGCCACCAGGGCCAACGATGCGATACTCGGTCTCATTGTGATCTCCTGAGGGGACATGCGGTCCAATGGAAGGCGCCAGGACAGCGTCCGGGACGTAGCGCAGAACGAAGGGAAGGCCGGAGGACTCCCCACCGACCAGGGCCGGGCCGGCAATCCTCAGTCGGGATGGATCGAGAGGGTCGCTGCCTTGCCACTGGCCCGCTGATAGCGGATCGTAAGCAGGGTGCCGGCTTCGAGGTTCTGGAGAACACTCCGGATCTGTGAAAAGGAAGCCAGGGCTTGTCCGCCGATCTCAAGCCAACGATCCCCCACCTTGACCCCGGCACGCTCACCGGGACCTCCCGAGACAACCTCTTCCACCAGAAAACCCTTGGAATCGGCGTCCCGTGCCTCCGCCGGCGAGAGAGAGACACCGAACGTGGGAGTCGGTGCGGGCAGTTTCTTCAAGGCCGATTCCAACAGTTGTCCCTGGCGGAGCAGGAACCGCCCATCCACGACGAGTTGCAGGTCGTTCCCCGGCGAAGAGAGCCGGGGGGCTCGGTGCGTCGCCACCGTGCAGACCAATCCAACCAGCGTCCCGTCCAGAGCCACCACGACAGCCGCCTCTGGCTGCTGACCCTCCGAGAGCTTGTGGAATTGAATGCGGCGCCAACTCTCCAGGCGTGCTGACTTCCCTGTGGCCGCAGTCGACTGGCCCTCCTTCTGCTCTCCCATGCCACGACCTCGACGACCCGGAACGGAGGGGAGCGAGTACCTCCACTGGCTCAGGATCTGAAGGCGAGTGGATCCCCCATCGACCAGCAAGGACAGGTCGCCCAGCTTCCCACGGTCCTTGGGGTCGTAGAAACGTGGCCCGGCCAGGGGAGGGACGTGATCCCTGTCTCGCAGTCTGTAATATCCGGCAAAGCTACGATCCACACCCAGGTAGCGAACCCGATAGAGCCGCTCCTGAAAGCGGATTACGCCGATCGCACCAGGCTCCAGATCCGGGTCCCTGGGTCCGACGAGAATCCCGGAACCTACATGGACGAGAGAGAATCGGTGCCGCCTGGGACTCGCTGTAGTCGTCCTTGAACGCAACCTGACCTGTCCCACGAAATCCACCGACTTCCGTAGCCTCGCAATCTCTCGGGACAGCGCCAGGAGAGACGGAAGTTCCAAGGGGTTCGACGAGGCGGGTCTCGAAGAAGCCGTCTCCAAGGCTGCGGCCTTGGGGGATTCGGTCTTCGGGGATTCGGTCTTCGGGCCCGACTCCTGCGCCAGCGCCCTCTCGGTGCAAAGGCCGAACAAGAGCACCTGCGCGAGAATCACGGGAACGAGAGGGGGTCCGAAAGGGGTTACGGTCCTGGACCTCTTGAGGACTGGCATCCATCGGTAGGTACTAGGTACCATGTCTCTGAAGCTCCAACCTTCGTGTCCTTCGTGCGCTTCGCGGCAGGAACAGATAGTTCGATTCTGTGGGCACCACGAAACCGCTACTTTCGTCGCCGACGACGTGACAGGGTAATGCTAGAAGTCCTCGCCCTTCTTCGAAGATCGATGTTTCTCGCCTTCCCTCTTCTCAAGTTCTGACGGTTCCATCGGCAGTTCGGGCATCGCCGCGTTCGGAACGACTGGCTGGGGAAGATTGAGATTCTTCATCAATCGATCCAACCAGGTCCGGAGCTTCTCATCCGTGACTTGACCATCGACCCGATGGATCCGTGGGCTTCGAGAATCGCTGGCATCACGCATGAGTCCACGCTCGGAATCACTCCGAACCTTGATCACCGCGTTGTCGGTCAGGTCCTCAGGAGCGGATTCGCCCTCGAACTGCTTCCCGATGAGGATGCCGAGTAGAACCGCCGCAGCCAGGCTAGCCACATGCAGGACAGGGGCACGGAATCGACTCCATGCTCCACTCACCGAAGAGAGCGCGACACGGTCAGGCTGCGGTGATTCGGGTAGCGAACGGGCCTTCTGGAAGACACGCTGATCCTTCTCCAGCTGTTCTCGATGCCTGACCTCCCCCACGATGTCCTGGTGGAGTTCGGCGAAAAAAGCGTCATCCATCCGGCTTCCACCCTCCCATCCGCTCTCGGAGAGTGAGGTCAAAGCCCGGTGAGCCCGACGCAGGCTGGCCCACTCACGCCCACAGGAGTGACAGCCAGAGACATGCCGGGCAATGGCCAACTCGGTACCTTCGTCCAGGTCTCCTCCGACCGCCTCGGGAAGGAGTTCGAGTACCAAACGGCAGGAAGCCTCGCGGCTGGTATCGAGCGAGGAAGGTCCCGTGCGAGCGGGGTCCGTGGAAGAGGACCTTGCAGAGTCCTCAGCTGCCTGCGAGGCAGAGTTGTCGGTCGTTGGATCAGTCATGATTCCATCCGTTCGGTCGGACCCGCATCGTAGGATGCGGGGTCAAGAGATGCAGGGTCAAGAGATGCAGGGTCTTCAGATCCAGCAATATCGTGGCCGGCCTCGCGCTCCCATCGCTCACGGAAGAGCTGCCGAGCCTTGTGCAGACGCCACCTCACCGTGGCGTAGGTCAAACCGAGGATCGGGCCGATTTCACGGCAGGAAATGCCGTGAAGGTCCCGTAGAGCGAGAATGGTACGGAATCGCGGATGCATCCCGTCCAAGACGCCGCGCACGCTCAGGCGCAGTTCCTTACCTTCCATCCGCACCTCTGGATCGTCCGGCACTTCGCTCGGCAGATCGCCAGCCATATCCTCAAGTTGCCGCACCTTGTGCTTGTTCTTGCGCAGGCTGTCGATGGAGAGGTTGGTGATGATCCGATAGAGCCAGGTATAGAAATTCTTGGAGAAGTCGAATCGATCCAACGAGCGATGGACCCTGACGAAACCCTCCTGGACGACGTCTCGGGCCTCCTCCACCTGTCCCAGAACGTGGTAGGCAAGCCAGAAGGCCTTGCGTTCATAACGTGCTACCAGGCCCTCGAATGCACGGAAATCACCATCCAAGGCTCGCTGAACCAGCTCGGAATCCAGCGTCTCGGGGCTCGGAGCCCTCAGATGTCCGAATTCCTCGCTGGAGGCCTTGAGGGCCTGGGCGTAGGTCGATGTCGGTCTGGGTCGATTGCTTTCCATACGAAACCCAACTTACGCAGGCTGAATGCCAGCTGAGAGCCCCTCGTCGCAAGGAAATGCCACTTTTTGGAAGGATCCACTCCGGAAGGCACGCCTTGCCTCCCCCGCCTCAGCCCTCGAGGACCTCACCCATGTTCCGGAACTTGGCCTGCCTCTGGGCCAAGAGCTCCTCCGGCTCGATTTCGGCCAGCTCATCCAGGGTTCGGATGATCCAGTCCTTGACGGAGGTGATCGTAGCCTGGGGATCCCTGTGGGCCCCACCGAGAGGCTCGGGGATGATTTCATCGATCACCCCGAGATCGAGGAGATCCGTGGAGGTCAGCTTCAGGGATTCTGCAGCCTCAGGGGCCTTGTCCCCGCTCTTGTAGAGGATGGCGGCGCAACCTTCGGGAGAAATCACCGAGTAGTATGCATGCTCAAGCATGGCCACACGATCCCCG
>JAJRTL010000017.1 GCA_024278315.1 Planctomycetota bacterium | reverse complement strand
TCTCTCCAAACGCACGGCCCGCCTGCCCCTCGGCAGCTTCTCCCTGACTGCCCATGTCGGCAACCAGGTCAAGGGGAGCCGGCAGTTCGACATGAAGACCCTCGAAGCCAACCAGCCCCCTGTAGAACTACAACTGCGCTACCCCGCCCCCCTGCCCCCCCCCCGGCGCAAGATGTGAAGAAAGGGGATGGATCCTTTTGCGTCCATTCCTCCCAAACAACAGCAGACCCAGCAGATGTGAGCAAAAGAACCCGTCCCCTTTCTTGCGTTGTGGCCATGTTGGGCCATCCCCTCTTCCTCACCGGTCGCGCTTTCGGGTGATCGCAGCGCGCAGCACTTCAGCGGTGGTCTTGATAGTGACAGTTTGACCCGGATTGGAGGCTTGGACTTTGAACGAACGAGGCGAGAATCTGCTTACGTCGACAAACTCCTGTCCAGTCCAGACCTCGAGTGATACCGAGTATTCACCGGGACCCAACAAAGAGAGCTTCTGCAGCCTCTTGGAGGTGGGATCGAATGTCACCGAATTGAGCCACAGTGGTGCGCCCCTCGGCTTCTCGTCGCCAACAACGAAACTCTCTCCGGAAACCGCCCTTGGGAGCATGCGCACACGGACCGATGTTCGCGCCAAGTCGGCATCGCGGGGAAAGTCGAAGACGACAGGAACGCTCTCCACGGGGGCGAGACGAACATCGACATCCTCCACGAGTTTTTACAATCGGACGACCTTGTAGCCCGAAACAGAGAGCAATACGTTACGGGGCACTCCCCTCGTCAGCACGATCGGCATCGACGTCCGGAATCGTACTCCGACATATCGCCTGGCATCCTCGCGGCTCTGGATGAACAGCTCACCCTGCCGGGAACTCTCGAATGGGCTCCCATCCTCTTGAAGAAGACGAATCCGGATGGCTCGAACCAGGTCCATGACGTCGATCTTCTCGAGACGAGGATCCTTGTTGTCCCCGACATTGACGAGAACATTGGGCACCGAGACGATCGGATCCGGCTCTGAGGGCCACATCGGCATCGGTGATCCAGTGAGTGCAAGAGGGGTATATCGTCGAATTCTGCCCGCCCGAGGCCAATCATGGTAAGATTTCCGACCACTTTAGACGATAACTGGACAGATCTACAACCGGTTGGCCACATGAGTGAACCATTGAAGGCCCTCATTCTCGATTTCCAATCCACCGAGCTGGTGACGGGGTTTCCCAGGGAACTCCAGATCGAGCAACTTCCGGGGAAGGCCACGGTCGTGATCGGGGTGCGTCGCTCGGGGAAGTCGACATATCTGTATCAGAAGGTGGATGCGCTCCTGCGGGGTGGCGTGCCGAGAGAGAACATCCTGTTCCTCAACTTCTTTGACGACCGACTGCACGATCTGGCGCGGGAGGGCTTGTCATCGGTCATCGAGGCCTACTACGCGCTCTTTCCAGAAAAGAAGAACAGTGAAGTCGTGCACTGCTTCTTCGATGAGATCCAGGTGATCCCGGGATGGGAGCCCTTCGTCGATCGTCTGATGCGCACCGAGAAGTGCCAGATCTGGATCACGGGCTCTTCGGCGAGGATGCTGTCCCGGGAGATCGCGACACAGATGCGTGGCCGCGCCCTCTCCTGGGAACTCTTTCCGTTCTCGTTCACCGAGTTCCTGGGATCGAGGAACATCGAGAGCAAAGGAATGCTATCCACCAAGGCACGGCTGAGGATTCAGAAGGCCTTCGATGCATACTGGCAATGCGGAGGCTTCCCCGAAGTCCTGGATGTCGAACGTCACCTACGGGTCAAGATTCATCAGGAATACTTCCACGCGGTCCTCTTCCGCGATCTCGTGGAGCGACACGACGTGTCTCATCCCAGAGCCGTTCGCGATTTGGCCTACCGACTGATCGACAACGTGTCGTCATTGTATTCCATCAACAGCTTGACGAGCCACCTGCGCTCACTGGGGCACAAGGTCCCCAAGTCTGCGGTATCGCAGTATGTCGACTGGTTCCAGGACGCCTTCTTCCTATTCACGGTCAAGATCTTCGACGCCTCCTTGAAGCGTCAACAAGCCAACCCCAAGAAGATCTACTGCGTCGACCACGCCCTGGTCACGTCCGTCTCCTCGGGTGTCCTGGTCAACTCCGGGCACCTTCTTGAGAATCTCGTCTTCTCGGCTCTCCGTCGCATCACACCCGAGATCTGGTACTACAAGACACGCAGAGGCCTGGAGGTGGACTTCCTCGCACAGCGTGCCGATCGTGTACGCCTTCTCGTCCAAGCCTGCGAAACCATGGCCGACCCCAAGACCAGGAAACGCGAACTCACAGCCCTGACCCAGGCCATGGCCGAACTCGACCTACACACGAGCACGATCGTGACGCGTTACGAAGAAGAGGAGATTGCTGTCGAAAGCGGGACGATCTCCGTCGTACCAGCCTGGAGATTCCTCTTGCATCAATCCTCACCCAGCTCAGGGCCTCCGAGCTGATCTCACCACTTGCGGTTGCCTGTTCTCGAGGACTGGCTAGTTGATGACGTGGAACTGAGAGCGGTTCAGGATCTCTGGCGTGGGGCGCTTGGCGGGGCCGGAGTAGCGCCAGCCTTCGTTGCTGGCGGCATAGACGTCACCGGTCTCGTCGACATAGAAACAACGACTGCCTGAGTTGCCATAGGAGGAGGGCCAAGCGATGGCGACGTAGCGACGCTCGGCTCGGTTGGCCTCGTCTGGAAGGAATATCTGGTAGTAGTAGCCGGATCGGAGAAGGAGGCCCGTGGCATCCTCCTTGGTGAACGCACCACTCAGCAAGGGAAACTCCATGGGTTTGTTCAGCCGACGCTGATCACCGCCAGCCAGCTCCTTGAAGGTCCCATACTCACCATGACCGTCATTGTCGATATCGACCAAGCAGGCTTCTTTGAACTGTTCCTGACTCGCTGCCAGGTGCTTGAGAGTCGCGACCGCGGCACTCTCGTTGGCAGGGGGGCGCCCCCTTCAGGTGAAGCCAACTCGAGGAACGGCAGCCAGCCCTGCGATCGCGAGGACCAGCAGCAGTATGCCCCAGCTGCGCAGGGGTCGGTGTTTGGTGAGTTGGGTGTAGAGGCTTTCTGACATGGGGGAGACTCCTGGACCTCTATCGGTCGGATCCCTCCCCCATCTCCAGTCACCGCCCGATCTCGGCTCGGCGGCACGCTGGCCATGAACTCCAAGCTGGGCGCAACCACGCTTCACCGACGTGGAACAGATCCGGGCCGACCGGATCAGCCCTTCTCGGGAGCGGAAGGGCGATCTTCAGGGGTGCGCGCGAGCTGTCCATGATGTGCACGTAGATCCAAGCCTTCATGCCCTTGGGCAGGGGCCTCGAGCCCCTCAAGCAAGGGGGACTACCGTCCCCCTTGAACCCCCTGAACTGATGCACAAAAGTAGTTGTCGCTGGCGCACAAAAGTAATGGACGCTGGGGACAGGGGCCGAGGAATGGTCCTGGATGCAAGATCCAGGCCACCCCCTGTCTCGCTGCTGGCTCCCCCTCGCAATCCTCACTCGTCACGCGGCGCCGCTAGCCACGACACTCCCGAAGGTGAGATCGAGAGGCGAACCGGTCCTCACCGATTCTCGAGAATGGCTCGCGTCCGTTCGAGCTCTGCAACCAGTTGTTTCTCATCCGGCAATGCGGTCCTGTACTCTGCGGCCATGACCTGATTGGGCAAGCCGTCAAGAGCGTAGTGGACGACAGCGGCGTCTTTCTGGGCGCAGAGGATCAATCCAACCGGAGGATTCTCGCCCTCGTGTGTCCAGTTCTCGCGCGCGAAATTGAGGTAGAGATGCATCTGTCCAGCATCAGCTGGGCAGAAAGCATCGACCTTGAGATCAACGATCACCAGGCAACGCAGGCGGCGATGAAAGAAGATCAGATCCACGCGGTACCAGGAGTTGCCTACGCGCAAGCGCTTCTGGCGCCCAATGAAACAGAAGTCACTTCCCAACTCGAGCAAGAAGCTCTCCAGATGATGGATCAAGGCCTCCTCGAGTTCACTCTCCGAGTATTCGTCCTTGAGATCCAGGAACTCGAGAACGAATGGATCCTTGATCGCATCACGAGCGCTGACTCTATCCTCCGGCCTCGTGACCTACCCCTTCTGCAGCATGGCGGCCTTGTCCTGGGACAGAGCCGTTCGCTCGTAGAACTGCGAGTTGATCTGACGACCGAGCTGGCGCACCAACCATCCGCCGCGAATGGCCTCGGCCTCGTAGAAGCACCGCGCCTTCTCGTTCTTGACGGACAGCAACCGCACGTAGGCCGACCAGGGCAGACGAAAGTGGTCCTTGACCCTCTGCAGCCAGGATTGTGCAGACACTGTCTGCACAATCTCCTCACCCAACACACTCGGCCAAGCAAGGTAGAAGGCCCGCATGTGCCAGAGGTTACGGACAGAAAGACCTCTGCCATAGCGTGCCGACAGGTCAGCTGAGAGCCGTTTCACCAGCTCATCTCCATAGTCCGCACGCAGGACGCCAGACTGCTCTGACTCGACGAGGCGGCGACCAATCAACCAGTACGAGGCGGTCATCGCGGAATTGATCGTCCGGGCGACATTCCGACCTGCCTCCTCGATCAGACTCGTGACATCAGACAGGAGAACACCGTACTCCGGCTGAATCAGCTCTTCGCGTGAGTCTCTTCGAATGGCCATATCTGAAAAATCTCCTCACTCTCCTCTCTACAGATCCGACGAGGGATCCTGGATCGATCGGAATCCACCACTGGATCATTCAGAGCCCACACAGAAGAATCTTCAGCCTCCGAAGGGACTCCTGGATCTCCTATCTCGCCACGCGACAGATCGTGTTTCTTCGAGAAAGAGAAGCTCGGCTTTGGATACCCCTTCATCCTGTGCCACCCCAAGCCTTCCAAGCCTTCGCCTGCGCGATGAAGCTTTGATGAAGACCGGTACCCCACCCCTGGATCTTCGAAGGCGAACGCCTGGTCTCGAGCTCACGTCTCGGGTCTCCGCTTGACCCCACGATTTCTCCGGACAAGCCACTCCTTCCGTGCATCCGGACGCCGACCTGCCCCCAATCTCGAGGATGAGGTGTGCAGGATCTCCCACGAATGTCTGCCATTCCTGAACCCGAATTCGGATCGCCGGCATTTGGTAGCATGTCACAGGATGGAGTAGACGACCTTGAATATGGATCTCGAGCAGCTATTGCAGCACCGAGGGTTTCTGAAAGCACTGGCTCGCGGCCTGGTGGCAGACCCCTTGGAGCAGGACGAGCTACTCTGGGAGACCATGGAGAAAGGGGCCCTTGATCCACCCCGCCATACGGCTCTCAAGCCTTGGCTGGCCCTGGTCATGCGGAATCAGGCGAAGTCCAGGAAGAGAGCCAGGCAGAGACGGCTCCTGCATGAGCAGGCTGGAGCCCGGCTGAACCCATCGGAATCCGCCTTGGAAGTCGCGGTCCGGTTCGAGCTTGTCCATCAACTCGCCCTGCATGTCCGAGCCTTGCCTCCAGACTATCGAGACGTCGTCCTGTTGAGATTCTTCGATGGCCATCCCCCGCGGGAGATCGCCGAACAACTCTCCATTCCACTCGAGACAGTCAAGACACGCTTGCGTCGCGCCTTGGCGATGCTACGCGCCCGCCTCGACCAGGAACATGGATCACGCGAAAAGTGGTTGGGAAGTCTCGTCCCCCTGGCATTTCCGAGCGCAAAGGCGACGGCAGTTGGTATCACGACCTTGGGAGCCACGTTCATGGCGATGAAAACGAAGGTAGTACTGGTTGGAGTCACGATTCTGCTGCTTCTCGGAGCGGGAGCCTTCCTGGTTGAAGAAACGCGATCGCAGAAGGCCGAGGTTGGTATCCAGGCGAAGCTCGCTCCCCAACAGCATCCAGAACCCAACAAGGAGCTCGCTCCGACTCCACCAGCAACAGCCCCCTCTCGCCAACCCCACGTACCCCGGAAGTCCCTGACCCATGGGAGTGTGAGAGTGTCCGTGCGGGATGCAGCGGATCTCCCAGTGCCGAACTCGATCGTGACTCTGATCGAATTTGATCAAGAGCTCGCACGAGTCAAGAAGCTTGGATCGGCGAGAAGCGACATGCAGGGAATTGCCGTATTCCCCAGGATTGCTCCATGTTTGGCGCATGTAGAGGCCTTTGGCCATTCAGGCAGGAAGGCCGCTGACAAAGGTCAGGTCGAAGCAGGCAAAAAACTTACCTTGAAGGTAGTGATTGGTTAGACAGAGATCGTGGAAGGCAGGGTAGTCGATGAGAAGGGAGCACCCGCGCCCGGTTCACAGATCCAGGTCAGGTCGTCTTTCGTTCCTTCTGCCTTTCACGTGATGGCGACTGCGGATGATTCTGGCAGGTTCAGATTCAGAGCCCCAAAGTCAGATTACCTACGTATGCGAGCAGTGCGTGGCGATCTTGAGAGATCGATTGTCCGGAAGGTCCCCACGAAGAACAAAGTCGACCCGCAGCTCTTCCGACTTCGATCTCCTCTCGCAAACAAGGTCCTGAGAGTCAGAACACAGAATGGGCTCCCCATCGTAGGTGCCAGGGTCATCATCGGTCAGCCATGGCCGGGCTCCATATCCCACAGGTCCTATGAGGAAGCACGTGCAGGAGTGATCCCCACGATCTGTGCGGAACCCCCAGTAACCTACGTCACTGATGCGCAAGGGATGACTCGTGTGAATCTGTGGGGAAAGCTCTCCGAGCATGGATTTGTCAGGGCCAAGGGGATGGCATCAGTCGTCGAATACATGTTCTTTGGACAGAAGGCGGAGAAGGAGATCATCATGGTCCCCCAGCCCGAGGTTAATGGGCAGGTCGCCGACCCCTTTTCCACCGCGGCCTCCAGTCGTAGGGCCGTCGTCTATGTCACGCTGAAGTTCCCGAGAAGGGGCTGGGTGGCCCGTACCGACAAGAACGGGCCTACAAGCTGGAGGGCTTGCCCATCGGAAAGGTGGAGATTCGCGCGAGTTCCAACGATGTAGTCCGCTCGGGGCAACGCTCCAGAAAGAGCAGTATCAAGATGACGCTGAAGGCAGGAGAGTCCTATCTCTGGAATCCGGTCCTGCGTCTACCCGATGACGATGAAGCGTGTGCATTCCTCCTGGGGCAGTCAGGCCGTCCTCTCACGGGTTACTACGCGACGAATCTATCCGAATCGGGAGCCGTCGTCGAATCCGAACGAAGGAGGAGCACCAAGAAGTGGGGCAGGATCTCACTCCCAAGTCGCAATCGTGGAATCGCCATCTACCGGCAAGGCGAAATGCTGCCACGGAGAGTGATCCGAGCCGATGCTCTTCGACGGTGGGTCGGACAGACGATCCAGGTCCCCGATGGCGAGTCAGGGAGCATCAGGTTCTCGGTGAAGGTCCCCGAGGACATTCGAGTGAGAGTCAACATGACCCAAGAGCGATCCGCGACCAGACTGGCCATAGGATTGCGTAATGGCCAACTACGCGCACAAGGCCTGCCTCCCGGGACATACACCTTCACGGTCGTTCTCTCGTGGATCAGTGAAACCATTCGTCACAAGAAAACCTTCCGATCCCGGATGCAGCTGGATGGAATCCATACGAACCTCAACCACACGACACTCGAACTACAGCGTGACGCAAACGGCAGCCTGACCCTGACTCCACAAGCTGCCAAAGCTTGGGAGACCCAATAGGCAAAACGACGACGAGCCTGGATGCAGCCCAGCCGGGGATGCATCAGCTTGCGAGTCTATTCACTCCGAAGATGCGAAGATCCAGGAACGATCCAGCCGCCTGCTTCATGGTCGGAAGCAAGGGTTGCAAGAGGCATGATCGTAGCCGCACTCCTGGCAGGAGGCTCAGGTGGATGCTGGCTTCCGCGAGGAGCGGTGGGCTTGCCTGGAATCCGGGAGGGCGCCAGCCGCAAGTTCGCGCTCGGCCATCTCGACGAGCTTGAACTTCTGGACCTTGCCAGTGGCGGTCATGGGGTATTCGTCCATGACCTTCCAGTAGCGGGGGATCTTGAAGTGGGCGACCTTGCCCTTGCAGAGGGAGCGGAACTCCTCGGGGGTCGGAGGATGTTTCGCGGCGCCATCGTGGAGGCGGACGCAGGCCAGGACCTCCTCGCCGAGTTTGTCGTCGGGCACCCCCACGACTTCGACATCCGCAATGAGGTCGAGCGTGTGGAGGAACTCCTCGATCTCGCGTGGGTAGATGTTTTCTCCGCCACGGATGATCATGTTCTTGCAGCGCCCGGTGATGCGGACATAGCCTTCCTCGTCCATGGTTCCCAGGTCGCCGCTGTGCAACCAGCCGCGATCGTCGATGGCCTCATGCGTTGCCTCAAGCATGTTGTCGTAGCCGGCCATGACCATGTAGCCGCGGAAGCAGAGTTCGCCCACCTCGCCACGCGGTAGTGTCTTGCCAGTCTCTGGGTCCGCGACCTTGAATTCCTGATGAGGCATGACATGGCCGACCGTCGCTACGCGCATATCGATCGAATCCGACATGCGAATCATCGTCGTCGCGGGAGAGGCCTCCGTCTGTCCGTATGCGATGAGCACCTCCTTCATGTGCATCTTGTCGATGACACGACGCATAAGATCCTCGGGGCAGGGAGCGCCAGCCATGATTCCTGATCGGAGAGTACCCAACTCGTATGTCTCGAAATCAGGCTCGTCGAGCTCTGCGATGAACATCGTTGGCACGCCATGGAGAACGGTGCATCGCTCCTCCTGCACGGCCTTCAGCGTGGACTTGGGATCGAAGGACTGGCTCGGAATGACGATCGTGGCTCCATGCGTGACGGTAGCCAGGTTGCTGATGACCATGCCGAAGCAGTGATAGAACGGAACAGGCACACAGACACGGTCCTCTGGAACGAGTTCCAGGACCTCTCCGACCGAATAGGCATTGTTCAGGATGTTGTTGTGCGTCAGGAGCACACCCTTGGGAAAACCCGTCGTTCCGGATGTGTATTGGATGTTGACAACATCATCGATGTCGAGTCCTTCCTCCGAGTCATAGAGGAGACCATCATCCATCTCGTCCCCCATCTCTGCGAAGGACCTCCTGGTCAGCATTCCGGGATGCTGCTGACTCCCGATGAAAATGGCGCTCTTGAGATGAGGGAATCGCCACGAGTCGATGTTTCCCGGCTCGCTCTTGAGGACCTCTGGGCACACTTCGTAGAACATCTCGAGATAGTTGGAGCTCTTGAAGGACTCGATCAAGAGAATGGATCTGGCTCTCGACTCCTTCAACACGTACTCGAGTTCGTGGGTCTGGTAGGCCGGATTGATGTTGACCAGGATGGCGCCGATCCTGGCAGTGGCGAACTGGGCAACCACCCATTCGTAGTTGTTGGTGGACCAGATGGCCACCCGATCTCCTCTTCGGATCCCGAGCTTGAGGAAGGCCTTGGCCGCGCGGTTCACGACCGAGACGAACTCCCGATAGGTGAACCGCTGCCCCTGGGGCAAGGACACGAGCAGCTCGTTGTCGGGGAAGGTGTCCGCAACCCGATCGAGGCATCGACCGATGGTCTCTCCGAGAAGGGGTGTATTGGAACCACAGTGGTCATAACTCATCTTCGTCATGGGATGGCTCCTTCTTCGTGCGGGAATCGTGCGCAGGGTCATCTGGTAGCATTCCAACATCGACCGATTCTCAGTGCTTGCCAATACGACAGAGGTCCGATTCGAAGGTTGCCATGTGCGGCAACCGCGCCCTCCCCTTCTCCCCTCCCAAGAGGCTCAATGCCCAAGCAAGCTCCGTCCAAGTGCGATTGGTCGTGACGATGCCAAGCAGATAGATTCGATTGCGGTTGTCGGAGCCGAGGGTCCACAAGGATCGTTGCACGCGACAGGCGCACTCGCCAGTCCAGGGCTCCACACGATTCTGGTTCCCCATCGATTGCTGGCATTGACATGCGCTCCGCGTTCTCGTTGTCGTTCTTGAGTCTGCTTCTCGTTTTGACTCCGTCGCTACGCGCGCAAGACCCACCCACAAGAAACCTCGAAACTGAGATCGACTCGCTCCAGCGACAGATCGAGGCGCTCCGGACACATCACGAGAACCAGGATGCACAGGCCTCGAAAACCTCGTCCCGGGACGCGAATGCGATTCCTACGGGGGACGTGCCGCTGGAAGAAGGCAAACCCGATGTCTTCGCTTCCGTGGACCTCGAGATCTGGGGTCGTGTCGTCTTCAACATGACGGCTGACAACTTCGAGGGAAAGCCCTTCCTCGACTTCCAGAACTACGTGGTTGCCGAGGGCCCGAGCACCTTCAACTTCAACCCTAGAGACAGTCGCCTGGGTTTCGGAGCCAGTCAGGATTGGGACGATTGGTCAGCCGGTGCCGTGATCGAGATCGACTTCTACGGAGCCAACGCTGGCAACAACATCATCCCGCGCATGCGTCTTGGATACGCCCACGTGGCCAACAAGAAGGCTGGATTCTCCCTACGGGCAGGTCAGGACTGGACACCGGTTGCGGCCCAGAACCCCGGGACCATCGACTTTGGCATCCTGGCCTGGGCCGGCAACCTGTGGTGGCGCGTTCCTCAACTCACTGTACGGCAGGACCTGGGTCGACACCTCGAACTCCTCCTCTCCGTCATGAAACACCGCATCGCCAACTCGATGGAGGCCGAAGAGCGCAT
>JAJRTL010000267.1 GCA_024278315.1 Planctomycetota bacterium | reverse complement strand
GGCACCGGATCCCCCGTGACGATCCAGCTGCCGAGGACCCGCTCGATCGGCATCGGCACGAGCGTGCCCTTCGGTCGCTAGCCCGAACGATTCATGACCTCGATGCGTCTGACGGCGCCTTTCGGTCCAGGCCCAAGGGCTCTCCGGCCCTGAAATCCTGGGAGAGCGGGGCGCCTGAGCCGTACGGCTTGCACGCATTCGGGGCGTCGCTATCTTGCTTCTCCCCGATGAGTCAGCGCAACGCCCTCCAATCCAGCCTCCGCATGAACCAGGTCCCCGACTGCCGCTCGAGCAAGCACAACCCCTTCGATGTCACGAAGCGGGAGCGGATCCTCGTCCTGGGATCGGTATTCGGTGGGCTGCTCTTCCTCCTGGTCCTGGGTCTGGTCTTCGACTCCGAGCGCACACTGGTACTGCTGCGCGTGATCCCAGGGTCGTTCTTCGTCATGGGCAAATTCTTGCCCATCGTCGCCCAGACGGGACTGCTCGGTTTCTACGATGCCAGCACGCATCTCTTCAGCCCCTACGACTTCGGGGTCGTGATCTGGATCATGGACTCGATCACGGTCCTGTTGATCGTGTATTCGCTCGAGATCTTCTACAAGATCCCCCTGACCGGCCGCTTCCTGGATCGAGCCAATCAGGATGCAGGCTGCGTCCTCCACGCCTTCCCTCGTTTTCGCCGTCTTTCCCGGTTGGGCATCGTCCTCTTCGTCCTCTTCCCCGTGGCAGGGACCGGCGCCATCGGCGGCAGCCTCATCGGTGCCATCCTCGGGATGAACCGCGTGTGGCTCATGCTCTCCGTCAGCCTGGGCGGTTTTCTGGGCGGCATGGGCATGTCCTATGCGACGATCCACTTCACCGAACAGGTGAGCTGGCTCAAGGAGCACAAGGGGGATCCTCTCTACCTCATCCTCACCGGGATCATCGTCGTCGGTATCCTCGTCTGGTGCACAATCGCCTTCCGCCGCGCGCTCGCCAAGGCCCGCCGTCAGATGGCCGCGGAGCAGCAAGAGCAGCACCGCCTCAAGAACTCAGCGTAGCAGGGGCGGAGCCAGCCGCCCCGCTTCTGCCGACCAGAGCCCGCGCGCTCGCCAGGCCTACTTCTCGATCTGGGACTGCAGGCCGAACTCTTCGATCTTTCGATAGAAGGTGCTGCGCGAAACCCCCAGAGACTCGGCGGCCCGCTTACGATTGCCCCGACTACTCTCCAAGGCCGAGAGGATCGTCTCTGGATCCAGGCGACGACGCCTCGTCCTGACAGGCTCAAGCTCGAGGGGCCGAGCAGATCGCGTCTTCACGGGGATCAGGGGAAGCTCCTGGCGGGTGATGGGGCGTCGCGTGAGCTTCTCGGGCAGATCCTCGACCTGCAAGGTGGGACCCGAACCCAGGAGGATGGCGCGTTCGAAGATACTCTCGAGCTCGCGCACGTTCCCCGGCCAATCGTAGTCCTCCAGAACACGCATGGCTTCCCGCGAGATACCCTTGATCTCATCCTGCCGACTGTTCTCGATGGCCTTCACCCGCAGGAAATACCGGGCCAGGGTGGCAATGTCCTCCTGCCGTTCCCGGAGCGGAGGGATCTCCACCTGGATGGCCTCGAGGCGGAAGTAGAGATCCTGCCGAAAGCTCCCCTCCTCGACCATTTGCGCGATGTCCCGATGCGTGGCTGAGATGAGGCGACAACGAACGCGTCGGACCTCGGCACTCCCAACCATACGTACCTCACCATCCTGCAGGAATCGCAGCAGTTTTGCCTGGGCTTCCATCGAAAGCTCACCGATCTCGTCCAAGAAGAGGGTCCCCCCCTCTGCCTGCGCGATGAGGCCTTGCTTGTCGCGGTCCGCACCCGTGAAAGCACCTCTCTTGTGCCCGAAGAACTCGCTCTCGAAGAGCGCATCGGGGATCGCTCCACAGTTCACCGCGACGAAGGATCGATCCGCAAAGTTCCCGTCGAAGTGGATGGCGCGCGCGACCAGCTCCTTGCCCGTACCACTCTCACCACGGATGAGGATCGTACCGAAGCGATGCCGCAGCTTGTCCACGGTTTCTGCGAGCCGTCGCATCGAAGCCGAGGTGCCAATCACTCTGGACATGCGATAGCGGCTATGGAGTTCATCCTTGAGCACCTCGATCTCCTTGATGAGATCGGCAACCTCTCGGCCTTTCGCCTTCTCGAGCAGGCGCTCGCGCTCGGTGACATCCACGAGATGGAGAAGCCACCGGCTCGCATCGGTCTCGAGCCTCGACCCTTCGACCTCGAAGACCCGCGCGCCTTCTGCGGTCTCCAAGAAAGCCCGCAGTCGTCCTTTGCCCAACTCCGTGAATCTCTCGAACACGGGCGCGAGCACGGTCGCCGGCAAGTCGGTGCCGACAACATCCAAGCCGAAGGTGCGACTCGCGACTTCATTGGCGGTGACCAATCGCCGATCCAGATCGAAGACCACGATGGCAGCGGGCAGCTGATGCAACATGGTTTCCAGGAGAGCCTGATGCTCTTGAAGTTCTCTCATGGCCTCCTTGAGGGCCTTGGTCCTTTGGCTCACGACGCTCGACAGACGCTCGTTGCTTGATCGAACATCGGCCAGCGCATTGCGCAGCCGCAGGAGAACGTCCACGCGAGCGAGGAGTTCACGCTTGTCCACAGGCTTCAGGAGATAGTCGTTGGCCCCCGACCGAAAGCCCTGGAGCCGGTCCGGTAGATCAGCCCGTTCGCCAGTGATGAACAATACGGGAAGATCGACCGTATCCTTGCGTTGCCTCAGCCACTCGCAGAACTCGTAACCGCTCATCCCCGGCAGCACGACATCGAGGATGAAGAGATCGAAGATCTGACCGGTCTCGACCATCTGGACCGCGGTCTCGGCATCCGGAGCCAAGGCCACGTCATGCTCCCCCCCCGTGAGGTGGCGCTGTGCGAGGGCCAGGTTGTCAGGCAGGTCGTCGACGACCAGGATGCGGGCCAAGGGGAGAGCCTCGGAAAGAAGGTGGCAGAAGAAGGCGTGAAAAAAGCGAGACGCCGAAGGAGTCAGGGAAGAGGGGTGCCCAAGGAACGATCAGACAGTACTCTCTTCGCTGGCACACTATAGCAGCGTCTTTGAAGAACGCAGAAGTCCACGGGCACGGAGCCCAGAGAGAATGGGCAAGGCAACCCAAGAGAACCCAGACCCGAGCCGACCCGACAGGGCGGATCCAGGACCAGAGGACTGTGCTGAGGGCTCTTCCCGCACCGGCCCCCTCGTCCTGGGCATCGAAAGCTCTTGTGACGAGAGCGCCTGCGCCGTCGTACGCAACCAGGACGAGGTCCTCTCGAACCTCGTATATTCCCAGGTGGCTCTCCACGCCCCCTTCGGCGGGGTCGTCCCCGAGGTGGCAGGCCGCAGCCACATGGAGCGCCTCCTCCCCCTCTACGAACAGGCGCTTGCCGCAGCGGGCATTGCGGCGACAGACCTGGAGGCCGTGGCCGTGACCCACCGCCCAGGCCTCATCGGTTGCCTCCTCGTGGGCCTCTCGGTCGCCAAGAGCTTGAGCCTGGCCCTCGAGATCCCCCTTGTCGGGGTCGATCATCTCCAGGCCCACGTGCATGCGGCCTTCATGACCGAGCCGGATCTGCCCCTGCCGCTCCTGGCCCTCGTGGCCTCCGGCGGACACACAGCCCTCTACGAGGTGCGCGAACCCGGCAAGGCCCTGAAGCTTGGGGGTACGCTCGATGACGCTGCGGGCGAGGCGCTTGACAAGGCCTCGGCCATGCTCGGCCTCGGCTATCCGGGCGGACCCGCACTCGAGAAGGCCGCGAAGACCGGCGCCAAGGACCGCCCGCGTTTCAAGCGCAGCCTGCTCGGCAAGGAGAGCCTGGACTTCTCCTTCTCGGGACTGAAGACCGCCCTGCTCTATCACCTGCGCGGTCCCGGACTGCAACGCCCCTTTCC
>JAJRTL010000266.1 GCA_024278315.1 Planctomycetota bacterium | reverse complement strand
TGGGCAGGAGGATGTAACCCTCCTGTATCTCACGTCTGCATTGGAACGCGTGCAGTGGGTCAAAAAGCATCGTAAGATCTTCTTCATGCCCTCTTGGCTCGATGCCTTCATCAACGGGCACGACTCGACCGCTGCGCTGCGCAAGGTCGAGGGCTTTCTGGAGAAGAACAAGCCTGCACTTTCCGAAGACATTCTCCGGAAGCTCGAGCAGAGTCTCGACGACCTGCGCCGCGTGGTTCGTATCCGCGAACAGTGGTATCCCCGTTGATGAAAGTAGCCGAGTCAGAACATCCCTCCTGTGAGTCATTCACTTGCCAAGGTTTGCCTGATGAAGCACGTTGTTCCTGCTCTCCTTCTTCTTACCTGCCTGATCGCTGCCCAATCGGCAGACAGGACCCAGCCAACCGGCCTCCAGCTTTGGCAGGCCGAACACGGCCAGGGCTGGACGGTCTGGAATGGCCGGCCCATGTCCCCTACCGGGTCTTCGGCCCCGGAGCCAGCATCCTGCCTCGCGGCGTCCGCACGATCCCGCAGGGAGAACTCGCTGCCGAGACCATTCTCGACAAGCACGGTGATTGGCTCGGCGCTACGCCCACGAGCGTCAAGAAGTTCTTCTTCGCCGAGAACGACAGCCATGTTCTCCTCCAATACCAACAGTTGCATCGAGGTGTGCCGGTCGATGGAGCGATCCTCATCTTTACCTTCCACAAGGCCGACGGCCGACTCGTGTGCATGGGTTCGGAAGCCATCAAGGGGCTCACGCTCAAGACGATTCCCAAGCTCGACAAGTTGCAGGCCATGGCACGCTACCAGGCGCTGACGGGTTGGAACGAGAAGCTCGGAACGATCCTTGAAGCTCCCCACCTGGAGATCCGCCAGGACGAGAACGGTACGTATCGCTTTGGATATCGCATCAGCGCCAACTTCGAGCACAAGGCTGAGGGATGGACGATCTGGATCGATGCCGTAACCGGCGCCGAGATTGCCCGCGAGTCCACGATCCACGAATGCGGCCTCACCCATTCCAAGGCCAGCCCCATGGGCCCCGTCATGCAAGGCGTTCTCAAGGGCAAGGTCACCGGGATGGCCAGCCCCTTGCCACGCGGAGTCGAGAGCACCAAGAACCCCGAGAAGGCGTTGCCGATCGCTGGAGTCGAGATCACCGTCTCAGGCGTGGGCACGACCTACACGGACAAGAACGGGGACTTCTCGCTGAGCTACAGCGGCACCAAGCCCGTGGCAGCCACGATCTCCCTGCAGAAAGGCCGTTGGTGGGGTCGCCTCTACGACTACTCCGGCAGCTCGATCCATAGCCTCAAGGTCAACCTCGATCCGAGCAAGACCAACAACCTGCTCTTCAACCCCAAGCCACCGAGCTCACCCAACTACCTGACCGCACAGGTCAACGGCGTCAAATACACGGCGGACATGCATGACTTCGCCAAGAGCGCCGTGCCGACCATGACGGCCATCGATCGCAAGATCAACGTCTATGTCAACCGCAACGCATCCTGCAATGCCTTCTTCAACGGTTCGAGCATCGTCTTCTATCGCAAGAGGGGTAGCTGCAACAACACCGCGAGCGGCTCGGTAGTGGCCCACGAGTATGGTCACGCCATCGACTGGTGGAACGGTGGCATCGGCCGCAATCCTGCCACTCCCTCCGAGGGCTTCGCTGACGTCTGCTCGGCCTTCCTCCTGGACCACCCGGTCGTCGGCCTGGATTTCCGCACCAACGGCGGCTTCGTGCGCACGGCGCTCAACTCCATCACATGGCCCTACACGGGTAACTCGCAGCAGGTGCACCTCGTCGGCCAGGCCTACCTGGGCTGGGCCTGGAACTTCCTCGGGAACATGCGCAGCAAGTATGGCAAGACCCTGGGCAAGACGCTCGCCGACAAGTCGGTCATGAAGGTCGCGCAAGCCAACCCCCGCAGCCACTACGACTACATCCTGCAGACCTACATCGCCAACGACAACGACAGCAACCTCAACAACGGCACGCCCGACATCGGCGCACTGTGGAAGGCTTCGCTGAAGCGCCACTTCCTGCGTCCGATCTTCTCGGCCATCAAGGTCCAGCACAAGCGCATGACCGATCAGACCGATGGATCCAAGGGCTTCACGATCTTGGCCTCGGTCGACAACCAGGCCGGCACCCTCAAGACGGCTGATCTCTACTTCGATGCGGGCAAGGGCTCCTTCACCAAGATCGCCATGAAGCTCGTGAGCGGCAAGACCTGGTCCGCGCAGACGCCCGCAGTGGCCCTTGGCAAGATGGCTCGCTACTACTTCTCCTTAACCAACGACCGCAGCGCCAATCTCAAGCTCCCGATCGAGAGCGGCAGCTACTACACCTTCGCTGTGGGCTACAAGAAGAGCCTGCTCGCCGATGATTTCGAGAAGAGCAACAGCAACTTCTCGGCGAGCAACGGTAGCTCCACGAACGGCTGGTCACGCCATGTCCCTGCAGGGCGCAACTTCGATCCGACGGCGGCCGTAAGCGGAAGCTACGTCTGGGGCTCCAACCGCAACTCCTCCGACGAGCGTTTCTACAACCGCGCTCAAACCGTCAGCCTCACGAGCAAGAGCGTCAGCACGAAGGGCATGAAGGGTATGCGTCTGCGCTTCGATCGCTGGTTGACTTCCTACACCCGAAGCTGGGCGCGCGTCTACGTCAACGGGACCAAGGTCTTCGACGTCAATCGAAGCAGCAGTCAGGAGTGGAAGACGATAGACCTCGACATCTCGGCCATCGCCGATGACAGAAGCTCGGTCGTGGTGCGTTTCGAACTCCGGCATGCGCCGACCAGCACACGCGACTACGCGCTGGGCGGCTTGGAGATCGACAACTTCGATCTCTACTCGTTGAGCGCACGTGCGGGTACCTATGTCTCCTTCGGCAAGGCCTGCCTGGGTAGCGCAGGCACGCCGAGCCTTTCGGCCAGCAACAAGCCCACGATCGGCCAGACATTGAACCTGGTCGTGGCCTCGGCCAAGGCGAGCAGCGGTGCGGCGATGTTCACCGGCCTCTCCAAGACCAATCTCGGCGTACTCAGCCTACCGCTGGACCTGACGGCGCTCGGCGCCAAGGGATGTAGCCTCTTCGTCTCGACGGAGCTGTTCGTGCCCTTCGCCACCGACAGCGCAGGCAAGGCCAGCGTTGGCTACGCCCTCCCCAATATCATCACACTCGTGGGCAGCCGCTTCTACCAGCAGGCCCTGATCCTCGATGCCAAGGCCAACCAACTCGGCCTGGTGCTGACGAACGCAGGCATGGGCACCATCGGGGGCTAACCCCTCCTCCCCTCCCTCCGGAGGGCCTGGGGAACCTTCCCCGGTCCCTTCTGCGGACTTCCCGGCCCTCCAGCGCGTTTCTGGTGGCCGGGAATCCCCGGCTCCCCGCATCCACCTGGACTGCGGGGTCCCCGAACCGCAGGAGGAGACCATGCGCGTCATGATCGCCGTCGGAAGGCTTCGCAAGCTTCTCGAAATCGCCCGTGAACAGAATCTGTCCTCCCTCCGCTACTTTCGCTCCATTCGCGAGGGGGCATCTGCAAGGGACGAAGCCCATCTCAAGGCCGAGCGCATGCATGAGGCTGGCCAACAGATCCAGAGAGAACTCTGCCAGCAAGCGGCTGCCATCAAGCGCCACGCCTATCAGGCCTTTTCTTCCTGGGAGACGCGGATCAAGGCACAGAAGGACCTCCGTTCCCACAACCTGAGCCGCCACGCCCTGGAGCAGGACCGGGCCTCCTTCGAGAGCCTTCAAGAAGCCCTCAACGCTGCCTACTACATGGGCAACTCCTATCTGGGTTGGTTCGGCTTCCTGGCTCCTGACCCGAGCCCCAGCTATGGACAGGAGAACCTCTGGCGTGCCGAGCACGTCGAAGACCTGGGTCTCAAGACACTCGAAGCCATCGACGCCGCCATCGAAGCGAGCGACCGCTACCTCAAGAAGGCACGCTTCCAGGCACCGGCCCACCAGGACTCGGCCCGCTCACGCTCCAACGCCATGTGACCCCCGGATCCTATCGAGCAGGGTCGCGAGGAGTGGGAGGGTACCAGGCGAGGCGGAACTCACGGCGCAGGGAAGCGGGGTCCTGGGCACGTGAGCGGACCAGCGTGATCGCGAGGACATGCTCGTTCTTGTAGGAGAGGAGCTCGATCTCGCGAAGGCCGGGCCCTTCTACGTGCAGGCTGCCTTCCTTGTGATGCAGCCGCACGCAACCCTGGACGGCCTGCAGCCCGAAGGGGCCTTCCCGCTCGGAATCCATGAGGCTGCCATCGCGCTGGATCGACGCAAAGCGCGTGGGACGAGGATGGAATGGCACGGGCACACGCAGGCGGACGCGCTGCCCCACGGGGAGTCCCTCGAGGCAGAGACTCAGGTCCAGGGTGGGCTCCTCTGCATGCACGAAGAGATCCATGGTCCAACGCACAGGCACGAGGCGGCAGTCCACGTCGCCAGGCAGCAGCGGTAGCTTGAAATCGCGCTCGAAGGAGAGGTAGTTGCCTTCTGGCTTCACCACGTGGAGCCTGGGTTTCATGTGAGCGACCTCGTAGAGCCGCGGGCGCGCAGGATGGGACGGACGAAAGGCGTGGTCGCTCTCCCATATCTCCTTGCCCCGCTGCAAGGCCTCTGCCTCGCCTTGCACCTCCAAGGTCAGGAGCTCGGGGCTCGATCGCAATCCCGGACCGGTCCAGGACAGCCCCTTTCCGCGACTCCATCGCACCGTAAGCCCACCCCCTTCGAGTGTCTTGGCGGGCACCTTGCGCGGCAGAGGCTTGCCGCGAGGAAGCGCGAACCTCCCCGGCCAGATAGGCTCTTCGGAACCCAGTTCATGGTCCTGGAGCAGATCCCCCAAGGTCGACAGGGCGCGCCGCTCGGTCTGCGGTCGGCCCGTGCCACCGATGCCCGCTGGGGAGAGAGCCAGGAGGACATCCCGGAGCACCTCTTCGCAGTACTCGCCCTGGCGCGCGAGACAGCCGGCCAGGAGATCGGCTCGGTAGCAGGCCTCGAGGCAAAGCCCTGCGCGATCGACCAGGCCCTTGTTCCAAGGCATCTCTGCAGACGCGTCCTCGTAGAAGAGGATGCCGTCGAAGTCGGCCCCCACCTGCCGCGCCAACTCGCGATTGCCCTCGTGGAAGTAGAGGGGTGCCTTGGGATCCAGCCCGACGTAGACGCCTTGGACGGCCAAACGACCCTCGCGGGACATCTGGCGAAATCGCATGCCCTCTTCGGGGAGGTAGAACAGCATCCAGGCTTCGGAGAGAAGCAAGGCCTTGCCCTCGAACTGAGGCAGGACGCGACGCAACGAGCGCAAGGCGAGCGCCGAACCTGGATAGAGGTGAGGAGCCAGGCAGTAGCCCAGGAACTCCTGAGCGTCCATCAGCGCGGCTCCAACCAGACCGTCAGGTGTCGATCCGACGTCACCTCGATCGTGACATCCTCGAGCCCTGCCTGATTGCAGAACTCGCGCACTTCGTCGACCGTGTAGGCCGCGTAGAGCGACTCCCGGAACAGCTCCCTCTGGCGGTCACTGGCGTCACCGGCATAGGTCGTGACGATCCTCTCCAGGTCTTCCTGGGTCTCGGGGCGCATCAGGTCGCGAATGAGGAGAGCACCCTTGGGCCTGAGCACTCGCCTGGCCTCACTCAGGAAAGCCACAGGATCCGAAACATGATGGAGAATCGTGTTGCTGAAGACGACATCGAAGGTGTTCTGCCCGAAGGCCGTCTTCTTGGCATCCGCCTCCAGCAACCGGATGCGTCGGCTATAGCCAGCCTGCGCCACCTTCAAACGTGCGATTTTGAGCATCTCCTTGCTGAGGTCGATCCCTGTCACCGACAGCCGCTCGTGCCTCTCGGCCAGGATCAGCGGGATATGCCCTGGACCCGTCCCCAGATCCAGCAGCTCCCCACGCACACAACCATGCTTCTCCAAAGCCTCGACGAAGGCCAGATTGACTTCGGCGTGGTCCATCGCGGCATACTCCCGAGCTTCCTCAGGCGTATCCATGCACTCGTGTTCGGGGATGCGATCCAACATGCCGTGAGCGTACTCGCTATAACCTTGGGAGCCACCAGCTTTTTTTGCGTGAGTCTCCATGTCGTTGCGATTCATTCTTCTCGTTCCTGTCCTCCTCCTCTTGCAGTCCGGAGGTTCCGATCCAGCCACGCTCTTCTACGAGCGTGGTCGGTTGGCGATGGAGCAGGGCAAAGCCGAGCTCGCTGCGCGGAGTTTCCGCAGGGCACGGTCCCTTTGCCTTCTCGATCCCTCTCCCGGAGAGGGCCGCAACCTGCTCCCGTCGATCGCAGCAGCCCTCCCCAAGGTGGATGCACTCTCCAAGGAGCGCGACAAGGTCATGAGCTCCGTGGCAAACAGCCTGGTTGGTGTCGGACGCAGGTACCTCAAGAAGGGGTGGACGAAGACGGCCAGGTCCTATCTGGACGTCGCCAGCACTCTGAATCCGGGCGTGGGCAAGAAGGAACGCGATCAAGCCGCTTCCGGAGGGAAAGACAGCAAGAAGACCGCCGAGATCCATCAGTTCTTCCGAAGCCTCAAGAGCATCTGGAAACTCCAAGGCTGGGAGCGCAATGAAGACCGGTTGCTGGCACCCTTTTCAGACTCCGACGAAGCCACAGCAATCCTCGGGCCTCGTCGCGTCGAAGCTGGCTACAGGATCACTCTGGAGCTGCACTTTCCGGACAGGTTGTCGAGAGGCGGGATCTACTTCGGCTATCAGAACACCAAGGACTTCCACTACCTGGAGGTGAGCTACTTCGACGAGAAGGTCCTGACACTCGAACTCTACCATCGCCACAACGATGAGTTCGAGAAGCTGGAGTCCTTCTCCATCGACGACAAGCACCTGGAAGGCAAAACGTGGATCCCCCTCGTTCTCGAGGTTCGCGAGGGAGAGGTCACCTTCGCCCTAGAGGGTCAGATGTTGTGGGCCAGCCAGCAGCCCAACAGCGACCTCGCGGGGAAGATCGGCTTGACGGCCACCTGCCAGCCAGGGAGTCAGGGTTCCTTCCTGTTCCGTGCCTTCCACTTCGAGGAGCTCCTGCGATGAAGAGTACCATCCTCTGTTGTCTCCTCCTGCCCTGCCTCTTTCAAGGCAAGCTCACGATCTCAAAGCTCATCGACCGAGCCGAGAAGAACACCGCTGCCGGTGCGAAGGAAGCTGCTGCTGCGGAGCTGCTCACGGCCATCGCGCTGGCCCAGAGACTCGAATCGAAGCGGGTCCGCAAGGAGATCCTGAAGCGTGCCGAGAAGGCACTCAAGAAAGCCGACAGGGACCACGCCTCTACCCTGCGAACCAAGCGTTCTGCAGCCAAACGCCTGGTATCCCTGGCGCGCAAGTACGAGAAGAAGGGCTGGCTGATCACTGCCCGCGATCTGGCCTTCCAGGCCGAAGCCCTGTCCAAGGGCACTGGCGGCAAGCTGCTGGCGAGCCTCCCTGCCAGGAAGGCTCGCGAGGCCATGCGTGCCAATCAAGCCACTGAGGGTTCTACGAGCCATCCGGAAGGCCGACCCTGGCGGGCGACCGAGGAGGAGCTTCGTTCGGATGAACTGAAGCCCGAGGAGGAGAGCAGCATCCTCTTCCACGAAGTTGCCATCGAGGATTGGTCGATGACCTGCCGCCTCAACCCGAATCGGAAGGGAGGCAGTGTGGGGATTCTGTTCGGCCACCGATCCACAACCCACTACAGCCGACTCCGCCTCGTTGCCAAGGGCAAGAATCTCGAACTCCACCTGGAGACCATCCGGGGAAAGGCGATTCACCGCATCTACGCCGTCCGGTTCAAGGTCGCGGACTCCGAACTCGGAGCGGGCATTCCACTCATCGCCAACTTCGATGGCAGGACCCTGCAGTTCAGGGTCGGCGAACTCCAATCCCGACGCATCGCGCTCCCCTTGGGAGACTCCATCGGCCGGGTTGGACTCTGGGCCCAGAACAGGGGCAAAGAGCCCTTCCAGGCCATCTTCGGACGGTTCCGGGTATTTGGACGCTGAGGTGCCCCTGCACCTGGTGGCCTCTCCTCTGGCCAGCTCCGGTGAGATTCTGGACCTGGGACTCAGTCAGCTGAGGGGAATCTGCCGATAGCAAGGGCATGAGCGCCCCTCACACGCAGTACCCCCCGCTCTATCTCTGGGGTGATCTCCTCGGTAGCCACCCCCACGCGCGGAAGTTCCGTGCGCTTCTCGAGGGGCTCATCGCCACGCATCCCATGCTCGAAGCGAGGCACTTCCTCTGCGACGAGCGGGAGGCTTCCGGTGCACTGCATGGCAGGGAAACAAGAGACTTCCACCTCCAGTCGGGCAATCGCGGCTTCACGGTCGCGACCGAGGCCAGTGAGGCTGAGCTCAGGCGCATCGAACGCGTCATCGAGGGGATCGTGCCAGAGGGCAGCGCCGTGCTGGCCATGGCGGGCCCTAGCGAGGATCCGAGCGATGCCATTCGAGCCGATCTGCCCACGCACGGGGAGATCATCCTCGTGGACCCGGGCTACGAGGGAGATGGCTATTCCCTGGCGCGCGAACTGTCCCGTCAGGCGAAAGCGAAGCAGATCGCGAATCCGATCGATGTCACGCTGACCGCACCGGTGCTGGGTCCCTCGGGGTATGCGGCCGACGGTCGCGCGATCTTCTCGGCACTGGACTCGGAGCCGAATCTGCGGATCCGCTTGCGCCCCCTGCGCTATGGCACCATCGCATCGGACGAGGACCCGGACTTTCTCCAACAGGTGGTGGTAGCCTCGAAGCGAGCGGTCAGCAAGGACTTCATCGCCATCCACCTCATGCTGCCCATGCAGTTCCAACCCGATCCGGAGGCGCGACTCAATATTCTCAGGACGACCTGGGAATGCGATCGTTTGCCAGCAGAATGGGCCAATCACATCGACCAAGCCGATGAAATCTGGGTGCCTTGCGCGCAGAACCTCCAGAGCTTCCATCGCTCTGGCATCCCCATGGAGAAACTCCGTGTGATCCCCGAGGCGATCGACAGCCAGGTGTTCGATCCTGCGCTGTATCCCAGGCCGCCACGACGATCCGGATCAACGACACGGTTCCTCTCGATGTTCGATTGGAGTGAACGCAAAGCACCTGACGTCCTGCTCCGCGCCTTTGGCAGGGCCTTCGCCAGAGACGAAGCATCCCTCAGCCTCAAGGTCCACTCGTCCATGGGCATGTCGGATTCGGAGATCCAGCGACAGGCGCTGGCCTGGGTCCAATCCGGAGCCGACCGGGCCGGGCATGCAAGCCCCCGCATCGACTGGATCCAAGGCCATGGGACCCCCTCCGACATGCCGGCTCACTACGCCAAGGCCAACGCTTTCGTCCTCTGCTCCCGCGGCGAGGGCTGGGGACGCCCCGTGCACGAAGCCATGGCGATGGGCTTGCCCGTCCTGACGACGATGTTCGGCGGAACCCAGGATCTCTGCGGCGCGCAGTCCGTGGCCTGGAACATTCCCGGTCGGCTGCGCTCCTGCCCCCCTGCAGCTGTCGCCGACAACCCCGCCCTCCGAGACCTCAGCTGGTTTGAACCCGACGAGGACGCCCTCGTCCGACGACTCCGTGAGATCCACGAATCACCTGACGAAGCACAGGCCCGTGGCAAGCGCGCCCGTCGACACGTCCTCTCTCGCTTCCACGGACTCCGCGTGGGCCAGCTCATGAGAGAGGCCCTCCAGACCCACGCTGCCGATCCAGGCCAGACCCGGGCACGAACCCATCTGTCAGTGGGCCCGAGCGCTGCACCGCGTCTACTGCTCGTGGAGATGGAAGGCCCGCTCTTCGAAGCCTCCTCCTACGCGGGCATCCACCGCAATCTCGCTCGCGCCCTGCAACAGGAGTCCGGCGTCCGCATCCAGCTCCGACCCGGCGCGCAGGCCCAAGGCCTCGTCCC
>JAJRTL010000265.1 GCA_024278315.1 Planctomycetota bacterium | reverse complement strand
TAGGGGAGATCGTATTCATAGACCTTTCCCAGGACCCAGACCCTGGAGAGATCAGCGATCCGGAGGAGATCTGAACCCGCCTTGACCATCTGTCCCTCGATCACACCCTTGTGGATCACGATTCCCGTGGCAGGGGCGTGAAGGGTCATGGTCTTCTTGACCTTGCGGGTCTTCTCCAGGGCATCGATCTCCTCGACAGGAACATCGAAGTACTCCAAACGTATCCTCGCGTCCCTGACAAGGCTCTCCGAGTCCAACCGTGATCTGGGGACGCTCTTCACATCCTCTGTTTGCACACTTCTGAGAGCGACGAGGTACTCCTCCTGGGCCGAGAAGAGCGAAGGGGAGTAGAGGTCGAAGAGCTTGTCGTGCCTGTGGACCTGGACCCCTGTCTTGTCGACATAGAGCTTTTCGACCCACCCATCGACCTTCGTGGTCACGACGGCCAGAGTCGTCTCATCATAGGTGACGAATCCCACAGTACGGACCGATTTGACGAGCCTCCCCTTGGTCACCTTGCCCGTCCTGACGCCCATGTTCTGACGAGTACTCGGATCGATCTTGATGCTCCCCGGCCCCACATCATCACCCTCGTAGACGGGAATCAGAGCCATCCCCATCGAGTCCTTGCCAGGTTCTTGGTGGATCTCGCCAGACACCATGGCTGACTTCCAATAGAGGACCTTCTTTCCCTTCGCAGCAGCCCCAGGAGCAGAGCCCGCGGAGGATGTCATCGGGGGCATCTCTTTCGCGAACCAGAAGTAGCTTCCCAAGGCACCCAACCCCAGAGATACGACTGTGAGAATCGACATGGTGAGCACAGATTGGACTCGCATGGAGTTACCTTCCAGGAAGGGGTCGAGAGTGAATACGGGATTCACGAGGTGGCGTATTGGGGATCACTTCTTCGCCCCGGGCAAAGGAACCCCATCCGAAGAACGAGGAAGTCGTAGGCCGACGAGGTGCTGCAGATCCGCAAAGCGTTGTTCGAGCCCGGCAAGGGCCCTGTGGTATCCGAGCGACTGATCCAACCAGAGTCGCCAGTTCTCGATGAGGGCCGTGAACTCGAGCTTCCCCGCGCGGTATGCAGAGGTAGAGACTTCAACGGCTTGCCAGGATCGCGGAACGAGCACGTCCTTCAGCAGGACTGCCTGGCGGTACTGGGTATCGATCTTGACGAGAGTATCCTGCAACCGGAAGAAGATCGCGTTCTTCAACTGTTTGTATTCCTCGACGGAGGTCAGAGCCTGCGAGTTCCTCTCCAGAACCTGGGCTCGCAACCGCTTGCGGTAGATCGGGAGATTGAACCCGATAGGAAAGCCGAAGAAGTTGTTGCCGGTGGAAACTGGGCTGAGCCCTGTTCCTGAGACGAAGCTGTAGGAGAATCCGATCGTCAGATCCGGGTAGTAGTCCAGATCTGCCAGTTCGATGATCTTCAGGTCCCTTTTGATCTGCTCTCCCAGCTTGGCCAGTCTTGGATTGGTCTCGACTGCACGCGCCATGACCTCGGGTAGAGCCCACTTGACCTCTGTCAGCTGGAACGGCGCAGGGTCAGGGAGGGGAGCATCCACACGACGATACATCAGGGAGTTCAGAAGCGCGACGGCAGTAGCCTTGGCCTGCTTCAAGGTGATCAACTCGTTCGTGAGCTGATAGAGTTCGACCTCTGCACGCAAGACGTCTTGCTGTGTGGCTCCACCGGATCGATAGCGCGCGGAGGCGACGTCGCGGATCGTGCGTAAGAGAGCCCGACTCTCGTCGTTGATCTTGATGGAGACATCAGCCAGGTAGTAGCTGTCGAAAGCCTGGATCGTCTCTACGACGGTCGCAATCCGCACCTCACCCAGATCCTCGAAGGCCATTCGCACCGCTTGCTCTGCGATCTCCCCCTTGGTCGTCAGCTTTCCTGGCCAAGGAATACCCTGGGAGATTCCTATGGCACCATCGACCTGGCCAGCAGCGGTCTCAGCAAGGTTCCCCGTCGGAGGAAGCAGGGTGACCATGGGGTCATCCAGCGAAGTAACCTGCGGTACGCGGTAACCTAGAGCTTGGATCCTTCGGATCTCATGGCGGATCCTCGGGTTGTTCTGGAGAACGAGAGAAAGATACTCCTCGAGCCCAGCCTTTGACGGCACCTCGAAGGCCGTTGGATCAGGCAACTCACGCTTGGTCGCGCTCAAGGCGACCTCCACGACCGCCTTGTCGTCCTTGACCGAAGGAAGGAGCGCACTGGCCTCCTGTTCGACTCGTTCCTGCAGGGCGATATCGTAGCTCCCGCAAGCGCCCATGGAGAGCAGCAGAAGGATGACGACGGACACCGGAACAGCGACCACCGGATCAGAATCCATAGGCCTTGGCCTCCAGGATAGTCTTGTGGACATCCCTGAGCTTCTTGTTGTCCGGGTCCAGAGCGCAGGCTTCGTTGCAGTATTCCTCGGCCTTGTTGATCGATGTGCGCGCGAGTTGCACCGTGGCCGCATTCAGCAGAGCATCCACCAGAAGCTTTCGCGTGATCGTTCGCGCCATCTGGATCTCCGCCCGTAGTTTGGGATCGTTGATGGCGACAGGTAGCGTCCGAGCAGCCTCCCAGGCCTTTCGATAGTATTTGATCGCTCGATCCAGGGCTTTCCGCTGCTTCGAACCTCCAGGCGTCTTGCCGTTCTCGGCCTGGACCCTCTTGCGGGATTGATCGCCCTTGTTCCGATACTCCGAAACGGTCGACAACACCTTCGGTGCCTTGGCAGGACTCACGGTCTTCTCTGCGATGTCGACCCTCTTGCCCGCCCTGTCATGGGCAAGGGTCATCAGCTTCCGCGTCTCCTTGGCCGCCTTGGTCTCGGAGTACAGCTCCCTGATGGTGTGCAGATAGACCAGCGTCGCTCTGGGGTTCTCCTTGGCGAGCGCGTCGCGGGCAGCCTGGAGGAGATCGGATGCGATGAGTTCGCGAATCTCCTTGATGGCCAACTCGACATCGTGCTTCTTCTTGGGAGCGAGCTTCGCAACTGCCAAGAGATCGCTGATGGCGTTACCATACATCCTCGCATCCTTGGCAAGCATGGCGATGTCCCACAGGATCTTCGCGTCAGATCGATCCGCTTTCTTCTCGAAGACGCTATAGAGAGACTTCGGTGTCAAATCCTTGCGATCCAGAATGACGTCCTGGACCTTGGGATACCTCACGTGGACCAGGATCTTCGCTCCGCCCTCCTGGATTTCGACATCTCCCACGAGGATGACACCTGTCCGCAACTGAATCGTCTGGGCCGAGAGGGCCGCCGAACAGAGCGCGAAGATCAAACAGAGGGAAGTGACGAGTTTCATGGTTCAATCCTTACGGATAGTTGTTGGGTGGTTGCGGCACGGGGAACCCCATGCTTCTTGTCCAAAGAGGAGACAGGCTCCCACTTCGTGGGTCCTGGATCACACCACTCCCGCTTCTGCCATCCATCAAGCGAGGACATCTGGCCTTCCTCTCACGTTTCATCCACCGGGAGCCTTTTCACTCTGCCTTCCAAGACAGGGACCGAGGACCGAGGACAAGAACCGTGCCAAACCCCGAAGCAGCCAGATGTCCACAGGAGCCGACTACGCGGGCAGATGCGTGACTCTTTGGGTCACAATCCGGTGTCTCGACAGGTCACTCGGAAGACATGCGCCACTGACACAACCGACCCTTCCTGTTTGCGGAACAGTGCGAAGTTCTCGCTGCTGCGCGCATGACTTCCTGAGCATCTAGCCCGGATGATTCATGAGATCGTTGTGAGCAAATGCGAGATCGGCGCAGCCGATCTCGCTCTTGCGGTCTGACGAGCGCATTTCGAGTTCAGGACGGCTGCGCGAGATGTGAGGCGACCCAGGAGGGTCGTCGAATCGAAGCAATGCCGAGCCAACCGCCAGGTTTGCGGTCCTGGGCCGAACGATCCCCGTCAGACGCATTCAGGTCATGAATCGTTCGGGCTAGTCGAGGATCTGCTCGAGGACGATCTTCACATCCCGGAGGCGAAAGGGCTTCTCCAAGGCAGCCACGAAGCCTAGCTCCTTGTAGTTCAGCAGGACTGGATCTTCCGAGTGCCCGGTACAGGCAATGACCTTGACCTGCGGATCGATCTGGCTCAGATGACCCAGGCATTCGAGGCCTCCCATCCCATCAGGAACAGAGAGATCGGCGATCACCACGGAGAAGGCCTCGGAAGTCCCATGTGCCTCCTGATACAAGCGGACAGCCTCGACTCCCCTGTCGACGATCGAGGCATCGAAACCCAACCGGTCCATCATGCGCCTCGCCACCTCCAAGACCTGGGGATTGTCGTCGAGGATGAGGATGCGGGGCTGGGACATTGGTGCAGGAGATCGAACAATATTGGAGGCAGCAGGAACGGACGGGAGAAAACAGGCCCTCTCGTTGTCTCCCCCCCAGAAGTCCCCTTCGATGCGACCACATGCTTTCTATATGGTGTGCGAACGATTGCCAAGCCCCTAGCCCGGACGATCCTTGAGATCGTTGCGGGCACGGCAACATGACGACACAACAGGGCCCCGGTCGGATCTCCCCGAGCGAATTCCCCCAGGTCTTCACCGGGGGGAATTCGCTCGGCGCCCGCATTGGATTCCAGGATCTCGGAGGATCACGCCCTCGAGAGTCGGCGCACGGACTCGATCCTCTTGAGTTGATAGAACTTGAAGTTCCCACTCTCGGAATGGCAAGCACGCAACCATGTCCCGCGCCTTCCGTCCACGAAGGCCAATGGTCGGATCTCGATCCAATCCAGCTCATCGGCACCTGTTCGATATCGGATCTCCACGCGCTCAGGAGGAGATCGGGGCTCCAAGGCTGCCCAGCCTCCTGGGGAGTCGGGGGACAGACTTGCCTCGCAGAGGAGTGCGGGCCGAGGCCAGGTCCAGTACCGAGACTGCCGCAGTTGCGCATCGGCAAGAAGTCGATGGAAGAGGAGGAAGGTACTCTCGGCATCGGGAAGAGCGCGGTGCTTCTCCACAACCGGGACTCCGTAGAGTCGACACAACTCAGACAGGGACGCTGGGCTACGCCTCCCCAGCATACGCCGGGCCATGACCCTCGTGTCCAAGACGGGCAACGCGGGAAGAGTCAGCCCAGCACGTCGCGCGTCGTAGGCCAAGAACCTCATGTCCGCCGGTGCGTGGTGGGCGCAAAGGCCCCTTGCGCGGTCAAGGAAGCCGAGCAAGCTCTCGAGCGCCTCGCCCACCTGCGGAGCCCCGTTCAAGAGGTCCTCTCCAATCCCGTGGATGGCCCGGACCGGCTCGGGTACCGCTACCTCGGGATCGACGAAGGGGTGGAAGCGATCCAGGATCTCGTCTCCACGAGTCAAGAGAGCTCCGATCTCGATGATCCGATCGCCCGGCATGGCCCCCGTCGCCTCCAGGTCGAGGAAGACCAGGGGCCCTCTTTCGAGCCCTGCCCAACCCGGATCAAAAGCCGGAAGAGAATCCACCATGACTCTTGCTCATGTCGACCTGCGGGAGGGAGCGCGAGAGGGCCTTGAACCTCCCGGCAGACAACAGCGCTGACAAATCCTTGGGGCGAGCCCTGAATGCATGCCGACTGGCGACGAGGATGCACTTGCTGCGTGCTCTCGAGAGGCAGACGTTGAGCCTGCCGGGCTGGTAGAAGAAGGAGGCCTGTCTCTCCAGATCGTCACGATCACTGGAAGCCAGCGAGAGCAAGACGACCTCACGCTCTTGTCCCTGCATGCGCTCCACGGTGTCCACGACAAGGTCCCCATCCAGCAGGCCTCGATCCTCCAGCACGCCCCGGATCTCACGGATCTGTGCTCGGTAGGGCGTCAGGATGGCGATCTCACTGGAAGGTAGATCGTGATGATGGCGCAGCGCTGATACGAGATCGGCAATGAGACGGGCCTCCTCCGGTGACCGACGACGACGTCCCAGATGATCGACCCTCGCCCAGATCAGGGGAGTCTCGGGATCCAGAAGGGAGCGCAAGGGGCCACCTTCCTGCAGAGCGAGTCTACGACCTGCCGAGTGCTCCGACGCCTGGAGCCGACCTTCGTAGAAGCAGTCCGAGATCACATCGCAGAGTTCGCGGTTCATGCGGAAACTCTGATCCAGAAGAACACTGGGATAGCGCTCGGCAAGATAGGCGTAGACCGAAGTTTCGTATTCCTGATCACCGTGACGGCTCTTGTGCACCGGTGCGAGCTGTGCGGGGTCCCCTACGAGGATCGCCCGACGCGCCTGCGTCATCGCAATCGCGCCGTGCACAAGAGGGACCTGACCCGCTTCGTCGATGAGGACGAAATGGAAGCGTCGATCCCTCGAGAACTTGCGTGCCGCAAAACTGGTCCCTCCGACGACGGCTCCGCCATCGGGGAGGGACAGCCGGTCGAGCTGCCTTCCTGCCCGGATACCGGCCGCGCGGAGTTCATCGCTCTGCTTCCCGAGCTTGATGAGAGGTAGCCCGGGCGAGATCTCGCGGAGAGCCAGGAGAACGTTGTCCACGGCCCGATGCGTGAAGGCGCTCAAGAAAAGTCGGCAGCGTCTCTCTGCCAGAAAGAGCGCGATCTCGGCGAGCACCCTGGTCTTGCCTGTCCCAGGCGGGCCATGGATGAGGCAGAGATTCTCGGCGGAGACCGCCTGAGCGAGAGCCTCGCTCTGGGCCTCGGTGAAGCCCGCTTCTCTTCCTCGTTTCTTGCCGAGCTCATGGCGGCCCTCATCCCTCCCCCTTCCGGCCTGCCCCTGCAGGATCTCCAGGACGTGCCGATTCTCCCGGTGGAAGACCGAGTCCAGTCCCTCCAGGAGCAACCGTTCCAAGCCCAGGCCACGCCGATCCAACCGATATTCACTTCCTGTATACAACTCTGGAGACGGACCACGGTCGAAACGATCGCGGGCCACCGAGATCTCCTGCCCTTGTGGGTCCCAGGAGCCGAAGTTCACCGGCATGCCGTATTCCACGACATCGGAGTTGCCTAGATAGAGGGGGTCACCCTCGCGGAACTTGGCACGAAAACCCTCCGACCGCAGGCGGATCCGACCTTCCTGGTCCGGCGGGCCCATGAGAAACAAGCTCTCCTCGCAGTCTCCGCCCTCGACGCGCTCGGCGACAGACAGCGCGAAGAGCTCTTCGAGGTCTTTCCGTTCGCTTTCCGCTCCATGCAGGACCAGCGAGCGTAGCCGCATACGTAGGTCTTCGATCTTGGATGGCTCGAGACTCATACGCTCGCCTCGTCGAGACGCAGCAGGAGCTGCTGTAGATCCGCAAGTTCCTCAGTCGCGAGCCGGCGCAGGGTGTCGGCGTCGCGGTCTTCGAGGGCCAAGAGGCGCTCCTCCTCACGCCCCACGGGTTCATTTCCCTGGAGACTCGCCAGCACCTCGCTCACCTCTCGAACGGGGGCAGGAAAGACAAATCCACCTCGAGCGAGGTTCATCAGGTCCAGGCTGCGCCGTTCGAGCGAAGGGCCTTCGCCAGGCATGCCCTGCGCGAGCAGGATCCCGTGAAGGGAGCTCATGAAGGCACCCGCGTGACAGAGGCTCTGCCCCTCGGGGAGACAGGATCGCCACTGTTCGAAGACCGCCGCCTCATCGCCAGGATCCATGGCCAGGAAGACCTGGGCCTCACCCCCGGGCGGCAGCAGGCCGAAGACCAGGTAGCGCCGATCGAAGGCATCGCTCCAGATCAGGACCGGGCAACCCTGCCCCATCCTGTCCTTGAGACGTGGACGTCGACGAGGGACCGCACAGCCCTGGACAGAAGCCTCCGCATGGAGACGCGCACGGACGAGAAGCGTCTCGCTCAGGGTCTCTTTCTCTGCTGCGACCTCTGGTTCCAGCCGTGCGAGATCCTCGAGCTCGGTGAAGCCCTCGGATCGCAGAAGACTCTGTTCTGCACGGGTCAGGCCGGGCAACCAGTCGAGCCCGGTGCCCTCTGCACAGACATCCCGCCACTTGCAGTCGCGACAGGCGAAGCTGCGATGCGGGAAAGAGCCCTGGCGACCCGAAAAGAGATCGCCCATCTCCTCCAGTAACTCCTCCAGTGCAGGCAGCAGTTCTGCGATGGAGAAGCGCTCCTCGCTGCCATCCCTGAGGATCAGATATCCCTCCTGGGGAAGCACGCCTTGCAGGCCTTCGAGCAGCACGGAGTAGAAGGCCACCTGCAGCGCTTGATCAGCCCGAGGCTTGTAGGACGATTTGACATCCCCGATCTCGTAGCCGTAGTCCCCGAACCGGCTCTCGCCCTCGACGCGACGCATCAGGTCGGGTATCCCGAGGAAGGGAGGCTCGAAGAGCACCGCCTGATAGATGCCGGGCACGCCTTCCAGCATGAGGGCCCGCGTCTCCTCGGCCCCCGACACGAAATCCCCTGGCTCGAACTCGGGCTCGATCAGCTCGAGGCCCGCCACGATCTCGTCCTCGAAGGCCACTCCTCGCGCGAGAAGTCGGGCCAGCGCCGGCCCAGGCGATCTCCGACGCTCCTTGTCGCCGAAGAAGTCCAGATAGACCGAGTGCTCACAGGTCAGGAATCCATAGACATGCGAACCGGTCAGGCGATCCCGGCTGGCAGCTTCCGGGATGACGAAACCTCGCATCCTCTCGCAGGCTGCCTCGAGTTGGGATGCGTCCACCGGCTCAGTCCTCGACCTCTGCGACCTTCTCGAGCCTTACCCAGGTATCCAGATAGGCCGCACCACCACCGATGTCGGTCTCGACGGCTTCGATGAGGCGGTTACCGGAACGTCCAAGAGCTACCGAGCCGCACTTGGGGATGGAGACAGAGTCCCTCCGCATCTGAAAATCGAAGACGAGTTCGACGCGCAAGCGCCCCAGCGGCGAGACCAGCTCCGCGACGTCGCCAACTTCGAAACCGGCGGCCGCATCCGGGTGCAGGGTCGCGGGAAGCCAGCCCTGCTAGGGGCCCGCCCACTGGGAGGCCTGGGACTTGCGATGCGAGTTGGTGAAGAACCAGAGCGGATAGTCGGCCGGCGGCTCGGGTGCCTCCGCGTAGTCGGCCTCTGTGAGCAGCTCGACCTTGCCGCTGGCGGTAGGAACACGCCCGTCGTCGAAGAGCACCTGCGGCGCATCGGGGCGACGCAGCGCCCCCTGGCCGAGCGATTCCCGATCGAATCCCCCCTCGCACAGTTCGCTCCGCAGGAGTCTCTCGCACCACTGCTCTGCGCTGCCAGCCATCAGCTCGGCCCTGCCCATACGCTCGGCCAGCCCCTGGATGATCTCCAGATCCGTCTTGACGCCTTCGGGTCGCGGAACCACCGCCGAGATGCGCCCCATCCAGTGATGCCCGTAGGCCCCCGCGATGTCCTCCTCCTCCAGGAAGGTCGTCGTAGGCAGGATCAGGTCCGCGTGGACGGTGCTGTCGTTCTCATGGCAGTCCACCATGACCGTGAAGTCCACCTTCTCCATGGCCTCCGCCACCCGAGCGCTGTCGGGCATGGTGTTGACCGGATTCTGGTTGTGGATCCAGAGAAAGCGCAGAGGCGGGTCCGCGTCGAGGATCTCCTGCCCCATGCGACCCACACAGAGAGAACGTGCCTGTTCCGAAGGCTGACCGAAGACCGCCTTGTCGACCGCGCCTCGCCGCTGGTAGTAGTAGCAGG
>JAJRTL010000016.1 GCA_024278315.1 Planctomycetota bacterium | reverse complement strand
GGGCAGGCCGAGCGGATGGCCGCCACCGCACTCCGGAAGAAGCGCGTGCGGTTGTCGAAGCTCCCGCCATAGGGTCCCGGCCGCGTCTTGGCACCGAGCAGCTCGTGCAGCAGGTAGCCATGGCAGCACTTGACGTCCACGAAGTCGAAGCCGCTGTCCTGCGCCGCGCGCGCCGCCGCGACGAAGTCATCGATCAGTCCCTCGAGCTCGGCATCGCTCAGGATGGCCGCGTCCGAGTCGACCCCGCTGCGCGCGTCGAGCACCGGATGGCGCCAGGCGATGCGCGGACGCGGCCCCGCGCTCGTCGGCCGGGCATAGCGCCCCGAGTGCGTCAGCTGCAGGCCGATGTAGAGATCGCTGCTGCTCTCACCCGCCTGCTCGTGCGCCGACACTAGCGTCTTGCGCAGCCTTGCCAACCCTGCGCGCGTGTCGACCGCAGGATTCAGGAAGAGCTGGTAGGGGTTGGCGCGGGCATCGCCACGCACCGCGAAGGCCTCACCACCCCAGATCAGCTTGGCTCCGCTGGCGCCAAACTTGCCCCAGCGCCGCAGCGTATCCTCGCTCGGCAGTCCCTCGCTCGTGGCGTCCCAGCCTTCCATGGGATGCGTGGCCCAGCGGTTGCCGAGCGTCCGATCCCCGATGCGACAGGGGGCGGCCAGCCCTGGATCGAGCTCCTCGAGACTGCTCGCACAATCCAGATCGGCAGCGATGCCCTGCCAGTGCCCACGAAAGGAGCTGAGTTCCTTGTGTTGTCCAGGTGTCTTGAACTTCATGCGAGTTTCTCGGGAAAGCGCCAGTCGTCCAGCGGCGCGCGCTGGTCAAAGGCAATCTCACAGCCGTAGCGATAGCCCGGGGCAAAGCTCAGGGCGCGAGGCAGAGGTTGCTCGAATACTCGGCTGGGGTCCAGGCTGGGGTCAGGGATTCTGGATCCAGCATCCTAGTGCCCCGGCGCCGATGATGAGGACCAAGGGCCCCCGATCCAGCCCATCCCGCCCCTCCTTCCAATGCCAGCTCCCCACATGGCTCCTGATCCGGCCTGCAGGGTTTTGCTCACATGGATGATCGCCTTGCTGGTGCTGGCCCGTCCGCCTTCGATCGCATAGAGGTGCACGGTCCCCGGCGAGACCGTATCGAGTCGATCGTGGCCCTGTGTACAGTTGGCCGTGCTACTGCGATCTACAAGCCCCATCAGTGCGGACAGGCTGGGGGGGCGTAGGAGTCAAGTGTCTCCAGACCGCGCGTTGTTGCATTTGCGCGAGAAACAGTGGCGTCGACTCTTCGATGTAGGGAGAGGGTCGTGCTGTGGTGATGTTCCAGTACGTTCCCTGCAGGTGGGACTTTCTCGTGGTAGACTCTGGATAGCATGGTGTCCATGCTACTTTATTTCATTGATTCAATCGTTTGCGGATGCCGGGACCGAAGATGTCTTCAACGGCAGGACAACGAAGGCAGCGAGAAAGTGCTGTCCTCCATGGCTCCTGACCGTGGCGCAGCGCAAGTTGGATCTTCTGGATTCTGCAGAGAGATTGGAAGATCTCCGCAGCCCTCCAGGCAATCGACTGGAGGGTCTGTCCGGTGATCGGCGAGGACAGTACAGCATTCGCATCAACCGACAGTTCAGGATTTGCTTCCTTTGGACCGATGCAGGTCCAAAGGGTGTCAGGATCCTGGACTACCACTGACGAAGGGACAGCCAGATGGTCCGAGTACCCACAAGTCGCCAACCAACACACCCAGGAGAGATGCTACTCGTGGAGTTCTTGGAGCCCATGGGCATTTCCCAGCGAACCCTCGCCGAGGCCATCCGCGTGCCCTACCAGCGCGTCAACGAGCTCATCAATGGACGCCGCGGGATCACGCCGAGCACGGCACTCCGGCTCGCCCGGTTCTTCGGCAATACACCCGACTTCTGGATGAACCTGCAGCAGCGGTGGGACCTCTATTTCGCGCAGGTTGCCGAAGCCGACATCCTCAGGCAGATCCGGCGATCGAAGTCCGCGCGCTGAGAGCGCCAGGATGGCGAACTCACGGAGGGACGGTCCACCAGAATCCGCAAGATCCTTGTCTTGTCCAGGAGTCTTGAACTTCATGTGAGTTCCTCGGGAAAGCGCCAGTCCACGAGCGACACGCGCTCGTCGAAGGAAATCTCACAGTCGTAGCCATAGCCAGGTCGCTGGAGGGAGCCGATCTGCAGTCGACCCTCCTCGATGCGCAGCGTCGTGCTTGCTCCCTTCTGCATCCAGAGATCGGGGTGGGATTGCAGCGCTGCCGCAGCTTCGCTCGGTGGCAGGTGGTCGAGCCCGTGGAAGTAGTGGTGACCGTTGCGCTCCACGTGCGTCAGCCCCAGCGCCGCCACGCTAGTGAGATCCTGCTGCAGCGCCAACACGCCCAGGTTGGTCAGGTCCTCGGCCGACTGGAAGGCGTCGTGCCGCTCGCAGAGGCCGCGGTTGATCAGGGAGCGGAAGACACCCTTGCAGTTCTTGATCGAGATGCCGCCGTAGCCCATCTCCAGACCCAGCGGGAAGGCGTCGACCCCATGGTCGGCCTCGTCGAGGATGACCGGCGCGATCTCGCTGAGCGCGGCCAACGCTGGCGCGGTGCCGGGCGCAAAACTCAGGGCGCGAGGCAGCGGCTGCTCGATGTACTGCAGCGCGCGCAGCAGGGAGCGGCCCATGGTCTCCCGATCGAGGTCCTCGAAAAAGCGCCGCAGGGCCAGCAGATCGGTGAACTGCTCGTTGCCGTCCACGGTCAGGCGTGCCGCATCACCCACATGCTCTGCGAGGATGCCGCTCACCGCCAGGCAACGCTGCATGTCCGCCTCCCGGTCACCGCAGAGCTTGAGCTTGAACCAGCGCAGCCCGTAGTGCTCGATGTTCTCCTCCAGCGACTCGGGCAGACCGTCGTCCAG
>JAJRTL010000264.1 GCA_024278315.1 Planctomycetota bacterium | reverse complement strand
CCTGCGTCGGTCCCAGATGATCCGGAGCCGTCAGATACTGCACCTGATCCGATGCGATCCCTACGACGGCGTAGCCTTCCAGGATCACATCCTGCCTGCACTCGGAGGAGCGCCCAGCGATCCCCGTACTCGCCAGATAGTGGCTCTCGGGAGTGAGTCCTTCCGCGAGAAACAACTCGCGGCGTGCGGCCGTCATCGCACCGTAGTCACGATCGACGGAGGGGACGAAGATCCAGGTCCTCTGGACGTGATCTCGCAGCGTGCCACCATGGCGCTCCAGTTCTTCTATGTAGGCCTGGAACACGGCATGAGTCTGTCCTGCCACATCGAGATCCAGGGCACCATCCTCCAGGTCCCAATGCGTCGACCAGAGATGCTCGAGCTCCCCCCTGCGGAGCGCAAGGCCCGTTCTGGTGTGACTCCGATCCAAGCCAGAACGAGAGTCCTCTACATGGTAGGCCCACAGTGCAATCTTGCTCGCTGGCAGGGGAGTCTGCTCGATCACGGACAGCGCCACAGGCGCTGACGCCGTGGACCTGGCCAAAGGTGAGCTCTGAAGAGCAGCTTCCTGATTGGAGGCATCGCTCAGGAAGACGCGTCGAAACACGGCAGAATCCCAAGACAGATCCGACTCGCAGAGGGTCTCGCGATAGGCGGACTCGAGCCCATTCAGCTGCTCCGCAAAACTACCCTCACCCACCCACTGGATCGACAGATGGGTCTCGCAAGCCTGCCCCAGGGGCGCGAAAGTGAATCGCTGGATCCGACATCCTGGATCACACGCCCTAGGCTTGGAGTTCTTCATGGCTCTCGTTTCCGTTGGCTTGATTTCCCTCTTCGCGCGGAGCCTTCTCGAGGCTGAGTTCCTCCATGGGATGCAACACAGTCGTTTCCCGCGCCTTGCCGGGAGCGACCCATCGTCCTATCGCTGGTGCGAGGGCACGAAGGCGATTCATGAGGTGAGCAAAGCCCTGAAGCGTGAGTGACTGCGGGCCGTCTACCCAGGCCATGTCTGGTTCGTGGTGGACCTCGATCAAGAGGCCGTCCGCCCCCGCCACCAAGGATGCCGCCGACATGGCCGGCACGAGATCCCGGTGACCAGCCGCATGGCTGGGGTCGACGACGATGGGAAGATGCGTCATCTGCCTCAAGGCCGGTATGTCGGCGACGTTGAGTGCCGAACGACTGTGCTTGGAGAAATCCACCGTGCCTCGCAGGCACAGGATCACGTTGGGGTTCCCTCCAGCGAGGATGTAGTCGGCTGCGGCCAAGAACTCTTCCAGCGTGGATCCGATGCCTCGCTTCAACAGGACCGTCGGTCGATCAGGATGACGACCAATCGCCTCCAGAAGGGAGTAATTGAGTCCGTTGCGCATGCCGACCTGGAGGATGTCCACTGCGGCAGCCACATCCCCGACCTCTTCTTCACACATGGCCTCGGAGACTTGCAGAAGTCCCGCATGGCGCCCCACATGGCTCAAGATGTCCAAACCCTCGAGACCACGACCTTGAAAGCTGAAGGGTGAAGTCCTGGGCTTGAAAGCACCTCCCCGCAAGATGCGCGCGCCGGAATCCCCAACCGACTTGGCGATGGTTGCGACCTGGGTCTCGGTCTCGACCGTGCAAGGACCGGCCATGACCACGAACTCCTCGCCGCCGATGACCACATCCTCGTTCAACGTGAGCCGGGTCCTGCCAGGGAGGATCTCTCGCGACGAGAGGACGTATGGGGTATCCACCTGGAGCAGCGTCCCGCCCTTCGGAAGCGGAGCCAGGCTATCGCTCAATGTGACCAGGCTCTCCTCCGATCGAAAGAGTACGAAGGCGCTCTCTCCCAGGCGGACACTACGGATCAGCGTCCCATGCTTGGACGTCAGGGCCTCGACCCTCTGGGTGTCTTCGCTGCGGGCATCCGGTAATCGGACGACAAACATTTGGTCAACCTCTCGCAAGTCTGTCAATCAAGGGCAATGGATCATCCATCTCTACTCTGACACATGAATCGGCTCTTTCGAAACATGAGACGGTATCAAGGATGCATCATCTCTTCTGAACATTACTTTTGAGAAGAGATCGCAATACGCTCCGCGCGCTCATACCCACATGTTCGTAGTTGGCTTTCGAAGAACTACGAACACACGAATGGGATCAACCAGTTCGAATCTAGCCTCCATTTCTCACAAGAGTTCCATCGAAGAGAGGAAGGACCGACCGGTACCCTCTTCTTGCAGACCTGTCCTTCCAAGTCCTCGTCGTCAGTGTGTAATTCGAACAGAACATCTTGAGTGTTCCCGCCACAGACTTCGGCACATGGACCTATGAGCACAATCCTGTCACGCACGCTTCTCCTGACGGCACTCTGTGGAATGATCTGTTCCACGTCCTGGGCCCAGGAAAGAAACAGTCCTCGTCGATCCACCCGGGCCGCGAGTGCGAGATTGGACAGGGCCGTATTCTCGCGCTTGAAGCAACTGAAGCTCCAACCCGCAGAACGCTGCAGCGACGAAGTCTATATCCGTCGCGTCTATCTGGATCTCACGGGCTCCTTGCCCACGGCAGATGCCTGCCGCAGTTTCTTCCGCAACGAGAAGCCGACGAAGCGCTCCGATCTGGTGGACGAGCTGCTCGAGAGTCGTGCCTATGCCGACTACATGGCCCTGCGCTGGAGTGACCTCCTCCGCATCAAGTCCGAGTTCCCGATCAATCTCTGGCCCAATGCCTCTCAGGCCTATTACGAGTGGATCTGGAAGAGCTTCAGGGACAACAAGCCCCACGACCGGTTCGTGCGTGAGATCCTGGTCTCCAATGGCAGCAATTTCAGGGTGGCCACGGTCAACTTCTATCGCGCCCTCCAGAACAAGAAGCCCACAACCATCGCGGATGCCGTAGCCCTCTCCTTCATGGGCGCACGCGCCGACAAGTGGCCTGCCGGCAGGCGTGCCGACATGGCCGGGTTCTTCTCGAGGATCCGATACAAGCCGAGCCGCGAATGGAAGGAGGAGATCGTCTTCTTCGACCCCACTCTTGGGCGGAAGGGGACCGCTCCCCTGAAGTCACGGACCTTGCGCCTTCCCGACGGCAAGGAGGTCCTGGTTGGAGCGGAGCAGGACCCTCGCGAGGTTTTTGCGGATTGGCTCCTCAAACCCAAGAACCCCTGGTTCGCTCGCAGCGCGGTCAACCGCGCATGGGCCTGGTGCTTCGGCAGAGGCATCATCCACGATGTGGATGACCTCCGACCGGACAACCCCCCCAGCCATCCCGAACTCCTGAAGGTCCTGCAAGCCGAGTTCTCGATCTCGGGCTACGACTGGAAGCACCTCTTCCGCATCATCCTCGACTCCCGCGTGTATCAACAGGATTCGATGCCTGCCTCTCAAGATGCACGGGCACGTAGCTACTTCGCCTGCTATCCGACACGAAGGATGGAGGCCGAAGTCCTCATCGATGCGATCAACGAGATCACCGGGACGACAGAGAGCTACACCAGCATGATCCCCGAGCCCTTCACGTTCATCCCGGCCGAGACACCCGCAATACGCTTGCCGGACGGGAGCATCTCGAGTCCCGCGCTCGAGATGTTCGGACGACCTTCACGGGATACAGGCTTCGCTTCCGAACGCAACAACCGCCCGACGCCCACACAGAGGCTCTTCTTGCTGAACAGTAGCCAGGTCCTCCGCAAGCTCGAGCGAGGCTCCTTGTTGCGCAGCATCCAGAGGCGCAGAAAGGGCAAGCTCAAGGACATCGTCAACGAGCTCTATCTGCGAATCCTCTCCCGCAATCCCACGACCGAGGAACTAGGTGTCATCTACGGCCTGTCCAAGAGCAAGCAGCTCAAGGGACGAACAGCCCTCATCGATCTGTCCTGGGCCTTGCTGAATACCGCCGAATTCCAATACCGCCACTGAGACCTCACATGAACCACCAAGATCCGCTCTCGCGTCGCCAGCTCCTCAGGGCAGGTTTCTACAGCGCAGCAGGTCTCTACCTGGCTTCGCAACAGGCCCTTCGAGGCATCCAGCCCCTGGATCTGAAGCCACTCTGCCCCTCGCTGGTCAGGCCCGGCAAGGCCAAGGCCGTGATCCAGATCTGGATGTGGGGAGGCCCCTGCCACCTCGACACCTTCGACCCCAAGCCAGATGCCGGTCGTGACTACACGGGTCCACTCGACAAACCCTTGCCGACGAAGGTCGACGGACTCCGCATCGGTCAGCTCCTGCCCAAGCTCGCCAAACAGGCTGACAAATACTCGGTCATCCGCTCGATGACCCATGGCGTACAGAGTCACGAGACGGCCTCCTACATCACACAGACCGGATGGAAGTCCGGCGGACGCGTGGTGCACCCTTCCTTCGGTGCAGTCGTTTCCAAGTTCCTTGGGCGGGATGCCGGCTACAAGGGATTGATTCCCCCGTACATCGTCCTGACGCGACCCCAGGGCCGCTTTTCCGAAGCAGGATGCCTGGGTTCGGCCTACAAACCCTTCGCTACGGGTGGGGATCCCGGTCGCGGCCAGTTCCTGGTAGAGGGGATCGCGGCACCCGGCGTTACGCGGAAGCGTCAAGAGACGCGACGGCAGCTGCTGGACCGACTCAACACCTTTGCACGAGACCGCAAGGGCGACCCCGAGCTGGCGCGCTTCTTCGAGAGCGAGTCACAGGCCTACGACTTGATCCTCGGCGATGCCGGCAAGGTCTTCGAACTCTCAGAGGAGAAGGACGAGATGCGCGATTTCTATGGGCGCAACACCTTCGGGCAGTCCTGCCTCATGGCACGGAGACTCGTGGAGAAGGGCGTCCCCTACATCACGATCAACTACCGCGGATGGGACACACACAAGCGTCACTTCGAAAGCATGCAGCGGATGCTGCCCCAGATGGACCAGGGACTCGCCGCTTTGCTCGAGGATCTTTCGCAACGCGGACTCCTGGACAGCACGATCGTCTGGTGGGGTGGCGAGTTCGGGCGAACTCCCAAGATCCTCTGGAACGCTCCCTGGAATGGAGGACGTAGCCACCACGGACATTGTTTCTCCACGCTCATCGCCGGCGGCGGATTTCGGGGTGGGCAGGTCCTGGGAAGCTCGGACGAGAAGGGAATGTATCCGGATGAGCGACCGGTCTACCCCTGGGATCTACACGCAGCCATGTATGGCCTCCTCGGCATCGACCCCCAGGCCAAACTCCGTCATCCACAAGGCCAGATGGTTCCACTACTACCTGGCCCCCTCGAGGGATACGAGAGCGGCGGCCCCCTGAAAGAACTCGTTTGATCCTGGAGATTGCACTGATGAGACCCAACTCCCTCATGAGCCTCGGCCTTGCCGCTGTGCTGTCCCTGATCACGAGCGCTGCTGCACAACAGGGCGCACCTCATCTTGGTTACGCCTTCCCGGCGGGAGGCCAGGAGGGTACGAGTTTCGAGATTCGTCTGGGCGGACAATTCCTCAAGGGCGCCCGCGCTGTCCTGATCTCTGGAGAGGGTGTGGAAGCACGCGTTCTTCGCTACAGCAAACCCCCCAATCGAGGCCAGGCGAACAAGATCAGGATGAAGCTCCGTGAGATGTGGCGAGCAGAGCATGCCAAGCGCAAGAAGGCAGGGAAGAGTCCTCGCAAGCGGAAGGGTCGACCGATCCGTGGCTACCCGATCGAAGAGCTCGACGAGAGCACATGGAAAGAACTCGCTACCCTGGCCAGACTCCCCGACTGCACGCTTCAGGAGTTTCTCGCCTGGGTCAAGACCTCCCGGGATCCCAAGCGCCAACCCAACACCCAGCTCGAAGAAACGGTGACGCTGGGCGTCACGATCCAACCCAAGGCGGAGCTCGGACGACGCGAGCTGCGTCTCGTCACGGGGCGAGGCCTGACCAATCCCATCTTCTTCGAAGTGGGGACGTTCCGCGAACACACGGAGCAGGAGCCCAATGACAGGACTCCGGATACAAGTGCCGAGCAGCTTCTACCTGTCGTCATCAACGGTCAGATCCTTCCTGGCGAGGTCGATCGCTTCGCCTTCGTCGCCAAGAAGAACACTCGCATCGTTGCCTCTGTCTCCGCGAGACAGCTGATCCCCTACCTGGCCGATGCGGTACCCGGTTGGTTCCAGGCCACGCTCAGCGTATACGACGAAGCCGGGCGGCGCCTCGCCTACGTGGACGACTACAAGTTCCATCCCGACCCCGTGCTGTCCTTCCAGGTTCCCGCCGATGGGCGCTACATCCTGGAGATCCGCGACTCGATCCATCGCGGACGCGAAGACTTCGTCTATCGACTGAGTCTGGGCGAGATCCCCTTCGTCACCAGCGCATGGCCACTCGGTGCGCGTATCGGCACGAAGACCAGGATTCGGCTCAAGGGTTGGAACCTGCCCAAAGCCCTCATCAGTGTCACACCGACCGGAGACTCACCGCGCATCGGCAGCGTCGCCTCGGTCAGGGGAACCAAGATCTCCAACTCCCTGCCCCTCGCACTCGACGTCCTGGATGAGGTCTTCGAATCGGAACCCAACAACAGCCTCCAAGAAGCGCAAGTGGTAGGGATTCCCATCGTGATCAATGGACGGATCCGCGAGCCTGAGGACCATGACTACTTCCGTTTCGAGGCGCAAGCCAAGGAGCGCTATCGCTTCGAGATCCTGGCCCGTCGGCTGGGCTCACCGCTCGATTCCCTGCTCCAGATCCTGGACGCCCATGGAACGATCCTGGCGAGCAACGATGACTACCGAGATGAGGAAGCCGGACTCCTCACACACCAGGCGGATTCCCATCTACTGTTCCAGGCACTTGCCGAAGGCCCCTACTACCTGCGGGTCTCCGACACCCAGCACAAGGGCGGCCTGGAGCACAGCTACCGGCTCCGCATGACGAGACAACAACCCGACTTCGCGCTCCGTGTCATCCCCTCGAGTCTCAATGTCCGAGCCGGAACAAGCACGCCCATCACGGTGCACGCTCTGCGCAAGGACGGCTTCTACGATGCCATCCACTTACGACTCCTGGGAGCACCTCCCGGGTTCCGTCTCGACGCCCCCATCATTCCCGCAGGCACGGAAAAGCTGACCCTGACGCTTACAGCACCTTCGCAGACAGGCAGACAGCCCTTCCGCCTCCACCTCGTGGGCACCGCCGACATCCAAGGCAAGGATGTCGTACGTCCGGCGATCCCCGCGGAGGACATGATGCAGGCCTTTCTCTGGCGGCATCTCGTCGTATCCGAGGACCTCTGGACGCAGGTCCAGGGGCGCGGTCGCGGACGGGGTCAAGCCGGTGTCCGCCAAAAAAACAAAGGTACCGTCGGCATCCAACAAGGAGCCAGCACGTGGATCTCGTTCCGTGGGCCGAAACAACTCCCTTGGCCCAGGATCAAGCTGGAACTCGTGAACCCTCCCGAGGGCTTCCGCATCGGCAAAGTCGAGGCAGAGAAGAATGGAGACTTCCGCCTCGAAATCCGCGCCGACAAGAAGATCCCACTGGATCTACGCGGCAACCTCCTTCTGCAGGCATTCCTCGAAAGCCCGCCTCCCAAAAACAAGAAACCGCAACGGCGGCGACGCCGAAACGCGATCGGCTACCTCCCTGCCATCCCCTTCCGTACGACACGCCGCATCTTGAGCTTCTGATCCCGGCATGTATGCGTGAGGATCAGTCCTCGAAGTCGAGGATGACCGGAACCGCAGTCTGGCCGCGCCGCTCGGTATCCAGGTCGGCGATGTAGGGCAGGTAGCCCAGCAGGGGTGCCATCGCCGCGAGAGCCATGCGATTGCTCCGCTCTGTGAGACCCGGCCTTGCTGGCCAACCGCAGAGGACGAGTCCCTCCAGGGCAAGATCCCGATGCTCTAGCGCCTCGATACTGAGCGCCGTGTGATTGAGGGTGCCCAGGGATGGCCGCGTCGCCAAGAGGACGCGAGCCCCGAGGAGGGCTGCGAAACCTGTCATGTCCACCTCGGGCGTGAAGGGCACGAGCAATCCACCAGCACCCTCGACGATCAACAGATCGCTGTCGGCCAGGAGCCCGCGGGCCTGGTAGAGCAGGGCTTCGACGTCGACGGCACGCCCCTCCTCTCGAGCCGCAACCGCGGGCGCCAAGGGCTCCCGATAACGTTCGCCCTCGAAGGCGGGAACGCCAGCCACCTCCTCGACGTAGTCGCGATCCCCGTAATCTCCCGGCAACAAGCCTGTCTGGACGGGCTTGAAGTAGGTCACATCACGTCCCTGCTCCTGGGCCTGGAGACACAGTGCGGCAGAGAGCGCCGTCTTGCCGACGCCCGTATCGGTTCCACTCACGAAGAGGATCATGCGGGGCTCCTCGACTCGAAGGCCCGGAGGAGCCGCTCGATCTGTGCAGGTGTGTGTGCGCTCGACAGGGTCAGGCGCAGACGCGAGCCCCCCTCGGGCACCGTCGGAGGGCGGATCGCAGGCACGAGGATGTCGTCATGCTCGAGCAGATCGCGAGAGAAGTGCAGCACGGAACTGGCATCGCCGAAGTGGATCGCCAGGATCGCCGCCTCCGGCTCCGCTACGGCGTATCCCATGCTGGAGAGCTGTTCGGCCAACATGCGCGTCTGCGCCAGAAGACGCTCACCACGCAGGGGGTCCAGAGCGAGCAAACGCAATCCCTCCGAGGCTGCGGCAGCCATGGCGGGTGGCAGAGCCGTGTCGAAGATGAAGCTCCTCGCCTTGTTACGAAGATACTCGCAGAGCGTCCTCGAACCTGCGACGAAGCCTCCGGCCGAACCGAGAGCCTTGCTGAGCGTCCCCATGAGGATGGGGACGCGGTCCTCGAGTTCGAAGTGCGCAACGGCACCGCGGCCGCCAGGCCCCAGGACTCCTGTCGCGTGGGCTTCGTCCACCATGAGCATGGCTCCATGCCGCTCGCAGGCATCAGCGAGGGCGGGAAGAGGCGCCAAGGTTCCATCCATGGAAAAGACCGAATCGGTCATGACGAGCCTACGGGCCTTCGGATGGAGACCGCGATGCTCCGCCAGGCGACGATCCAGGACATCGACATCCATGTGCGGATAGATGGACCGCTCTGCCTTGGACAAACGCACGCCATCCACGATCGAAGCATGGTTGAGCTCATCCGAGAAGATGGCGTCTCCCTCTCCGGCGAGAGCTGGAATGCTGCCCACATTGGCCAGATAACCGGAGCTGAACAACACCGCATCCTCTTTGGTCTTGAACGCGGCCAGTTCGGACTCGAGCAGGCGGTGGGCCTCCATGTGTCCACAGATCAGCCGCGCTGAACCAGCCCCGACCCCATATCGGTCCAGGGCCGTCTTGGCAGCATGGATGATCCGTTCGTGATTCGCGAAACCCAGATAGTCGTTGGACGCAAACAGAAGGATCTGACGCCCATCCACCTCGATCTCGGTGTATTGCGCAGCACTCAAGAGTCGCAGGATCCGCCGCAGATCCAAACCCTCGAGGCGGCTCAGCTCTTCGGCACAGAACGAGAGGACGTCGACTTCCATGCGATCAGCCTCGCGCAGCCAAGACGACATCGAGACTGGTGGCCACGACACGAACCAAGGTCGAGATTTCGGCCTCCGAGATGGCCAGAGGAGGCATCAGCACGATCACATCCCCGAGCGGCCGGACGATGACACCTCGGCGTCGTGCCTCCTTGACGACTTCGACGCCCATCTGCTCAGAGAAATCGAAGGAGGACTGCGAGTCCCTGTCCCTCACGATCTCGATGCCCACCATGAACCCTCGCTGGCGGACCTCGCCGACATGCGGATGATCCTGAAGGGCCGCGAGTTCCTGTGACAGCAACACGATCTTGCCCTGCATCCCCTCGAGCGTGTCTTCGTCCTCGAAGATGTCCAGATTGGCCAGAGCCGCTGCGCAGCAGAGCGGGTTCGCCGAATAGCTGTGGCCATGATAGAGGGTCTTGTGCTCCTCGGGCGCCGCGAGGAAGGCCTCGAAGATCCTCTCTGTCGCCAAGGTCGCAGAGAGGGGGAGATACCCGCCCGTGATCCCCTTGGCAGCACAGAGCAGATCGGGCTCGACGCCCTCGTGTTCACAGGCCCACATCTTGCCGGTTCGTCCGAAGCCCGTGGCGACTTCGTCGACGATGAGCAGGACATCGTGGCGGCGAGCGATTTGCTCCAGCCGCTTCAGATGGCCATCCGGTGAAGTCAGGATCCCTGCAGCTCCTTGCACGAGCGGCTCGACGATGATCGCCGCGACTGCACCTTCGTTGCGGGTCAGGACTTCCTCGAGCGCGTCGGCACAGGCCAGATCGCAGCCAGGCATCTCCTTGCCCAAGGGGCAGCGGTAGCAATAGGGCGAGGGGAGCGGCTCGGTCGCGAAGAGCAGGGGGCGAAAGGTCTCGTGAAAACGCTCGATACCCCCCACCGAAACGGCGCCGATCGTGTCCCCGTGATAGGCATTCTCGAGCCGAACAAAGCGTGGGCGTTCCTGTCCCAGGTTGCGCCAATAGCCATAGGCCATCTTGAGTGCGACCTCGACGGCCGCAGCTCCGTTCTCGGAGAAGAAGACGCGCGAGAGTTCTCCAGGAGCCATCTCGATCAATCGCCTGGCGAGTTCTGCCGCACCAGGATGCGAGAGCCCCAGGAAGGTCGTATGCGCAATGCGATCCAGCTGTGCCCGAATCGCCGCATCCATCTTGGGATGTCGATGCCCATGCACGGTCACCCAGAGACTCGAGACGCCATCCAGATAGCGGTTTCCGTGCACATCGATCAGGAAGCAGCCCTCACCTCTCTCGATCAGAAGTGGCTCCTCCTCCAACCAGCCCTGCATCGGGGTAAAGGGGTGCCAGACATGGCGATGATCCCACTCCGCCAACTCCCGAGCGTCCCCACTCCTCTGGCTTCCCGTCATCTTCGACCCCTGCTCCAGAAAAGGAAGCAGAGGCTAGCTGCGTGGCCCGCCTGGGACCAGATCCACCCGTCTTTTCGAACCGGCTTGACCCTCGATCAGCCGGATGATTCATGAGATCGTCGCGAGGTCATGGATCGTTCGGGCTGGGCAGGGGCCAAGCATCCGGGAAAGCTCCGATCCACTACGCTGTCTGCGGCCTGGGGGCAGTGGCTCCGGCGGATGCTGGCCGATCCCCGCCTTCCCAGCGATGCGAGCGCTGAAAGATCATGAGGGCCGAGCAGGGCGTCAGGGACTCGAAAGAACTCTCGATGCCGAACTCCGAGAAATACTCGGCGGTCTCATCTCCCGCCCAGTAGTGCTCGTCGACATCCCAACGTTCCCAATAGCGCATGGATGCTGCCGCACGAGCACTCCGCGTTGCAAAAGCCACATCGCCGATGTAGACACGCCCATCCGCTGGCAAGAGCTCCAGAGCGCGACGAATGACGAGAAGCTTGCCCCCCAGCGTCAGCTCATGGAGGGAGTAGGCCGCAACCACATGATCGATGTGTGTGTGAAACTGTGGCCAGGTCTTTCTCAAATCGGCGAGATGCAACATGAGACCGGGATGCTTGCGTCTCGCCTCGGCCAGACGCGCCTCACAGAAATCCAGACCGACCACACGGCAAGCTCGCTCCAGGAAACGACGGGCCAGGCTCCCGGTCCCGATTCCCAGGTCCAGGATGCCCTCTTCTGGACGTGCCCCGCAAGCTTCCACGATCCGATCCAGGACCTTGTTGTACCCCTGGAATGGAAAGCCCTCCGGCGCTGGGCTGGATCGAAGATCCTCGGCCCACCGGTCATCCAGGGAATCGATTTCCAATCTGGGGTACATGCCCCTGTTCTCCATTGACAGGTCGATGGCGGCTGAATCAAGTAAGCGGCAAGCGGCGTGGAACCGAACAGGAAAAACCCGAAGCTTCCCTGCAGAATCCCCGCACAACGCCGCTCCTAGGTGGGCATCCCTGGAGAAGTAACCCCTATCTTTCCTTTTTCATCGATGCTTCGACGGGAACGGCCTTCCCCGTGCCAGCCTTCTCGATGCCGGGCTTCTCGTCGGCTTTCTCGTCCGCCGCCTCCCCGCCCTCCCTCTCGGTCACGCTCTCGGCATTGTCGTCGAAGAGGACCAGTTGGAACAACTCGAGCTTCTGACCAGCAGTGGGGCCAAACATGTTGCCGATGTTGAAGTTTCGAAAGCCCCTTCGACTCCTGGTCCCTCGCTTGCGCACGGGTTTGGGAAGCTCGATCTTGGCGATGGATTCGAAGCTGTCACCACTCACCAACTTGTCCTTGAAACCCGTGACCGTCCGACTGCTCCCGATCCAGTAGACCGGCTTGCCTTCGTTGATGATCTCATACAGATCATCCGCGATGAGACGTCCGCGTTCGAAGCTGTCCCGGACGTCATAGCGCAGGCGCAACTTGCGCGCCTTGCCGTTCTGCATCGGATTGGCGCGTGTCGGGGCACCATTCTGACTCCCCTGTCGCCCTTGTGCCCCCCGGCCTCGAGAACTCCGTCCGAAGCCACGCCCATTGCCTCCGATCAGACCACCATCCAACAGCTGCCACTGTGGATAGAACTGAAGCGTCTCCGCAAGACGCCGATCCGCGATCAGGACCGATCCAGCTGGCACATGCTCGTCGAGGAACTCGTAGGCCACCTCCATGCGATCCATCTTCTGCACCTCGGTCTTTCCATCCTCCCAGGCCTTGGATCCGAAGAGCGCCATCTGCACCACGATGAGGAAGGCCACACCCACCTGGGCGGCGCGTGTGGTGGACATCGCCTTGACGAGCCAGAGCGCCGGGAGGATGTAGAGGGGGAAGGTCGGTAGCAGGAAGCGCAGCCCCATCTCCCCTTGGCCACCCCAGTAATAGGCCGTGTAGGCACCGGTGATGAGGACGACGGAGAGTCCGATCAGGAAGGCGATCGGGCGCGTGTCCCTGCGTCCGAACATGCCAACGAGGCCCGCGAGACCCAAGGCGAAGAAGAAGCCGAGACCATTGCCCATGAGGGACAGGAGGAAAGGACGCCACTTGCCCGCAAAGTGTTCGACGGAGAATCCCGTCCCCGCCTGCTGCTCACCCGTGAGTGCGTAGCCCGTGTCCCAAGGTGAGCCAAAGGCCATGTAGTTGCGGACGAGCAGGAGCGTGATGGGGATGCTGGCCACCAGGAGTGCCACCACGAGGTGCCACAGAGGAGCGCGCGAGCGGATCACATGGATCAGCATGAAGCCACCCACTGCGAGCCCCGCGATGACCTCCGCGTAGCGGAAGCTCGGCATGGAGCCGAGGAGGAAGGCGGCGACGATGACCTTCCAGAGGCTCGGATGCCTTGCCCAGGAATCCAGGAAGTAGAAACCCGCAACAAGGCAGAAGGCCACGGGGGTGTGGGCTCCCCAGTTGAGGGCGTGGACGAAGGCCATGGGATGCAAGGCATAGATCGCCGTGCCGAGCAGGGCCCCCCAATAGCCAATGTAGGGTTTGCAGAGCAGGAAGAGGAACAGCAGGGTCAAAGCGGCCAGCAGGGGCTGCACCCAGGTGGCAGCCTGCGGCCCGAACAGGAGGTAGGGACCCGCGAGCAGGACACCGAGGCCCGGAGGATAGCGACTCCAGAACTCGCCTCTGTCGTTCTCCAACCAATGGAGTCCGAGATAGGCTAGGCGCTCCTCGGCTGTGCGGGCGAAGGGGTCTGCTTCATCATCATCTTCTTCTTCGGCGGCCGCATCCTCGACCGGCAGCTCGGAACCGGCCTTCACCTTGGCAGTCTCATCGTCCTTCCTCGGACTTTCGTCGGCCTTTTCGTCGCTCGGCGACTCCGCACTGCCCTTCTCTTTCTCTTTCCTGCTGAACAAGAGACCCAACATCTTGGCAGGAATCCTGCCGATCGGAGCCCATGCCGTCGTGAAGAAGCCCCAGAAGGGACGGCCCTCGGCGTCTTCGCGTGGGAGCAACTCGGTCGTGCCCGTGTTGGCCAACAAGGCTGCCTGCGCCATGTAGCCGTTGGCGTCGGGACTGTTGTAGGTGTCGTGCGTGCCTCGGATGGTGATCCATCCATAGCCGACGACGAGAGCGATCATGAGAAGGGAGGCAAGGAGGCTTTTCCAGTTCATGCCTGAAGCCTAGCGACTCGAATCCACCCTCCCCGAGAGCCTCGCAAGAATCTCGTCCCATTCGTTCCCCTTTGCCCGGATACATCATGGGCTCGCGTCGATGTCCGGATTCCTCCTGGATAGGCCGGGATTCTGCCTCCTCGGTCGGAGACAATCCCGGCATGACCGACTCATCGCCCAGCGATCCCCTCTCCTCATCGGATGCCGAGCCGGCTTCCTCGATCTCCTCAGACGGGGAGGCACCGACCTCACCCACGAGCTTCGGCAAGGCCCTGGGCTATGGACTCGCGGTGGCCTTGATCAGCGGTGCTGCCTGGGCAGCGCCATGGATCTTCGCGCAGGACTTCGTCTCACCTCGGGTTCTGGGCATGGCGGCCTGGGGCATCGGGATCCTCGTCGGGCTGACCCTGATGACCGTGGCCGGCATGACCTGCACGAGAGTAGGTCTGGCCGCACTCCTCCTGACAGCCCTCGGTCTCGCGCTCGGCAGGGGGCTCACCTATCGGTTCCACAAGGTCCCCCTCTACTTCGTTGAGTTCGAGGACACCACCGAAGCCAGTGAGGCTCTCGACCAGCTGACCTTCAAGCAACGCTTCGGCCTGGGCGACTCGGGCTTCGATGGCTACGAGTGGCTCGGCATCTTCCTGGCGCTGGGCACGGCATGGAAGATCGGGCGCGGTATGGGCAGCGGCTGAGGCCATTGACCTCACGGGATCCGGTCGGATCCCCGTCCCATTCCTCATGGATGTCTGGCTGCCACCGGGTAGCGACGCCCCAGGCCGAAGGCCTTGCTCGTGATCTTGAGTCCCGGTGCCGCTTGCCGCCGCTTGTATTCGTTGCGTTGGATGAGTCGGATGATCTCTGCCACGACCCGGGGATCGAAACCTTCATCCTGGATGCGCTCCAAAGGCGCACGCTCCTCCACGTAGAGCTCGAGGATCCGGTCCAGGATCTCGTACTCGGGGAGGCTGTCCGTGTCCTTCTGGTCGGGTCGTAGCTCGGCGCTCGGCGGCTTGTCGATCGTGGAGCGGGGGATGAGCTCACGCTCCGCGTTGCAGTACCGTGCCAGTGCGTAGACCAGGGTCTTGGGCACATCAGAGAGGACGGCCAGTCCCCCGCTCATGTCCCCGTAGAGCGTGCAGTAGCCCACGGCCAGCTCGCTCTTGTTGCCGGTCGCGAGCAGCAGACTCCCACGCTTGTTGGAGAGTGCCATGAGCAGGACGCCGCGGATGCGCGCTTGCAGGTTCTCCTCCGCCACATCCATGGGAAGCCCCTGGAAGAGAGGCTCCAGCACCTCCAGGCAAGCCGCGTAGGGCGCCTCGATCGCGAGCTCGTGGAACTCGATCCCGAGCCGCGTAGCCAGATCCTCTGCGTCGCTCCTGCTGTGGTCGCTCGAATAGCGGGAGGGCAGCGCGAAGCCAGCGACCTTGTCTGCGCCGAGGGCCTCGACCGCGAGTGCGGCCGTCAGCGCCGAATCGATGCCGCCGGACAGTCCCAGGAGGACGGTGTCGAAGCCACACTTGTGGACATAGTCCCTGAGCCCCAGGACGAGCGCGGGCCAGGCCTGTGCGGAACAGGCGTCGAGATCGCCGGGAGTCACCACCGGAGGCTGGGCGGGAGCCACTGACTGGCCGGACTCCCAGACGGCAAAACCCTCTTCGAAGGAAGGCAGCATGAGCTGCAAGGCACCCGTCCGATCCACGGCGAAAGAGCTGCCATCGAAGATGAGCTCATCGTTGCCGCCGACCTGGTTGACGCAGATCAGCGGGAGACCGTGGCGTGCGGCCGAGGTACCCATCATGCGGGAACGCAGCTCCACCTTGCCGATGGTGTAGGGAGAGGCCGAGAGATTGATCAGGATTTCTGCTCCCTGCTCCACCAGACTTTCGACCGGATCGAAGTCGTAGCGTCGCCTCGTCCAGAACCCACTGTCGTTCCAGACATCTTCGCAGATCGTGACGCCGAGCTTGTGCCCCTCCCACTCGATGGGATGCACCTCGTCCGCGGGCTCGAAGTAGCGATCCTCATCGAAGACGTCGTAGGTCGGCAGCAAGGCCTTGCGGTAGACGCCCACGCGCTCTCCCTGTGCATAGAGGGCGGCCGAGTTGTAGAGAGGAGCCCCCTCTCCCTCCCGCGGCTCCAGGAAACCCACGAGCATGGCCGGGCCCGATCTCGTGAGCGCACCCAGCTCTTCGACTGCCCTCGTGTTCTGCGCGATGAAGTCATGATGATGGAGCAGGTCGCGCGGAGGATAGCCGCAGATCGCCAACTCCGAGAACACGCACAGGTCGGCCGACTCGGCTGCGGCCCTGGCGTGGGCATGCTTCATCAGGGCGAGATTGCCGGAGAAATCTCCAACGGTCGTATTGAGCTGTGCGAGGGCGATTCTCATGGGAGTCTGGGTCATGGGGAGGCTCAGACCTCCAGGAAGTTGCCGACGGCCTGGGCCAGTGCATCATACTGCGCCTCGTCGTTGTAGACCTGGGCACTGATTCTCAGGATGCGCTTGGGCGGCGCAGGCCAGGGGGCGACGACGACTTCGAAGTGTTGTTCGTGCAGGAAGCGCAGGAGGGGATCGGGATCCGCCATGCTGAAGGGCTGATCCCCGTCCGCATCCGGCAAGGGGATCGTCGCCAAGGCTGCGATCATGCCCTCCGGTGCTGGCATGCCGATGCCCAGGCGATCACAGAGCTTCTGGCGCCCCTGGAGCACGAGTTGCTTCTGCCGCGCCCGGAGTTCCGCGAAGCCTCCCGGAAAGAGGTTGCGCAGGAAGGCGATCGACCGGGGGATGCAGAGCCAGGGCGTCGGGTCGTCCGTGCCCGTCCAATCGAATTCTTCGATGAAGCGCGAGCGCGGGGCGTCCACAGGATTACTGGCGCCATGGCTGATCGACGTGGGACGAAT
>JAJRTL010000263.1 GCA_024278315.1 Planctomycetota bacterium | reverse complement strand
GAGAGACTCGTCTCCGCGTGGTCTGCCGAGATCCAAGCCAGGGACCACTACGTCCTCGCACAGAACCAGGTCGGCGGCCGGGTCTACGCCCATCTGGCCCGAGCCGAAGGTAACCACGCCCGAGCCATTGGCAACATCCTGAAGAGCCAGGGGCTCAGCCCCATGCTCCCGGAGCCCACGCGAGCCAAGACCCGCTGGAACGCCAATCAGGCACGAGCCGAAGGTGTCAAGATCGAGAAGGACGTCATCGAGTTCTACGCCAAACTCATCAAGGACTGCCCGGATCCCCAGATCCTCCGAGTCCTGAAGAACATCCAGAATGCCAACCACCGTCACCTGAGAGCCTTGGGAGGTGTCAACTAGCAAGAAAGAAAGAGAGAGAGAGAGAGAGAGAGAGAGAGAGAGACGATTGAAGTGAAGTCATGCGCCCCAGGTCATTTTTCTTGGCCCGGGGTCGCATGGTCGTGTCTCCTCTAGTTCCATGCGCGTCCGATCCATCACCCCAACCCTCCTGGTCCTGACCCTGGCTCTGACAGGAGTCCTGGCTTGGCAGTACCTGGACTACCGCTCCCAGGTCCACTCCCACGAGGGGGAGCACCGGCGACACGGCATCGCCGTCCTCAGCGCCTTCGAAAGCGTCGCCTTCCGCGAATGCCGCGGGGGCCAATACGATCCCAACAACCTGGCCAAGGCACTTGCGGAGACGAAGGCCAAGTTCGACCTCGCCTGGCTGGCCCTCGAAGGCCCCGAAGGCCAGATCATCGCCCAGGTTGGCGAGCGACAGGAGCAACCGGATCCACTCCACGTCTTCCAGAAATCCTTCACTCCACCCCGTCCCCGGCGAGGGGGATTCGGGCGTCGATTCGCTGCCGCGCGAGAGTTCGTATCGCTCCCCGAGGACGGGCTCGAGATCCTGATCCGCACCGACCCCTCCGAACTCCAAGCCAAGCTCGAAGAGGACCGTCACCGCAACCTGCTCACCGCTCTATCCCTGTCCCTGGCACTGCTGCTCTTCACGGGTCTCTATGTCGGGCGCACGCGATCCCTCGAACTTCGGAGCCGACTCCTTGCCAGCGAAGAGAAGTTGCGTAGCCTCGAATACCTGCGTCGGCTCGGCGCTGGCCTCGTGCATGAGACCAAGAATCCCCTGAGCGTCGTCCGAGGATTTGCCGAGCGGATTCTCCACAAACCCCTGGAGGGTGAGAGCCTCACAGCCTCGGCACGGGCGATTCTCGAGGAGACCGATCGCACAGTGTCACGCCTCGATGAGTTCCTGCTACTGAGTCGCCCAGCAGAACTCAATCGCACCCCCTTCCCTCTCGGCCAACTCCTCGCCGAGCTCGCGATCCTCCTCGGCCCCGATCTCGACAGTCGTTCCGCCCAACTGGACATCCACTGCACGGACCTGATCCTCGACGCCGATCGCGAGCAGATCCGCCGCCTCTTCATGAATCTGCTCCTCAACGCCACAGCAGCCCTTTCCGAGGGCGGTCACATCCAGATCGACTGCGAGGCCATCGACAGCGGTCAACGCATCACGATCTCCGACGACGGCTGCGGCGTACCCGAGGAACTCCGCGACACCCTCTTCGAACCCTACGTCACCGGACGCGAAGGCGGCACCGGACTCGGTCTCTCCATCGCCCACCGCATCGCGCTGGACCACGGTTTCTCCCTCCGCTATGAACCTGTCTCCCCCACTGGCACGCGCATGATCCTTGAGGCCCCACGAGACTAGAGGCAGCCTATTCCATTGCAGACTCACAACTTACGACACCTCAAGAGATTCTCCTCCAGACCAACGCTGGCTCCGCCGCCCGAGTACCCACGAAAAGCCTGCCCTGATACAGATCCGTATTCTTCCCGGATGCCCAACTCAAACTTTCAAACCGCAGACACCTACCTTTCAAACAGCCCACCTCAAGCTTCCGCTTGGCCGACATCCAGGCCATGAAAACATGAGTGACAACACGACACTGATCCTCCTGGTCGATGATGATCGGGCACATCGCTTCATGATGCGGGAAGTGCTCTCGGATCTGGGCTATGGGATCCTCTGTGCCGAGAACGGAGCGGAGGCCCTGGAGGCCTTGGGCGAAGAGGCAGTGGACCTGATGCTGCTGGACATGCGCATGCCGGTCATGGACGGAATGGAGACGCTCCGCCAGATGCGCACGCGCCCGATCCACGTGCCCACGATCGTGCTCACGGCGCACGCTGAGATCCAGGACGCCGTCGAAGCCATGAAGCTCGGCGCACGCGACTATCTGCGCAAACCCATCGACATGACCCAACTGCAGGAGCTGCTAGCGACGGTTCTCGGCGAGTCGAGCACGACTACGACAAGCCCTCTCGCAGACATCCCCGATGGCATGGTCTTCGCCTCGCCACTGATGCTGCAGGTCCTCTCCGAGGTCCAGCGCATCGCGGCTACCGACGCCTCGGTTCTCCTGCGTGGCGAAACCGGCACGGGCAAGGACATCGTGGCCACTCTGCTGCATCACTGGAGCCGGCGTGCCGAAGGCCCCATGATCCCGGTCAACATGGCGGCCCTGCCGGAAAGCCTCATGGAGAGCGAGCTCTTCGGACACATCAAGGGTGCGTTCACAGGAGCTGATCAGCAGCGATCAGGCCGCTTTCAGGCCGCCGACGGCGGCACGCTCTTCCTCGACGAGGTCGGAGAGATTCCTCTCGAGCTCCAACCCAAGCTGCTTCGCGTCCTACAGACACGACAGGTCTCGCGGCTCGGCGATTCGACCGAGGAGGAGATCGACTTCCGCCTCGTCTCGGCCACCAACCGCGACCTCGAAGCCGAGATCGAAACCGGACGATTCCGCCAGGACCTCTACTTTCGCCTCGCCGTCATCACGATCGAGATCCCGCCGCTGCGCGAACGCCGTGAGGACATCCTACCCCTGGCCTGCCGTTTCCTGACCCAGGGCTCACAAGGACGCAAGCGCCTCTCACCGGCCACCGAGGACCTCCTCCAGAGCTACGACTGGCCCGGCAACATCCGCGAACTCGAAAACTGCATCCTCCGCGCCTCTATCCTTGCACCCGGAGACGTCGTCCTCCCCGAGAACCTCCCCCCCCAGCTCCGCGCCACGGAGCCCGAGCCCAGCCTCGGCAGGGTCGGCTCCGCCAACAGCCTCCTCCTTGCCGACCTCGAGAAGAAGGCCATCTTCGAAGCCCTCGAAAAGTGCGACGGCAACCGCAGCGAGGCCGCCCGCCTCCTCGGCATCAGCCGCCGCAAGCTCCTCTACCGCCTCAAGGAATACCGCGAAGGCTCCGACGAGGCCTGACCGGCGGGCCTGCGCAAGATTTGCGGAGCCGGATCCCAGGCTGCGCAAAGCTGTCGCAAAAGGGCCGTGAGAAGGCCCCTAAGGTGTTTTGGGGCGATGGCACGGGCTTTGCCTAAGCCTCCCTTGTTCCGAAACTCAAGACCACAAGGAGTGGGTAGATGATTCCCGTCGCCAAGATCTTCGTCGCCAGTCTGGCCAGCCTCGCCCTGATCACTGTTCCTCTGCCTGCCCAGAAGGGCGGGGGCGGCAATGGCGGGGGCGGGGGCAGCAGCACCGGTAGCGCCACGCTCATCAAGTACATCAACAGCCTCCCCAAGCAGACCGTGAGCGCGACCGAGAAGAGCCTGCTTCTGCACATGCGCGAGGAGGAGAAGCTGGCCCGAGACGTCTACACGGTGCTCTTCCAGGTCACCAAGGTGAAGGCATTCGGCAACATCGCCAAGGCCGAGCAATCGCACATGGACCTCATCAAAATGATGCTGGATCGCTACTCCATCAAGGATCCCATCACTTCGGACAAGGTCGGTGACTTTCCGAGTGCCACCTTCAAGTCGCTCTTCAATACGCTCGTCCTCTTCGGCATCAACTCCAACGTGCATGCCGAGCTGGTCGGGGCCTTCATCGAGGATCTGGACATCTACGATCTGCTGAATGCCATCAAGGCCACCGACAACAGAGACATCAACACGGTGTGGCAGAACCTCAATCGGGGTTCGAGAAACCACATGCGTGCCTTCTACGGCCTCCTGAAGGCCCAGAACATCCTGTATCCGGGATTCGTGCTGCCCCAAGCCACGATCCTCGCCATCGCGAACAGCAAGAAAGAGACTGCCCCCGTAGACGAGAATGGAAAGGTCCTGCCCTGATCACCGTCGGGAGGGATGAGAGAGCCTCCCGCACCGATCAGAAGCGCTCCGAGGTCATGGCCTCGGAGCGCATTTTTTTTTGCCCCGGGCTCGCCATGGCTCGATTTCGAGCACAGGGCGTTCCCAAGCCGGAACCCCTCCTCCAGTCAGGGAGGCACGGCAGACCTCAAGACCCTTCAGGGAAAACACTTAGGAGCAACCGAGAGTCATGGCATGGCGGTTGCTATGCTGGAGCCATCCCCGAAATCACAACCGCCATTCTCCCCGGCCATCCGCAGATGAACCCAACCCGACTGAGCTTCGCCGCCCTCCTGACCCTTGCTGCCTGCGCCACCAGCCATGACACAGAGTCGGGCCATGTGGTCGCCCCCCCCATGCAGATGCAGGGCAGCGCCTTCGATGCTGCCGGGCAAGTCGAGATCACCAAGAGTGAGCCGCAACAGTTCGATGGCCTGCACAATCTCTTCCGCCTGAGCGACAACATCAGCAGCGGTAGCGAGCCCGAGGGAGAGGCGGCCTTCGCAAAGCTCCAGGCCATGGGCATCAAGACCATCCTCTCGGTGGACGGCAAGGCGCCCGATGCGGCACTGGCCAAGAAACATGGTATGCGCTACGTGCACGTGCCCATCCGCTACCGGGGGATCACCAGGCAGGAGCGACTCGAGATCGTCAAGACCTTCCGTGAGCTCGAGGCCCCCTTCTACGTGCACTGCTTCCACGGCCGGCACCGTGGGCCCGCAGCGACGGCGCTCGGACGCATCGTCCTCGACAAGGTGAGCCGTGGCGAGGCTATCGCGGAGATGCGACAGTACTTCGGTACGTCGGAGAAATACGAGGGTCTCTATTCCACGATCGCCCTCAAAGAGATTCCGGACGCCCAAGCCACCCAAGCCTGCGATTTCGACTTCGCAGCTGCGCACCGTTTCAAGGGCTTCCGCCAGGCCATGGTCGACATCACTCGCTCTTTCGGAACAACTGAAAAACTCGCCAAGACGGGCTGGAAGGCGACCGACGACCACCCCGATGCCAACGCACTCAACGAATCCCGCCGCACGACCGAGAGTTTTCGCCAGGCGCTCGAACTCGAAGAGCTCTCCCGACGCCCGGAGTCCTTCCGCCAGTTGATGCAGATCTCCGCTGAGGATTCCGAGAAGCTGACAGAGCTCCTGGCCAAGCACGCCAAGGGTAGCCAAGAGTCGGGTGCCCTTGCCAAGACCGTTCTCAAGAAGCTCAAAGCCGACTGCAAGAGCTGTCACGCCAGGTATCGCAACGCTGGCTATTGAGCCCGCGACCCGATCCGCGAACGTGAAGAGCCTGCCGGATCAACGATAGAAGGTCTGCGCGTGCCCTCCGTCGACCGTGAGGGCGGCGCCGGTCGTCGGCGTCCTGCGCTCCGCGAAGAAGGCGATCGCCTCGGCCACCTGGGAGGCCTGGACAGGAACCTTGAGAAGATTGCGACCCTTGTAGTAGTCGCGAAGGCCGTCCGGATCGAGGCCTCGCGCGGCCATGCGCTCGGGGCCGACGACATCCCAGAGGCCTGAGCTCCTGCCGCTACTCTCGTCGGCGAAGACGCCATCGGCGTGGACCATGTTGACCGTGACGCCGTACTCGGCGAGTTCGAGAGCGGCGACGCGCGCGATCTGCACAGCGCCGGCCTTGGAGGCCGAGTAGGCGGAGAACTCGGCGCCGGGGGCAGGGACGTTCTTGCTGGCGTTCAGGATGACCTGACCACCGAGCCCCTGATGCTGGAAGATCCGGCTGGCCTCCCGAAAGCAGAGCAGCGTTCCGGTCTCGTTGACTGCGTGCACGCGCTCCCAATCTGAGAGTTCCATCTCCTCGATCGAGGAGACATGCGCGATGCCGTGGTTCATGACGAGGATGTCGATGCCACCGAAGGCCAGGATGGCATCGCGGAAGCCCTGCTTGACGCTCTTCTCTTCGCAGAGGTCCATGGGCACGCTGGCAACCCGCGTCGCACCGAAGCGCTCGGCCATCTCCGCGCTGGCCTTGTCCAGGGCTTCGCCCTCGAGGTCACTCAGGACAACATGCGCGCCACCATCGAGCAGGCGGCGGCAGACCGCACGCCCGATGGCGCCCGCCGCGCCGGTCACCAGCGCGATGCGCCGCGACAGGCTGGCCTCCTTGGCCTTGCCGAGCTTGGCCTGCTCGAGCGACCAGTATTCCATGTCGAAGACATCCACCGGATCCAGCGCTTCGTAGCTGGAGAGCGCCTGGCCCATCATCTTGCCGTGCAGTGTGTGCTCGGCGATGTCGGCTGCCGCGATGGCCGCCTTCTTGTCCTTGCCGAAGGCAACGAGGCCAACGCCCTTGATGACGAAGACGCGCGGGTAGGGATCCAGCATCGTCACCGCGACTTCACGTTCCATGGAGGCCTGATGAAAGTAGTCGCTGTAGCCCATCGTGTATTCGCCGATCTTGTCGGCCAGCACCTCGTCGTCCGCGCGTGCGACGACGTAGGCCGACTTGGTGCGGATCACGTGGTCGGGCGTGAGGGGTCCCGTGGCCCAAAAGAGCTCCCAACAGTTCTCGTGGTCCTCGCCAATGGCCAGCGCTTCGGCGGTCGGACGCCACTCGGCAATGAGGGGCTGGTAGGGCGAGAACTCATCCTCGCTCTTCACGCTGATGAGTCGGCGCAGCATGGGCAGGGCCGAGCTGGCCACGAGCTTGAAGCTGCCTTCCGTGTAATCCGGCACGTCCACGAAGACCTGCTTGCCTTCGAGCCGCCGCCCGATCTCCTGCTCGAGCCTGTCCACGATCTGGATCATGCGCTCGTAGCTGGTCCGCGCGTCGGGGCCCCAGGAGAAGACGCCGTGCTTGTGCAGGATGAGGCCGATCGTGTCGGGATGCGCTTCGCGGTAGTCCGCGACCTTCTTGGCCAGGGGAAAGCCTGGGAAGGTCCAGGGCAGCACGCCCACTTCGCCGCCGAAGAGCGCTTCCATCTCGGCCAGTCCTTCGGGCCGGTTGCCGAAGACGAGCGCGGCATCGGCATGCGTATGGTCCACGAACTTGTCCGGCAGGAAGGCATGCAGCAGCGTCTCGACGCTCGGGTTGGGTGAGGAGGGATCCCAGAGCTGGCGACGCAGCTGGCGGACCATCTCCTCGTCGCTCATGCCATCCAGCGCGCGCAGGTCGCGCAGCGCTTGGAGGTCGAGCCCCGGCAAGCCCTGAGGCTCGATGGAGACCAGATCCCAGCCGGAGCCCTTGACGCAGAGGACCTCGCTGTCGCGGCCGAGCAGGTCCGTGAAGACCGTCTTGACCGAGGTATTGCCCCCACCGTGGATGACCAGGTCGGTGTCCTGCCCGATCAGCTGCGATGTGTAGACCCGGAGCGCCAGATCCTGTCCAAAGTCCTTGCCCATGCGCCCGATCGCGGCCGACGCATCCATTTCGTTCCATCTGCTTTCCATGCCGGCGAGCCTATTCCCCCCGCGCTCGCGATAAAGGGGTCAGCCAGTTTCTTGGGTGCTTTTTGAAGGCCCCTTCGATCCAGAACCAGGTGCGACCCGCTGTCCCAAGATCGTGACGGACCATGGGGGCCCTTGGGCTGGATTGACCCCCCTGACATTACGCGTTAGCTTCACTCCCAGGAGAATCACCCCACTTGATCGGGAGGAATACCAGATGAACGCGAAACGAGCACTGCTCCTCAGTGCATTGATCGGCCTATCGGCTGCAGCAATCCCCGCCCAGGTGGGCAAGCCCTTGCCAGACGCGGAGCTGACCGGCTTCGCCCAGACCAGGGCCCGAAACCTCAAGGACTTCAAAGGACGACTTCTGCTCATCGAGTTCTTTGCCTACTGGTGAGGCCCTTGCACCGCTTCGGTCCCGCACTTGAACAAGCTCTACAGCGAGTACAAGAGCAAGGGACTGAGCATCGTTGGCGTGACCAGCGAATCGAAGAAAGCGACCGAGCCGTGGATCGAGAAGACCAAGGCGTCCTATCCCTACGCCTACGACAAGGGCGGCAAGATGTCGAAGGAACTAGGCGTACGGGGAATCCCGGCAGCCTTCCTCGTCAATCCAAGAGGTAAGGTCGTCTGGAAGGGGCATCCTGCATCTCTCAACGCGAGCATCCTCGAAGAGCACATCAAGGGCGCCAGGAAGACCCCGCCCGGAATCGACGGACTGACGAGTGACTGGCCCAAGAGCGCTGGCAACATCAAGAAGCTCCTCATCAAGAGCAAGATCGGTCAGGCCCTGACTGCAGCCAAGAAGCTGGCCGAAAAAGATCAGGACGCGGCTCCTGTCGTAGAAACGCTGGCAGGGCTGGCACAGGATGAGGTGGACGCCGTCAAGGAGCTGAGGGAGATCGGAGATATCCTCGGCGCTCTGGATGCAGCCAAGCTGGCAAAGAAAGCCCTCTCGGGATGCGAGCAGGTCAAGGTCGTCGATGCCCTGGTGAAGGAGATCAAAGCCGACAAGAGCTCTTCCAAGATCGTGAAGGCGCAGATGCAGCTGGCCAAGCTGGAGGTCAAGATCGGCAAGATCCGTAAACGCAAGGACGCCGAATCGATGATCAAGAAACTCGACAAGCTGATCGGCAAGAACACAGGGAATTACGCCACCCAGGAGGCCGAGAAGCTCAAGGCCGACCTCACCAAGTCCATGGCCCGGATGCGCCGCTGATCCCCAGTCGCATCGTACGAGTCGTGTTGACGGGAGGGCCACGGGCCGGCAAGAGTTCGGTCTTTGCCGCGCTCCAGGCAGAGCTTGGGGCGCGGCACGGCTTCGGGAGCGAGGTTGCCACCCGGCTGCTGGCCGATGGGCAACCGGCGCCGGCCGGCGCGGACGAGGTGAGAGCCTTCCAGCAACGGGTACTGACCGAGCAGCGCCGCATGGAGGAGGCCCTCACGGTCAGCCACCCGGCGCAGGCGCATATCCTCGACCGCGGGCTGCCCGACGGTGCCAGCTATTGGCCCGGAGGAGCCCAGGCATTCGCGCAGCACTTCGAGCTGCACTGGGAGAACGAGCTGCTGCGATATCAGCTCATCCTGCATCTCGAAAGCCACCTGCCCGAGCAGGCCGAGCTGCGCGAAGGCAATGAAACGCGATTCGAGACCGAGGAGCAGGTCCGCGCCCTGGACCTGCGCATCCGCGAGATCTGGCAGGACCATCCGGGCTACCTCCACCTGAAGGCGCGCCCGCGACTCGAGGACAAGCTGACCGAGGTCCGGAACCACCTCCAGCAGAACGGCATCCTCTGAGTGCTCGCCTGGGCGCTCGACACCGGCGCCGAATCCCGCTCTTGTTCCCACGCCGAAACTGCGGGAATGCGGCCTTGTTGACGCGTCGCCCACGCGGGATGATCTTCGCCTCGCATCCTCCCCCTCCAAGAGAAGCATGAGATGAAGGTTCCCCTCCTCGACCTGACGCGACAGTACGAAGTCATCGGCCCCGAGCTGGAAGCGGCGGCCATCGAGGTCCTGCGCTCCGGCCGCTACATCGGAGGCCCCGAGATCGAGGCCTTCGAGACTGAGACCGCCGACTACGTAGGAGCGAAGCGAGCCGTGGGCATGAGCTCCGGCACAGATGCGCTGCTCGCCGCACTCATGGCCATAGGCATCGGTCCCGGTGACGAGGTCGTCGTCCCCAGCTACACCTTCTTCGCGACCGCAGGCTCGGTCGCTCGCCTCGGCGCCCGACCGGTCTTCTGCGACGTCGATCCGGTTTCGCTGAACATGACTCCAGAGACCTTGGAGCCCCTCCTCACGCAGCGCACCAAGGCTGTCATCCCGGTCCATCTCTTCGGCCGCGCCGCAGACATCCCCGCCCTGACCGCGCTCTGCGCACCGCGCAGCATCACTGTCATCGAGGACGCCGCCCAGGCCATCGGCGGCAGCCTCGGCGAAGCCAGGGTCGGCAGCATGGGGCACATGGCCTGCTTCTCCTTCTTCCCCTCCAAGAACCTCGGCGCCTGCGGCGACGGCGGCCTCATCTCCACGCAGGACGAGGAGCTGGCCGATCACCTGCTCCGCCTGCGCAACCACGGACAGGCGGCCGCCTACGAGCACAGCGAGGTCGGCGGCAACTTCCGGCTCGACGCCATGCAGGCCGCCCTCCTGCGCATCAAGCTACGCCACCTCGAGGGCTGGACCGAGAAGCGCCGCGCACGCGCGCAGACCTGGCGCGAGCTCACCGGATCCAAGGGCCTCCAAGACCAGCTACGCTGCCCCATCGACGACCCTGCACGCCACGTCTACCACCAGTTCGTCGTGCGCGTGCCTGCAGACAAGCGCGAAGCCTGCCTCGGCGCGCTCCAGGAGGCCCAGGTCGGCTGCGCCGTCTACTACCGCGTCCCCCTCCACCAACAGCCCTGCTTCGATCACGAGGGTGCCCTGCCTCACTGCGAGCAGATGAGCCGCGAAGCCCTGGCCCTGCCCATCTTCCCCGAACTCCGCGAAGACGAGCAGGCCTACGCCATGGACGTCCTGGCCAAGGTGCTCGCCTGACCCGAACTAGGGTTTCGTCAGCGCGATCCAAGCGAGGCGCAGCCGGTCGGCGCGTTGGCCATCGCTGAGCTCTTCGCCGGTGAACTCCTCGCGGACGAGGATGAGGCGGGCCGCGCGCTCGCCATAGGCGGCCGTCAGCGCGAGGCTGTCGCGGGTGACGTTGTCGACCGAGATCAGGACCAGCTTGGGACGTCCCTCACGGAGCTTCTGCAGGTAGGACTTGCGATCCCATTCGAGGCCTCCGGGTGCGAGGTCGACTGCGCGCAAGAGGCTATGCAGGAGCAGGTGCGAAGCCAGCTCGCGATCCACCAACAGATCCTGCTGGAGATTCCAGCGATCCACGAAGTCCTTGGCCTCACCGCGCGCCGCGTGGCTGATCGTCTGGTCGGGGCGCTGGAGGATCTCGACCATGGCCGTGAGGAGCCGGTTGTCGAGCGTCAGCATCCGGGCGATCTCTTCATCCACGAGACGGGGAGCCGACTTGCGACCCCGGCGTAGAGGACTGAGACCTGCGCCCTCCCCGAGGAGGCCGGAGGCAGAGAGCAGAAGCAGGCCGATCAGACTCGCTCCCAGGAGGATCCAGAGAAGACGCGACTGCGGCAGGGAGCGCTTGCGCTTCGCTCGGGCACCGAAGCGCTTGGGGTTGGAATCGGCCTGTGCAAGGGCGCGCCAGGACATGCCGAACTTCTCCGAGCAGGTCTCGCAGTCCTTGATGTGCTCCGCGAGAGCCTGGCGCTGCTGGGGCTCCAGATCGCCTTCGATGTACGGCGAGAAGAGTCCCTCGTAGTATTTGCAGCGATGCACTTCGTCCCGGGAGGCTTCCATGCCCCCCTCATCGACGAGGTCGAGCCAGGGGCTTGAGTGCAGCCTAGATGGGACCAGCGGCCGTTCGGCCCAGGCGGCAGGCGCGGCGCAACCAGAGCATGGCGCGCTCGACCTCTCGCGGGGTCATGACGGGAATCTGAACGAATTCCCGTGCTTCCGTCTCCTGTCCGGTCTTGACCCGTTTGGCGTCTTTGATCTTGAGCGCCTCGGAGACCTGTGGTGGAGCCAGTTTTACGACGATTCCCTTCCTTCCCAGGAAGGCGAAGACCTGGCCACGGACGAGGAAGGAGTCACGTCGTTCGATCTTCTGACGTTCGACGTCCTTCCACGCGGCCAACCTTTCAACAATTGTATCGAGCGGCGGTGTCATGAGCCGAAAGAGTTTAGCGACTCGCCCTCTCCAGGGCAAAGATCCGCTCCAGCCTTTCCGCAGGGGCATGCCCCTGTTATCGCCGCAAAGACAGCACTCGCAGAAGGTTGCGGCCAACTGCAAAGACCATGGAAGGGTTCTCCAAAAGTCGTCTTCTGAGGTAGGCGAGGGCCAATGCCCAGGATGTGGCGAAGGGAACGTAGATACGAACCCTCACAGGGCCCTGATTCCCGATGGCTCCGCGGAGCAATTCCCGGTGGAAACTCTCTCTGGGGACACCGTAGAGCATCTGGATCTCGTAGCACTCGGACCCGGCAGCGGCCTTCGGAACCACGTCTGTCAAGAAGCGCCGGACGTAGGCTTCGTCATGGGTGCCGATCTCCACCACATGCCCTCGCTCCAGCAGGGTGGCCGCATAGCGCAGCATGCGCTCCTTCATCTCATGCTTGTCCCGGATGGCCACGGTCTCGGGCTCGTTGTAGATGCCGATGACGAGCCTCACGCGGATGCCAGCGGGCAAGGCCAGAATGTCCGCCTCTGTGCGGTTCATCCGGGTCTGGAGGACGAGCCCCACGTGCTCATGTCCCTCGGCGCGGAGCCTGCCCACGAGATCCAGCGTCCAATCCGTCCAATGCCGATCCTCCATGTCGATCGTCACATCCACGCCTCGCTCGCCCGCATGGACGACGATCTCCCGGATGGCCTCCTCGCTGCCGCGTGCATCCATGCCCTCCCCCCGGTCGAGAGGATGGGTCGTGTAGGAGGAGGGTTTGAGCGAAATCGTGGGACGACGCTCCTGATCCTCGAAGCCCGCACAGGCATCCACCATGTCCCGGTAGACGGCACGCACGTCCGCCACCTGGGCTCCATCCGTGATGCCTTCGTAGAGCAGGTCCAGCGTGGACAACAAGCCCTTGTCCTGCAGGCCCTTGGCCGCACGAATGCCCGAATCCAGGCTATCCCCTGCCACGTAGGGTCGAGCAAAGAACTTGACGAAGGGATCGGGCAGGATGCGGATGAGAGTCTTCACTGGCGTGGCCGGAGTTGCTTCAGGTGCGGTCTTGAAGGCGGCAATCTAGCCCCAAGTCCCCGCAAGCCCAACGCTGCACTTGTCCGGACTTCTCCAGGGCAATGTTGGCTCCAGCAGGAGGCGCCGGAGGTCGATAGGAAGAAACCATGGTGCCGTGAGTTCGACGCCACCCGCCAGCCTGATCGACATCGCCATGAAGATCCTCAGCAACTTCCCCCTCCAGATGTTCGGCCCGGTGGCGGATCTCCCCTTCGAGCACCTCTCCTTCGGCGTGGCTGAAGGACGCCATGAGGGTCCAGACCACTTCGGGTTCGACCTCTGCTTCGATGCGCATGAGGGAAGTCTGACTGAGCTCCTGACCCTGCTCCCGCCGGGCTGGCAGCCCGATGCACTGCTCTTCTGGTGGCCGGATCAAGAGCCCCTGCCCAACGGGCTCGAGGACTCACCGATCCCGGTGGTCGGCATCCAGAGCGACTACAACCTGACCCTGCCCTACCTGACCCGGCTCTGGCCCTTCTTCGATCTGCTCCTCTGCGACAGACCGGGCCTCCCCATCCTGGGCCGACTCCCCTTCGCG
>JAJRTL010000262.1 GCA_024278315.1 Planctomycetota bacterium | reverse complement strand
CACATGCTCTGCGAGGATGCCGCTCACCGCCAGGCAACGCTGCATGTCCGCCTCCCGGTCACCGCAGAGCTTGAGCTTGAACCAGCGCAGCCCGTAGTGCTCGATGTTCTCCTCCAGCGACTCGGGCAGACCGTCGTCCAGCCGCGCATCCAGCGCGATGTCCCCACGTCGCAGCGGATCCAGCATGCCGATCGTGTGCCTTAGCTCGACCTCGTCCAGTGGCCTGTGATCCAGACTCTGCACCAGCGACCAGTCGCCAAGTTCCGGATGCACCCGCCCTGGCCGAAACGCGAAAAGGTCGCCTTGGATCGCCTCGAAGAAGCTCCTCCCCGCCGCGCGGCAGGCTGCGTCCATGACCGCCCGCTCCACCAGCGCCACGCCAAATCCCCGCACGAGCCGATCGCTGGCCGCCGCCGGCTGGCTGTGCACCCGCTCCCGATACACGCGCCACCACAGATCGAACACACTCTCCCGCGGAGCGCCGCTCCCGCCCCGCTCCGCCGCGCCGGGCTCCCCGCCCATGGCCACGAGCCCCGCCATCCGCGCACTCTCCATGAGCCCCTCGACGTCATCCCTGAGCGTCTTGGCCGGATCCTTCTCGAACCACTTGGGCACCAGTAGATCGGCCGCATGTCCCACCGCCGTCCCCGCCTCCGTCTCGAGCTCGACCCGCAGCGTCAGCGTCGGCGCCCAGGTCATGGTATTCATGCCAAACCGAAACGGCAGCCGCGTACTGCAATCCGAAACAGCGAGATCCAGTCGAGAGACGCGAACGAGCATCCCCGCAGGATAGGCAGCGACTGGCTCCCGGGCCACAGGCAAGCGGCGTCTCGACTGCAGGATGGTCCAGGCCGCGAGGGGCGGGTACATTCGAGGGCCTTACCTCGGTCTGAACGGTATCCGCAGGATAGATATCCCCATGAAGACACGCACTCTGACTCTTTTCTCGATGCTTCTTCTCGTGGCTTGCCAGAACAACAGTCCGGTTCCGGACCAGGGGGATGCGGCGACCGACAAGGTTGCCGATGCGACCAAAGCAGCCGATGTCGTCTGGGAGGATCTCTTCGAGGCTGGTCCCGGGGCCTTCGTCAAGAGGGGTGGAGCGGGGGAATACGAGTTCCAGGATGGCGTGCTGATCGGCAAGTCGCGACCCAAGACGCAGAACACGTTCCTATGCACCAAGAAGCGCTACCGTGACTTCGAGATGGTGTACGACTTCAAGGTGGATCCGCGGCTGAACTCAGGTGTTCAGTTTCGCTCCAACATCAAGATCCTGAAGAACGGCAGGGAGCGCGTCTGGGGTTACCAGTGCGAGATCGACCCGTCCCCACGCTCCTACAGCGCGGGTGTCTACGAGGAAGCAGGGCGCGGTTGGTTGTCCCATCTCAAGGACAACAAGAAAGCGCGCGATGCCTTCAAGCAAGGCAGCTGGAACCACGTCCGCATCCGGGCGGTCGGCAGCCACATCCAGACCTGGATCAACGGTGTGAAGGCGACCGACTTCGAGGACGAGCAAACGGCCGAAGGCTTCTTCGGCTTCCAGGTGCACAAGGTCCCCTTCAAGGAAGAGGCGCTGGTGCAGTGGCGCAAGGCTCGCGTGCGCGAGATCGCCGACGGGCCGCAGAAGTAGCGAGCCGGATCAGTCCAGGTAGGACTCAAGTTTGGCGGAGAGCTCGGGCCAGTCACCGTCGAGCATGCGCTGGGCCATCGTGTAGAGGATCGTTTCTTCCTTCTGGTTGTGCTGCTGGACGAGCATGAGCTGGGTGTCGCCGAGGTCGATGACCTCCTGCGCATCGCCCGACTCCATGGCCGTGCTCATCTGCTCCAGCATGCCGCGCATCTGCTCGTGCTCCATGCGCATGACCGCGGTTGGGCCGCCTTGGCTCATGCCGGTCTTGGCCTCGAAGGCGGGGAAGAGCACTTCCTCTTCCATCGAGAAATGCCTCAGCATCCGGGACTTGTAGGTATCGAAGGCCGCGCGGATGGCTGGCTGGTCGCCGCCATTGACGGCCTCCTCAAGCGTGGCCCAGCACTGGTCGGCCTCGCGGTGGTCGTCGGTGAAAAACTGCATCAGTTGCTTGTCGATCATCTGGATCTCTCCTCGTTTGGGGGTAAGTTATCAACTGATAACCAAAAAGGAAGAGGCCAGACCAGCGGAAATGAGACTTTCTTCGAGCCAGCGTCAGGAGCAGATCGTGAGGGCGGCCCTGGATCTGCTGGCCGAGCACTCGGTGGATCGCCTCACGACCCGTCGCGTGGCCAGCAAGGTCGGGATCAGCCAGCCGGCGTTGTTCCGCCATTTTTCCAGCCGGGATGAGATCCTCATCGCGGTGCTGGATCATGTGCGTGAGTCGCTGGCCAGCGAGGCTACCCGAATCCTGGCCTCGGGCCTGCCGGCGAAGCAGGCGGTGGCCGAGCTCGCTGCCGCACTGCTGGGCTACGTGGGGCGCCATCCGGGCATGCCGCGCCTGCTCTTCTACGACGCGGCCACCAGTGCGGACGAGGCCGAGGGTTCGAGCCTGCGCCCCCGCCTGCGCCAACTGCTCGACATGCAGCGCGCGCTGCTGGGCGAACTCATGGCCCGCGCGCTCACCGAAGGGGAGCTTCCGAGCGAGGTCGAGCCGAGCGCGGCAGCGCGTTTGCTGCTGACGCTCGTGCAGGGCCGCATCCTCGCCTGGCATCTCGACGGCGAGAGCGGTGGGCCGGAGGAAGGGCTGGCGGAGCTCCTGAACTTCTACTGGGCCGGGCTGGAGGCCTGGAGCCTGCCTGGCCCCTCCAGCCATGCGTCGGCCGCCGAAGGCGAAGGTGCGAAGGACAGCGATGGCACTGTCTCCTCGAGCTCATCGAGCGATGGCACTGTCCCACCGAGCGATGGCACTGTCCCATCAGGCGAAGTCCTGATCCACTTCGACGCCCGCGAAGATCTGGCGCAGGGCCTGGATCCCTTCGCCAGCATTCGAGCCCACCTCGCGCGGCTTCGTCCAGATGGTCTCCTGGTCCTCGAAGTGCCCTTCCTCCCCGAGCCACTGCTGGCCCTGCTCGACTCGGAGGGGTGGACCTGCGAGGTTGAAGCGAGCGAGGGCAATCACCAGATCCGGATCCTCGGCCCCGAGGCCGCCCCGGTCCTCGACCTGCGCGAACTCGAGGCACCCGAGCCCATGGTGCAGATCCTCGAGAAGTCGACCGCGCTTGCGCCTGGCGAGGCGCTCTTGGCTAGGCTTCCACGTGTGCCGCGCATGTTGTTGCCGCGCTTGGTCGAGCGCGGACTCGCGCCGCAGTGGATCGAGACACGTGAAGGCGGCGTTTATCTGGCCTTGGTGGCCACGACGTCGGAGGCACAAGCATGAGCTTTGGACCTGGAGCCGGACAGTCGGGGCTCAGCCTGGAGCAGGCGCCGCCGCTCTCCATCCCGACCTCCTTCTTCCTGTTGGCGCCGCTCTTCCTGGGCTATGCAGGAGTCCTGCTCGTGCTACAGGGTTCAGAGATCCTGACCAGCGGCTGGACGCTCCAGACGCTCGGCCTGACGCATCTGCTGACCCTGGGCTTCCTGGCCATGATCATGATGGGGGCGCTCTTCCAGATGACTCCGGTTGTGGCTGGCGCTGCCGTGCCCTGGATCCGGCTGGCGCACGTCATCCAGGCCCTGCTCGGTCTCGGCGTGCTGGGCATCGCGCTCGCCACGCAGGGTCTCTTGCCAGGCTTCCTCTTCGCGTCCTTCTCGCTCGTCACCGCTGCGGCCTTCTGCTTCGTCGTCATCGTGGGTTGGGCGCTCCTGCGCAGCCCGGTCTGGAACCCCACGGTGACAGGCATGCGCGTCGCGGTCTTCTGCCTGGTGCTCGTGCTCTTGCTCGGTGGGCTGATGTCACACGGCTTCGAGGGCGGACAGTTTCCGGGCTCGCGTCCGCTCTTCTTGCAGGTGCATCTGAGCATCGCGCTGCTCGGCTGGGTCGGCACGCTCATCTGTGCCGTGTCCTGGCAGATCCTCCCGATGTTCTACATTGCTGAAGAGACGCCACGGCTTGCCCAATGGAAGATCCTCTTCCTCTTGGTCATGACGCTGCTTGCTTTGGCGTTCCTGGCCCTCCTGATCCTCGCCGTCCCTCCAGGTGTCGCGGCTATCCTCCAGACCGTCACCTTCATCGCCTGCATCCCCGGCGCTCTCGCTCTCTGGTGGGCCTGGCCCTGGTTGTCCCTCCGGAGCCTCGGGCAGCGTCGCCGCAAGCAGGTCGATCCCTCCCTCCACTTCTGGGAGGCGGCGCTTGGCTTGGCTTTCGCTCTGCCGCCGCTCGCTGCCCTGGCCTGGCTCACGACGGACGCGCGGTTCACGATCTTCTTCCTCTTCGTGGCGCTCTTCGGCTGGGCCGGGTTGACGGTGCATGGCATGCTCTCGCGCATCCTGCCCTTCCTCTTCTGGTTCCACCGCTTTTCCCCCCACATCGGCCGCATCCCCGTCCCCTCGATGAAGAAGATGCTGCCAGAGTCCCTGATCCGCGCGGGTCTCTACGCCCACCTCGCCACTCTCCTCCTGGGCTCCCTGGGCATCCTCCTGCAACAGGACCTCCTCCTGCGCCTCACCGGCCTGACCCTCTTCGCCACGAGTGCGCTGATTCTCACCCAGGTCCTCTGGCTCCTCCCCCAAAAGCCCCACCTCCCTCCCCACCCGAGTACATAGGGTCAGACCCTTTTTCTCCGGGTATATAGGGTCAGGTCCCATGCAATCGCCTGGCACTTCCGTGCAGGATTCTCGAGAAAGGACGAAACACGAGTTGAGACTGGCGATGAAACTCCTGAACCATCTACCAGGAGCATGAAATGGATGACCCGACGGAAGAGGAATGGCGGAATCGGTTGAGCAGCAGGCAGAGGAGCGCCGTGAGGGAGATCGGTATTGTCTTCCCCGAGGGTCACCTTCTCGTTCTCTGCACGAAAGACCGTGAGGATCCTGGCGGCATGGAAGAAGCGCACACCCTGATCAGTGAGAAGAACCGGGAACTCCTGGTCTCCTCGGTGATGGATGGTCTGGCACGTATCCAATCGGACACGTTCCAGGTGCTGACCATGCCGCACTCCCTGCGTGAACTCACGAAGGCTGTCACTCCGAGCGATTCGAGGTTCCAGGAGAGACCCAGGTAGACCATGTAGCGGGGTACCTGTGGTTGGAGGGCAGGTCCATGTACTCGATTCTCGAGTCAGTAGATCAGTGTGGCGTGCGCAGTGGGTCGATCTGCAGCCAGAGGCGTGTGCGTTGGGTATTGTCGCCCTCGCGGAGACTGGCTCCTGAGCCCAGCGGGAAGCGCTCGCCGGGCTTGAGGAGGAAGCCTCGATCCAGATGGAGTTCTCGGAGATTGGGGCCTTTGAGGATGCCGTGGAGACTGGCTTTCAGCGGCATGGTGCGGAGGGAATCGAGGGCGCGGTCGCGGAGCTGGAGCTGCACCCAGAGGCTGTCGCCAAGAGACTGGACCTTGAGCTCGACGCGCAGGCCCTGGTTCAGGAAACGCATACCCGGTTGTTCGCTGGTGGGGGCAGCGCCGACTTCGATGAAGATGTTGGCCAGATAGCTCTGGCCACTGCCCTCTTGGATGGAGGCCCACATATCGTCGAGGGTGGCGAGTGCCAACGGCCTACCGACTGGGGACCAGGCGCCCTGTGACGTCCATCGTTCCTTGCCGATCCGGATCTGCCAGGCGGCTCGCGCTCCAGGTCCGACTGGATTCCGTGAGGATGTCTGAGAGGTGGTTCTCGGCGCGGTCGGAGGTAGGCGCTCGAGCAGCATCAGGATGGCGGTCCCTTCGAGATGACGACCGCCGGGTCGATAGATCCAGGCCTTCTGTTTGCCCAGCGCCAGCGGCAACGCGGCCCTGAAGAAGTCGGCGCGGACCTCCTCGAGGGAGAAAGACCGCTCCATGCCCAGGAGGATCTTGCGCACCTCCTTGGGAAACCGTTGCCAGGCCAGTTGCAGATCGAGCCAGCCTGGGCGCTTCTGTGTGGAACTCACGAGATGCGCGCGCAGCGAGAGCCCCTGCTCGAGTGCCCTGGGGCTCGGGGCGTCGAGGTTGCCAGCACCCATGCTGATTTCGACCCACTGGTGATCGATGAAGACCTTGGTCTTCAAGTCACCGATGCGACAAGTCCCTCCTTGACGGAAAAGGAGGCTCTCGTGATGCAGCAACTCCACGGGTGAGGTCTCGCTGATCAGCTTCATCCGCACCAGGGCCTCTCTCCAAGCGATGTGGGCCAGCCCGGAGCGCCTGGTCGGCTTCTCCCGAAACACGGCCACTTGGAGTCGATAAGGCAGACTCGAAGGCGAAGGTGTGACTTCCTCGATCTCCCAGGTTCTGTGGAGACTTCGAAGAAAGTGAACCTCCTCGTCCAGGAAGGTCTGACGATCGGAGTCCATGGCTGCAGCGCCGACCTCGATCTCCTGGCTCGCCAAAGCCGGACAAGCCGCCAAGACCCATAGACACAGGGACAGGATCCTGGAGATGTGGGAGAGCTGGTTCACTTGCCTGTCCCGAGTTTCTCGACCTGGATCCACAGACGTGTCTTGACCTGGTTGCCCTCGACTTGTTGGTCCATGCCCGATCCCAGCACTTGCTTCACGCCGGGCGCGATGAGGTACTCGCGCGACCTTTCGAGCCGAGTCAGACTGGGCGCCTCCAGGCTTCCCTTGTCGGTGCCCTTCATCTCCACTCGCCTGAGTTCGTCGAGCCGTCTTTCGTGCAGCTCGAGGAGGACCCGCAGCTTGTCCTTGACCGGGACGATCGAGATCTGCGTGGCCATCCCCTGAAAGATCATGCCCACCGATGGATCCAGGACCTTGACGTCCTTGGCGACCTCGGTGTTCAAGTCCGCGAGGTAGCTCATGGCGCTTCCGTGGATGAAGGCAGCCGATCGCCAGGCCATCAGGGGTAGTGCCAGGTCGGCTCCCTGCGCCTTCCATGCGCCGGCGACCCAGGCCTCGCGGCCGAGCCGCACGATGTAACTCGTGGATCGCGCTGCGCTCAGCCTGTCGAGGCGTGCCAGCGCGCGGGACAGGATCTCCGGCGTTCCGGTGAGGATCATGTGCCTGCCGTCCATGACGGGCACGGAGAGCCGAGCTCCCTGGGTGGTCTCCGTCGATCGCTGCAGAATCTCCATGAGCTCCTGTTTGTCCAAGGGTGGGGGCAGTCGAGCGTCACTCAGGATGGGTGCGTGGGTGCGGGAGAGGTGGCTCGTGAGAGAGCCATACGGTAGGAGGACTGCGCCGGACTGCGTCTCGCGTGGCGTGGACTTGCGGCGCACGATGAAGAGCGCGTGCAATTTCGCGTCAGGCGATCCTTGCGTGGCTCCACCCGGCACATAGACGAAGGCGGCCTCTTGCGGGAGAGTCAGGTTGGCCATGATGCGATGGCTCGCGTAGCGGATCCTCTCCACGCTCTCGATGTCCTCGGTGCCGACCGGTATGGAATCCACCTTGTCCGGCACGCTGCGCAGGCTGATCTCGAAATGCAGGCCCAGGCTCTGCCCATCGGGACTGATCTCGAAGACCAGCGTGAGGCCATTGCCGCAGCGGATGCGACGGACGACAGGATCCACACTCTTGCTTCCTTCGGCGATCTCGACGTTGTAGTCGGCCAGGAAGGATCTCGAGCGTCGCTCCCCCATGTAGACGAAATCTCCAGGACGGACACTCGCCTGTTCGTGCAGGATCAGCCCGATGCGGTCCGCGCGTCGGAACTCGCTCATCGCCTTCTCTGCCTCGTCCATCTTCAGCCAGGTCAGCCCAGAAGTCGTGGGCTCGGCCTCGCGGTAGAGGGCGAACTCGACCTGGATGGGTGTGCTCAACCGACGGCGAAGCTCCTGGATCCTTGCTTGTGCCCTGGCCAGCCCCTCCTGTGATCCCGAGAAGCGAAGCTCTCCCTTCTTCTGCGAGAAGGACCCCGTCCTGCCAGCCCCCTTCCAGGTCGAGGCGAGTAGATAGCGGATTGTGTCGGGGTCCAGGAAGGGCAGGGTGAACGGTGGATCCTCCGGATCCGCGGGCCAGTCTCGGGCCTGGAAGCTGAGTCCCGCCAGCATGCGCGACCCCTCATTCAATTGAAGATAATTGGATGCCTGCCAGAGACGCAGTGGACCGAGCCAGAACTCGCGACTCAGCGGAGCTGTCAGATCGCCGATCCGCAGGACTTTGGAGACCGGCTTGTCCTGTGCGCCGAGTGGCGCGAGCGGAAGCAGGGAGAAAACCAGGAGGGCGATGTTACGCATGGTGGGTTCTCGCGAAGGTGCGGCTTGCTCCTAGTCTAAGCCACCGGGCGAAATCGAGTACATGGGGTCTGACCCCATGTACTCGATTTCGCCCGGTGGTGGCCAGGTTCAGAGCAGCGAGCGATAGAGATTCTCCAGGGAGTCCACGACCTGGTCCAAGGCGAAGCTCTCGTTGGCGAGATCGCGGGCGGCACGGCTCATGCTCTGGAGCAGAGTAGGATCTGCGAGCAGCAGGTTCATGGCGTCGCGGATGGAGTCGGGGTCCAGATCCACCACGAGGCCTGCGTGGGCCTGCGCGACCTCGGGCACGTGGCAGGCTTCTGTGAGCAAGCAGGGCAGGCCAGCGGAGAGAGCTTCGAGCACGGCGATGGGCAACCCCTCCGTGCGAGAGGTGAGCACGAAGAGATCGGCAGCATCCAAGGCCTGCAGTTTCTCATCGCTCTCGATATGTCCAATGGCGTGCACGCGGTTGGCCACACCCAGACTTTTGGCCAGAGCGATAGCCGAGCTGCCGGAACCGTCATCGTCCACTCCAGCCAAGACGAGTTGCGTACTCTGGTTGTTGCTTGCGGAGAAGGCCTTGATCAGGAGATCGAGTCCCTTGATCCGGTGGAGTCGACCGAGGAAGAGGAGCAAGGGCGCATCGCTAGCGATTCCGTAACGCTTGCGGAAGTCGTCGCCGCCATGCGCCTGCACGGGAAGGATCCCGTTGGGGATCTTGTTGATGTTTTCTGACGGCACACCTTGGGCCAGGAGGTCCTGGACGTCCTTGTCGGTGAGAGCCTGGCAAGCGGAAGCCCTCGCAAGGAGTGGACGTTCGACGAGCCGCAAGAAGAGGAGCTTACTGAACCGCTTGAGGCGTAGTCGGTCCGGGCACAGAGCACCTTCTGCGTTGTAGACGAAGGGCACACCCTGTCGCACAGCAAGGCGCCCCGCCAGGCGATTCGTGAGAGTGAGCCCGACGTTGAGAGCCATGACCTGCGTCTCGGGTAAGGTCTGGCGAAGGGGAGTCAGGAGTCTCGGAGTCCAGTAGGGCACGACGCGGTGCCAGGGCTGGGTGGATGCGTAGTAGACGAGGTAGCCATCGCGCTCGACCCAGCGATCCCTCTGCATCCCCTGTGCCTGCCCCATGTCGGTCGTGATGACCCGGACGACATGGCCTCGCCTGGCTAGTTCTGCACAGATTTGTCCGGCCTGCGAAACCACGCCACCAAACTGCGTCGCCGGCTCGAAGAAGGGCATGACCTTGAGGATGCGTAGAGGGTTCAACTCGTCCCCTTCTTCACGTAGATCCTCTTGAATAGAGCCATGACCCAGGACTTGGGCAGCAGGAGGAGCATCTTCTCCGAGAGATAGCGAGCCCAGTCGCGTAGGTCGAAGCGATCTCTCCAGTAGGTCTTCTTGATGTGCAGCGTGTCCACGAGGCTTGCGCGGAGCCGTTGGCTCTTCATGCCCTGGGAGTGGATGCGATATCTCAAGAGAGCCTCATCGAGGTTGGCGAAGCGGACACCTTTGCGCGCGAGCCGTGACCACAGGTCATAGTCTTCACAGATGCAGTTCGGTCGCTCGTCATAACAGTCCTCTGTTCCGAGGATGCTCTTGCGCAGCATCACCGTGGGTTGGGCAATGGGATTGTAGAGCCGCATGGTTCGCTCGATCCGATCGGGATCCACCGGGTAGTTCCGTCTGCCCAAGGGGGCGCCTCCTTCGTCCATGATCTCGAGTTGGGTACCGAGGACGCCAATCTCCGGATGGTCCAGCATGTAGTCCCTCTGTTTCATGAGGCGATCGGGATGGCTCAAGTCGTCGGCGTCCATCATTGCGATCAGTTCTGCTTGCGCTGCCGCAATGCCCGTGTTGCGTGCGGCAGCCAGGAGGGTCTTCCTGGGAACGACCAACAGGCTGACCCGAGGATCCTCGATCGTGTCGAGAAGATCTGTGAGCGGATGTCGGCCCGGGGTCTCGATGATGATGAGTTCGATATCTTCGAGACTCTGATCAAGAATGCTGTCGACGGCAGCCAAGAACTGCTGTGGATCGGGGTCGAGAACCGGCATGAGGACGGAGACTTGCACGGTCCCGGCACTCTCCGTGGAATTCGATTCGGTCCTCCCCCTGGATCGCCAGGCGAAGGGGCGTGCTGCGTGTGGTCTGCCGCGGTCCATGATCCATGCCAGGACATCGGCCCAAGCATTCGTTGGCCCGCGCTCGTCCAGAACGAGCACCTTGTCAGCGGGGATACCGAGCTCGTCTATGCCAGACATCGCCGCCTCCGGGCAGACGAAGAGGAACGCAGTGACGAGCGAACCAGCCTTGGCCCACTGAGATGAATACTCAAGGATGGAGATCGTTTTGCTTTGTGGAAAACAGACGACAAAAGGGATGTGAGACTCGCTTGCCCTCTGGGCATCCATGACCGAATCCGAAAGAATGAGTTCGGCATCACCGGGTTCCAGCGAGCCCTTGACCTCCACTGCGAAGCCATGCGTTTCCAGTGCGGCGCCCAGGTCCGAGAGTGGCCCCTTGCTGTGACCAAGGCCATCCAGGACGAGAAGACGTCTTTTCCGTTCATCACGTGTCCAAGGTCGCGGCAGGGGCAGGTCGATCCCATGTCTGCTACGCGGATCGTAGATTCGCTCGTGACCGATAGCCTCGCAGAGTCCCATGCGTTCTTTGCCTCGAGCCACCTCGAAGATGCTATCCGTGAAGATGGCGAGTCGCCTGGACAGGTCTGGATCAGTAACCAGGTGGATCAACCTGTGGTCATTCAGTCTTGCTGACCATCGGAGAATAGATTTCTTCTGGCCGTCCCAGTCCAAGGCGATGATCAGGTCGACAGGCAGCCGATCCAGGTCTTCAGGATCCAGGGACTCGGGCGAAAGGAAGGCCAGGCTCTTGTCCTCCGACCCGCACAGGTCTTTGTGGAAGCACATTGCCCGCTGTCCCGGGTTCGCGCTGTCCAGCCATCTCCGATTGTCGTCGTCAGTGAGATAGCACCAGGGTCTTGCACGCAGGACTTGTCGCTCTCGTTCGGTCGCCATGAGTCGCTGACCCAACGCAAAGAGGCGAATCTCCCGGGCCCGCGCGTTGAGACTGTTGGCGTGCCAGCGATAGCGGTAGAGGATCTCGTTGGTTCCAAGGTGCTCGATGCCGAAGCCCGCTTGGAGGCGCATCCAGTAGTCGTAGTCCTCGATGCCCATCGCTGCTGAGTAGTCGCCAAGCGCTCGTCCCGCGCCGGACCGATAGAGAAAGCACGCGCCGATGTAATTGTCCTGGAGGAGAGAGAGTGCTTGGGTGTCGCGTGGGAGGTGGATCTCGGCCGATTCGGGCGAAGCTCGAAACTCTGGACGAAAGTCCGATCCACTGAGCGGGCGCCCCATGTCATCGATGACCAAGTAGTCGGCATAGACCATCCCGCAATCAGGGCGTTCACGCAGAAAGGCAAGGAGGCGGGTCAGCTGCCCTTTCTCCATGAGGTTGTCAGCCGATGTCCATGTCCGGAATTCGCCTCGCGCAAAAGCGAAGCCGTGACTCAGGGCTGCTGGCAACTGTTTGTTGGGTTGAGTCAGCAGTCGGACCTTTGGGTGATTCTCGAAGAGAGCAAAGATCTCATCGATCCCATCCGTGGATCCATCATCGATGATGATGAGCTCTAGATCGGCATGATCCTGTGCGAGTACACTCTCGATGCTCTCCCGGAGGAGGTTTGCCTGGTTGAAGACCGGCAGGATCACGGAGACCTGACCCTCCTTCTCCAACGTGCTCGGGCGACAACGCACGGTCCTGGCTTCTGGTCGAGGCAGGTGATGCCAGCTACGCACGAGTCCGATCTGCCATCCGATCGGGAGTTGCCGGAAGAAGGCTCGCCGCAGGGCGCGAAACAGGGGCAGGGGGCCCTCTCTCATCTTGCCCCAGGCGAGCTTGCAGACCCAGGTGAGCTTACCACCCGGTCTCTGCTGCGGTGGCCGGGACGGGCTGTCTTTCGAATGCGGGTTCACGCGAGGGGAAAAGGGCCGAGGACCATGAGGCGAGGCATCCTATCGCATGGAACAGGAGCTAGGGATCTTTTGCTTTGGAGGGCGTAGGCTTTTGGAGTAAACCGCCCGGCTGCTACGCTTAACAGCCTGCCGCCTTCACCACAGGACTTGCTCCAGCCGGATGACGACATCCACACTTCTCCTCTCGATCGGAACCAGACCCGAGGCCGTCAAGCTCGCGCCTCTGGTCCACGCCCTGCGTATGCGTCCCTGGGCGAGGGTCCGTGTTCTGGCCACGGCCCAGCATCGTGAGATGCTGGATCAGATCCTGGACTTCTTTGAGATCGAGGCCGACGTGGATCTGGATCTCATGCGAGCGAACCAGGGGCTGGCGGATCTGACCAGTCGCATGATCACGGCGGTAGACGAGGTGCTGGGTGAGGAGCAACCCGACTTCGTCCTGGCACAGGGGGACACGACGACCGTGATGGTCACGGGGCTCTGTTGCTACTACCGCAAGATCCCGATGGGACATGTGGAGGCCGGTCTGCGCACGGGCAACAAGTTTTTTCCCTTCCCGGAGGAGATGAACCGAGGCCTCGTAGGAAGGATGGCCGATCTGCACTTCGCACCCACGGAGGTCTCTGCCGACAACCTGCGCGGCGAGGGAATAGCCGAGAGTGCCATCAAGGTCACCGGCAATACGGTCATCGACGCACTCGAATGGGCCCAGCGAAAGACCGATTCAGATGTCTTTGCGAGCACCGAGGGGCGAAGGCTGATCCTGGTCACGGCGCACCGTCGTGAAAACTTTGGAGAGCCCTTCGAAGAAGTGTGTCGCGGACTCCTGGGGCTCGCCGATCGAGGAGATGTCGATCTGCTCTATCCGGTCCACCCCAATCCCAATGTCCGTGAGTTGGTACAGGCGCGTTTGGGGAGCCATCCCCATATCCGGCTCATCGATCCACTCGACTATCCGCAGTTCGTCGCAGCGATGGAAGCCTCGTACCTCATTCTCACGGACTCGGGTGGTGTGCAGGAAGAGGCTCCTAGTCTGGGCAAGCCAATCCTCGTGCTGCGTGACGAAACCGAGCGGCCCGAAGGCGTCACGGCGGGGACCGCAAAGCTCGTTGGTCCGCATGCCGACCGCATCCTAGCCGAGGCAACGAGGCTTCTCGAGGATGAGAGGGCATACGCGGCGATGGCCCAAGCCCAGAACCCCTACGGTGATGGGCAGGCCTCCGAGCGGATCTGCGATGAGCTGGAAACCTGGCTCGGCCAAAGGGGGGGGTGATCCGAGATGCCTGCCATTCGTGTTGAGAACGTCTCCAAGGGCTACCGTCTGGTCAAACAGAAGCCCTTCCTCGCAAAGGAGTTCCTAAGGCGGATCCTCCAGCGTCCCTCTTCCGCAGGCTACTTCATGGCCCTCAAGGATGTCAGCTTCGAGGTGCCCAAAGGAGAGTCGCTGGCCGTGATCGGGACCAACGGCTCGGGCAAGAGCACACTGCTCTCTCTCATCGCGCAGACGAGCTATCCGACCCAGGGGACGATCGATGTCCGTGGTCGGATTGGCCCCCTGCTGGAGTTGGGCGCTGGATTTCATCCCGACTTGACCGGGCATGAGAACATCTATCTCAATGCATCCCTGATGGGTCTCTCTCGTGAGGAGATCGACGCCAGGCTGGATGCCATCGTGACCTATGCGGACATCGGGGAGTTTCTCGATGCGCCGATCGCGACCTATTCGACAGGCATGCAGGCACGCTTGGGCTTTGCCGTGCTCGCTCACGTCGAACCCGATGTCCTGATCGTCGATGAGGCGCTCTCGGTCGGCGACGGTGGCTTCCGCCAAAAATGCGAGAAGACAATGCGTGAGATGTTGGCGCGAGGGACGACGCTTTTCTTGGTCTCCCACGACATGTCCCAGGTGCGAGAACTCTGCAAGCGTGCCCTCTGGTTGCACAAGGGTGAGATGCGTATGTTGGGTCCCACCGAGGAAGTCGTGCACGAGTATCTCAACACCTGGCTCATCCACACAGCAGAAGCAGATGGTCCAGGCGACAGTCCCGTCGATGGGGACGCGGGCTGACAGCATGCAGACCTTCACCGACCTCTACAAGTACCGGTTCATCCTCGGCAACCTGGTCAGCAAGGAGCTCAAGGCCCAGTATCGCAACATGTCCCTGGGATTCCTCTGGGCCCTGTTGAATCCACTCGTTCTGATCGTGGTCCTGAGCGTGGCGTGGACTGTATTCCTTGAAGCACCACCGAGCTTTCCCTCGATGGTGATTGTCGCGCTCATCCCCTACAACTTCTTCACGTACTGCCTGGCCGGTTGCTCCATGTCCATCGTCGGCAACGTCTCGCTGGTCAAGAAGGTACGGTTTCCTCGCCAGATCCTGCCGATCTCGGTGATCTGCACGCACCTGATCCACTTTGCGATCCAGTCCACACTCGTGGTCCTGGCGCTGATCGTCTTTACACCCCCGCACGACATCGTGTCCGTCCACCTTCTGTGGTTGCCAGTCCTCGTCGTCATCGAGATTGGCCTGGTGACAGGGATCGGTCTGCTCGTGGCGGGTCTCAACGTGGTCTATCGGGACGTGCAGTACATCGTCGAGTCTATCCTCACGATCCTGTTCTGGGTCAGCCCTGTGCTCTGGTCAGCCGGGCCTACATCCCCCCTCGAGCGTTTTCCGGATTGGGTCTACTACGCCTACTTCCTCAACCCACTCTCCGGTCTTCTCGAGGGATTCCGTAGCGTGCTCTACTTCGGCACCAGCCCCGACCTCATCACTCTTGGCATGTCCGTCGCCATGACGTTCATCCTCGGCTATTGGGGAGTCAAGAGCTTCTGGAAGCAGGAGCGCGAGTTCGCGGATCTGCTCTGATCAGTCTCGCTTCATCTTGAAGACGCGTAGCTTGCGCATGAGCTTGCCGTCCGGGAATGCTTCCAGCTGGTACGCCGCGGGAAGGGAGATGAACTCCCCTGCTGGGTAGTACTTGAGGAGGTCCTCATCGGGCATGGCGTCGATACTGTAGTCCCACTTGCGGTAGAACTCGCCGAGTTTGCCTGCCTTCAGCACGGACTCCAGGAAGTCGAAGCTGTTGATGAGTCCATCCGTGTTGACGCAGGTCCTCTCCGAGAAGTAACCGAGTATGCCGGTGCTGCCTGACCAGATCGTGGCGTCCTTGGGGAGGTTTTCCTTGGCCCACAGTGCTCCTTGATAGAGATGGTAGTTCCAGTACCGAGGTTCGGATTGGACCGAGGCTACGCGACTTGAGACGATGGACGGGGACAAGGCGAGGAGGAGAGCGCAACCGGTGATACTACTCTTGATGCGAGGCCCACTCTCTCCGGATCGAACCGTCGATAGTGACAGAACAAGACAGGCACCGACAAAGAACGCCATGGCAGCTCCCGCACCGAAGATGAGCGGAAGCAGCGCCAGGAGAATCACGAGCAGGGCAAGACCGCGCTCCTTTCCTGGCAGGCGAGCGATCAGGGGTGCGAGCCTGGAGGAGAGAGCCACCAAAGCGAATGTCATCGCCATGAGGATCCAGTAGTAACTCTTGGGAATCTGAGGAAAACCCAAGGCGTGGATCAGGATGAGCAGACCCGGTAGCAAGCCGAGTCCAGGTCGGAGTTCCTCGAGGAAGGCGATGCCAGTCGCGATGCTCACGACGGCCATGAAGATCAGCGGCAGGTAGTACCAGCTGGTCCATGAGAATCCACCGTAGAAGGAGATCGCGTAGAACAAGAAGGAGATCGTCGTGCCCAGATAGAAGGGCCACAATCTACGAAACCTGACGAGGCTTCGACTTCTTCGGAAGACCCATGACAAGACCCAGAGAAGCCAGGGTGCCATGAGCCCGTAGCGGATGGGCCGATTGTGGAGAATAAAGGGCCATCTCAGGTTCTCCCACAAAGCCGCGGTCTTGCTGCCAAGACGCTCAACAGCCGCATTCCAGCCAACACTGGAGTGGTACTGCTTGGCTGCGCCACTCACCGGCATCAGATGGCCCGTGGAAATCAGGTTCCAGAGCAGATAACCCCCGCAAATCGCAGTCAGCGGAATGGCGAAGGAGAGAAGGCTCCTCATGTTCGGCCGCTTCTGGAACCAAAGTGATAGTGACAGGCCAGCAACGAGAAAGGCCATGTCGAGGCGACTGAGAAAGCAGAGGGACAGGCCAAGTCCCAGGATCCCATATCTACTCAGT
>JAJRTL010000261.1 GCA_024278315.1 Planctomycetota bacterium | reverse complement strand
TTTCGAGTTCAGGACGGCTGCGCGAGATATGAGGCGACCCAAGAGGGTCGTCGAATCGAAGCAATGCCGAGCGAACCGATAGGTTCGCGGTCCTGGACCGAAAGACGCCGTCAGACGCATCGAGGTCATGAATCGTTCGGGTTATGCTGCATGAGGCCCGTGAACAATGAGCCCAATGAGCGTGGGGCACTCAAGGGGGGACCACGAAGATTGAGATGAAAGGGAGTGAGTAGGTGGGCTTGGATCCCCTGCGGAAGGAGTGGGTTTTTTGCTCTGCTGCTCTCCCCTTGGTGTTTCGGTGTTCTGCGGACAGAGATTCCTGGCACCCTGTCTGGAACATGGAAGGGAGGGAAAGGAATCGAAGGACCCGAAGAGAGGTTCGTTCCCTGCACTCACAAGAGCCGCAGTTCGCAGCGGAGTGGAGATGCCCTGCTCACCCGAGGTGCTTCCCACCCCGTTCTGGGTGCGTGTCAGAGCTCGAAGCGGATCCCGAAGATGTAGCCGGACATGCTGGTATCCAGGACGTAGTTGAGCCCTGCGTCTGTGCCAGCGGTGGGGAGGGTGTAGATCCAGGCGCCGATGAAGAGGTCGATGCCCCTCTGGGCTTGCCACCATGCTGTGAGCGCGACATCCAGGAAGGTACCGTCGAAGTCCCCGAACTTTCCTTGCATGTAGCCCAAGTCCAAGCGCAACCGGAAGGGGCGCATCTCGCCTTCCGCCCGTAGCTGGATCATCGGAATGCCGAAGTCGTCGCTCATTGTGAGCGTTTGCCGCTGAAGGGGAGCGCTCCCGGAAGTCTCTCTGAGGATGATCTGGTACTCGTTGTGATCGACGCTCACGCCCGCCCCCAAGCGAACCGTGAGATTCTCCGCGAGCTCATCGGTGCGTATCAGCGTTTGGATCCACTCGATACTCATCTGCTGCAGCTCGAGTTCACTCTGGATCTCATTGCCACCGCGAATCACGCCAAAGTTGAATTCAGGCCGGTCGGTCTGTGAGGGCCTCGCTGTGACCCACCGCAGGTAGCTGACCTCGATTCCGCCGAATCCATCCCCCCAGGCCAGGGTGCCTCCCGCACCAAAATCCCGATCATCGAGACCGAAATCTGCGCTCACATCTTGAAATGGATTCTGTTGTGGAGGGTTGTTCGGGGACTCCATCTTCATTTCACCCCCCAGTGACATCATGGCGCCCCATGCCGTGAGAGAGGGACCCGGATCCTCCAGCTCGGGAAAGGAGCTGCAGGAGGAGAAGATGGAGGAGCAGAAGAGGAGAGAGAGGGCGAGGAGTCTGGCCATGTCAGCGTGAGGGGTAGGTCTTCTTGACGTGTTCCATCCAGAGTTCGTCGAGCTTGACGGCGTTGCCGCCGAAACCTTTTCGAAAGGCCTCTCTTTGGGCCTTGAGGATGGCTTTGCTCAGCCCGCCGGAGCTTCCGAAGGCGATATTGCTCTTCATCGTGTCCAGGTAGATCTTGATGCCCTCGTCTCCTTTGGAGAAGAGATACTCCATGCGGCCCCAGAGAACCATGTGGTCATGGAACTTGATCTGGCCGAAATCGCGCCACTGGAGCATCTTGGACCATGAGTTGAGTCTCTTGTTCTTCGTGACCACCATCGCGCGGATCTTGGGCTTCCACTTCCATGTCTTGCTGAGATCGGCGCTGGCGCTCTCGTTCTGGTCGAAGTTGTTGTACCTCAGGCTGATCAGCCTCTCGAAGTAGTGTGCCATGCCTTCCTTGAACCAGACGGGCATGTCGAAGGTATACATCCGATAGCCATTGATCAGTTGCTGGATCGTGTTGAATACGATGTGGCAGTGCATGGCCGTGTCGTGCTTGAGCGATCCCTCGTAGAGCTCGGCTGCAGTTCCGGTGAAGAGGCTGCCGAATACCTTGAAGTTATGTCTCTTGGCGAAGGTCTGGGCCATACCGATATAGGTCCGGAGATATCGCGTGTAGTCGCTCTCCTTCTGGAACATGAGGACGGTGTACTTGGCCGGTTGGCCGAGGTAGGGACCTTCGCCCATGTAGCGGTTCTTGACGGAGACTCCCTTCTTCTTGGGGAAGTCCTCGTCCGTGACGTCCATGATCTCTTGGAATCGCGTGTAGAGGTTTTCCAGCCTCTGGGCAAAGAGGTGCAACCTGAGCCAAGGATCCAGAACCTTGGTCTTCACTTTCACCTTGGGGATCTTCTTCTTGAGCTCTGCGAGCTCGGCCCTGAGTTTGAGCTTGATGGTCCGATCGGTTGGGATCGGCCATCGGACCAGGGCACTACCGATCTTGAAGTGCGCGGTTTCTACCCAGAGAATCTTGACGTTACCGAGCTCTTTTTCGATCTCGGGGGTCTGGATCTCTTCGTCACCGATCTCCCCGAAACCGAAGGGGCCGTAGGAGACGTAGCCTGCCTTGGCCATGGCCTTGGGATCGTTCTTGGTGTAGGGGTCGATCTTCCACTTGGGGAGTTTTCTGGCCTTCTTCTGCGCGTTCGCGAGGCCCAGGCACAGCAGGATCGCAAGGCCTGCCAGGAGGATTCGTCCGAATCGCGACCAGGTCCCGGCCCGGGAGTGATGTGTGTTTGCTTCCATCAGACACCCATCCGCTGTTTCCACTTCTTGACCACGTTGATGGAATCGAAGACAGACAGGTGGTCGTGGGGCTTCTTGCCATCGACGATGCCGCGCAGGGCGTTTACGGCCTCTACCTTCAGCACGTTGTCTTTGGAGTTCAGATAGGTGGCGATCTTGCCTGCTGATTTTTCAGTTCCGATTCCATGCAGGAGGCGCAGTGCTGTGAGCTTGTCCTCTAGTTTCTTATGTTCCAGAAGCTCGAGGAGTCGAGCGGTGGCGGCTTCACCCTTGAGTCCAGGAAGGGCCGGCAGGATCTGCGCCTTCTCCTTGTTCCACGTCTTGCGCGCCTTCGCGATCAGGAAATCGAGCGATGCTGTTTCTCCGAGGCGAGCCAGCGCATACCACGCTCCGTCCGAGATCTCCTGGTTCTTGTGCTTCGCCGCACGAAGGAACCAGTCCCTGTATCGACGATCGTCGAAGGAGTCGAACTTGCCTAGCATGAACCTGGTCAGGACCACGTTCTTCCACTTGGAGGATACTTCCAGGACGGGTCCGTACTCCTTCGTGATCAGCTCATCGAGCAATGGCTCGATGGCATCCCGTAGCGCTTGTTTCTGTCTGTCGTGATAGGCCGCCAGCAGGACCGGAGCGACCCCGGGGCCATAGGACAAGATCTTGGCTCGCGCCTTCCGCCGCTCCTCGGGCTTCTTGGATACCAGCAGGTTGATCTTGTCCCTTGCGGTGCTCTTCTTGCTGAACTTGAGCTTGGGCCAGGATGGCTTCAGGGCCTTCTTGGTCTTCTGCTTCTTGCCTCCCTTCTGGGGCGAAACCTGGCTCGCGGATTTCTTGGGAGCATCCTGCGCAGAAGCGGGCATCTGTGCGGACAGAACCTGAACCTGTGCGTGAAGGAGCAGGAGGGCGATGGTGATCGTCGTTTTCTTGAAACGCATCTCAGTTCTTCGGGAGGATGCGGATTTCCGTAGCCAGGGGGCGTAGCTCACGGAAGTAACGGGAGTGGACCTCGAGAGGAATCTTCCTGTATCTAGCTGCTTCACCCAGGATACGCGACCTGAAGTCACTTTCCTCCGAGTAGGGAAAGAAGACGGTATAGACCGTCCTGCTTTCAGCGCTGCCGGCAAGCCGCTTCTCGAGGGTCGTGGGGGAGATGACGTAGCTTCCCCAGGTGCCATGGATGGCTCCCGAGACTTCACCGATCTTCAAACTGAATGCGGCACGGGCCACGGGGACCTCGAGATCATTGGTGCGGAAGAGGGGGAAAGGGCTCTCTCGGCCGCCGACAGGGTCGCCGTATCGCTTCAGTGTCGCGAGGTCCGAGCCTGCGGATCGGACCGCTGTGACGAGATCCGCGGCTCTTTGGCGTGCTTCGGCGACCGCCTGGGGATCCAGCTCCTTCTGTGCCAGGCGCTTGGGGACGAGGACCTGCATGAGCAGATAATGTCGGATAGCGCCATCCGACAGGCTCGGGTCGGCTGACTTGAGGAAGGCCAGATCCTCGTTGAGTTCTGACTCGGTGAACTCCATGTCTCCGATTCGAGCGACGACCTCCTTGGCCTGGGGTTCCGGATCGGCTCGTCCCTTGCCATCTTCTCGGCAGGCACCTGGGAGCAGAACCAGGACCAGGGCCATGGTGAACGCCATGGCCAGCGCTAGCCCCGTGTGGCTCTTGGCCCGCTGTTCCTCCCTCTCTCGCATCTCAGGGCGTGCCCATGTCGCGTGTTGCCAGGAAGGCCAAGGCCTTCTCCATCAAGAACCGCTGAGCAGACTCGAGGGTCTGCTCGATGGAACCGAGTTCGTTTGGCTGTATGGGGCGAGGGAAGGTTGCGACGTTCTCCAGAAAGACGGATTGGGGGTCCTCTCCGAAGGACTCGATGCGCAAGGCATGGAAGTCGTCGCCGGCGTCGGCGGCAGGAAAGACGAGCTTGATGCCGAACAGTCCGATCGGCCGCTCGAAGGCGTGAAGCTCCTCGTTGCTGAGTCCGCAGACGCGCCCCGCCAGGAAGTCGCGGCTGTCCTTGTAGTTCTTGGGCGTGACCAGCATGCGAATCGTGTGCTGCTGCGCGACCAGCATGGGGAGGGGTAGTTCTGCCATGCAGACCTCGGCAATGCGCTGTACGCGTTGCGCATAGTCCTCCAGCAGGTAGGGCCCCAGTTCTTCCTGGATGGCGATCCGGTCGGGCTGGAACGTCACACTCGAGTTCTGCCCTGGTTGCTCAGGCGGGTTGCTGAGCTGTACGCCTTCTTGGCTGACCTGGAAGTTCTGGTACCTGGATCCAGGATCCTGGTACAGGAGGTTGTGGATGGCCTGGACGCGTTGGACGTCCAGGTCCATCGGTGGGAAGAGGATCTCGCTCGCGAGACCAATCGTACGGGGATCGTAGGAAACGGATTGCATCCAGTCGATTCTATCCCTTTATCATCCCACGGTCTCGCTTGTCTCTTCCTGGTTCTCTGCCAAGTCCGACGCTAGCGCGACTTCGAAGCCGAAACTCCCCGCCTGGGGCACGACCGTGACCGAGTCCCCGGGACCGATCTCTCCAGCCAAGAGTTTGGATGCCAGGGGATTCTGGATCTTGTGCTGGATCAGCCTCTTGAGGGGACGTGCACCGAAGGCCGGGTCGTAGCCTTGCCGAGCAAGACTATCCAGGCTCTCCTCCGGCACGCGGAGCTCGATTCCCTTCTCTGCCAGGATGCCAATCAGCCGTGCGAGTTGGAGATCCACGATCTCGCGCAGATGTTCGATGTCCAGTTTGTGGAACAGCACGACCTCATCGATCCTGTTCAGGAATTCCGGCCTGAAGCTGTGCTTCAGCAGCGAGTCGATCTGTTCCTGGACTCCTTCCTGGTCAGGGTCCGCTTCGAGGAGGAACTCGGAGCCCAGGTTGCTGGTCATGATGAGGATCGTGTTCTTGAAGTTCACGGTCCGTCCCTGGCCATCCGTCATGCGGCCGTCATCCAGGACCTGGAGCAGGATGTTGAAGACCTCGGGGTGTGCCTTCTCCAGTTCATCCAACAGGATCACCGAGTAGGGCCTCCTGCGAACGGTCTCGGTCAGGTAGCCACCCTCCTCGTATCCCACATAGCCCGGAGGAGCGCCGACGAGACGTGCCACGGAGTGCTTCTCCGAGAACTCGCTCATGTCGATGCGCACCATGGCGCGTTCGTCGTTGAAGAGGCTCTCGGCGAGGGCTTTGGCCAACTCGGTCTTGCCGACACCTGTGGGGCCCAGGAAGAGGAAGGACCCCACCGGTCTGTCCGGGTCCTGGAGGCCTGCACGGGAACGACGCACTGCGTCCGCAACCGCGCGAACGGCTTCGCCCTGTCCAATGACACGCTTCTGGAGACTGTCCTCCATATGCACGAGTTTCTGCTTCTCGCTCTCGACGAGGCGTGAGACGGGGACACCTGTCCACTTGGAGATGACTTGTGCGACGTCCTCCTCTTCGACTTCCTCCTTGAGCATGCAGCGATCCTGCTGGAGTTCCTTGAGCTTCTCGGAGTGCTTTTTGTTCTCCTCTTCCAGCCCGGGGATCTCGCCATAGCGGATCTCGGCGACCCGCTGCAGTTCGCCCGATCTCTCCGCATTGTGGGCTTGCGTCCGGAGCTCGTCGATGCGGACCTTGTTCTCCTTGATGGCCTCGATGACCTCTTTCTCGGCCTTCCATTGCGCGAAGAGGGCGTCCGAGCGTTCCTTCTCGTCGGCCATATCCTTCTCGAGCCGTGCCAGCCTCTCCTTGCTGGCACGGTCCTTCTCCTTCTTGAGAGCCTGGCGTTCGATCTCGAGCTGACGCAAGTGCCGTTCGACCTCGTCCAACTCGGTCGGCATGGAATCGATCTCCATACGGAGCATGGAGGCTGCCTCATCGATCAGGTCGATGGCCTTGTCGGGGAGAAACCGGTCGGAGATGTATCGATCACTCAAAGTGGCGGCAGCGACGATGGCGCTGTCCGTGATCCTCACACCATGGTGGACCTCATACCGTTCCTTGAGCCCACGCAGGATACCGATGGCCTCCTGGACCGATGGCTCTCCTACGGGCACGGTCTGGAAGCGACGCTCCAGTGCCGGGTCCTTCTCGATGTACTTGCGGTACTCGTCCAGTGTCGTGGCGCCGATGCAACGCAGCTCGCCGCGAGCGAGAGCCGGCTTGAGGAGGTTGGCCGCATCCATCGCGCCATCGGTCTTTCCGGCACCGACCAGGGTATGGATCTCATCGATGAAGAGGACGACGCCGCCTTCCGAGCTGACGACTTCTTCGAGCACGGCTTTGAGTCGATCTTCGAACTCGCCGCGGAACTTGGCACCGGCAATCAGGGCGCCCATGTCCAGGGACATGAGGCGTTTGTTCTTGAGAGTCTCGGGCACGTCGCCTTCCACGATCCGTTGCGCGAGGCCTTCCGCGATGGCGGTCTTTCCCACACCGGGTTCACCGATCAGGACGGGGTTGTTCTTGGTGCGTCGGCAAAGAACCTGCATGCAACGCCGGATCTCGCCATCCCGCCCGATCACCGGATCCAGCTTGCCATCGCGTGCGAGCTGGGTGAGGTCCTTGGCGTACTTCTCCAGGGCCTGATACTTGTCTTCGGGATTCTGGTCGGTCACGCGCGTGTTGCCACGGATCTGCTCCAAGGACTGTTCGAGCCTGTCCCGGGTGACACCATGATTCTTGAAGATGTCGTCGACACCCGATGTCTCGCGGAGTGCCAGCAGCAGGTGCTCGGTCGAGACGAACTGATCGCCGAGTTTGCCCATGATCTTCTGTGCCTTCTCCAGCACCTGGCTGAGCGCGGCATCCATGGAGAGTTGGGCTCCCTCCACCGTCGGACGCTTGCCGAGCGCCTGGTCGATGTCTGCCGCGAAGGCCGCGCGGTTCACGCCGACCCTGTCGAGCAGAGGTGAGACGAGACCGTCCTCCTGATGCAAGAGGGCTGAAAGCAGGTGGATCGGCTCCAGGCTGGGGTGCTGCCTGTGGCTGGCGAGCTCCTGCGCAGCTTGCAGGGCCTCTTGGGCCTTGATCGTAAATCTCTCCAGGTTCATCGCTCCTCCTTGGGGTCCGTCGACCGATTTCTCTCGTTGACCATCCTTGAATGCAAGATCGATGCCAGGTGCGCATTGATGTAAGTATATTGTTTTCAGGTATTTGACAGTGACTTGGCCTCCTCCTGCCCAAAGCCTTGACTGTCAGTTTGGCTGGCAACTGCCAGTCTGGCAGATGCATGGATTGGGCGGCCTTCGCGCTCCGCAGGGGGTTAGCGCGAGCCGAAGAACCAGGGGCGCATCGAGGTGGGCACGCCCTTGCTGGGGCGTCGGAGGCTCTCCGGCTGGGGGGCGCGCCAGGCGACACGGCCTCGCTCCAGGACGTTTCCGAGGATATAGCTCAGCGCATAGAGCCCCTCCTTGCTGAGACGTTTCTTCTGTAGGGCTGGACCCAGTGCGCGCAGTTCCTGGCGTGTCGCGCGGGTCCAGGACTCGATGATGACGCGGTCCGGTTCGAAGTCGCAGAGGGTCTGGGTGAGGGCAGGCAAAGGGGCCTTCTGACCCGTGCTCGCTGAGTTCCGTTCCCTCTGGCGGACCTCCTCCAGGTTCTCGAGGATGCGCCTCGCTTCCTTGGAATCCGTCTTGAGTGCGATCCGCACCAGAGACTCCAGGAGGATGCTGCTGTCGTTCAGCGCCAGGGACTGTCCGCCACCAGCCTTGGCGATCTTCCGAAAAGCGTTCACGGTCTCTCGCTCGGGGCTGGTGTAGAGACAGTAGACCTTGCCCTTCATGCGCTTGAATCGTGATGCGGTTCGCGTGGCTCGTTTGAGGCCCGTGCCAGCGTGCGGAGGTGCATCGCCAACGAGGACTACGAGTTTGGTGGCACGTCCGGTCCACTTCCACTTGAGCGCGCGTGCAAGCCCTTCGTCCACGGCTTCGGCGAAGTCGCCACCGCCTCCTGCACTGACTGAGTTCAGGAAGGCCAGGATCTCGTAGTGACCGGCACCCAGCTTGGTTTCACGGGTGACGTACTCATCACCCTTGTCGCGAAACGTCACCATCCCGATCCGGGTTCCGGGGACCAACGTGCCCAGGAGCAGGAGGATCTCCTCCATGCGTGCCTTGGACTCCGAGATGATGCCCCCCATGGAGGAGGTCGAGTCGAAGACGAAGGCCACCTCTAGGCCGGTCTTGCGCAGTGCGGCGCTCGTGTCGTGGACCCTCTTGCCGGCTCCCTCCAGCAAGCGATCTCCCCCCTCTCCGACGCCCTGCAGGCCCATTCCGCGGTCGCGCTTGCCCTTTCCTCGCCGACCGATCTTCTCGAGCCAGTCGCTGTCGCGTTCCGTGGGGCCTGACATGCCGAACTCGAGTGGAGGCGGCTCGCCTTCGCTCAGCTCAGCCACCTCGGCCTCCTCTGTCGGGTTCTCCAGCAGGGGTTCCTCCAGCGAGT